>JBNMLJ010000006.1:0-98699 GCA_050874785.1 Lachnospira sp.
ATGAGGATAAATCTCTTGCAGACTCAAAAGCGCTGCTTCCTGTTTTAATTGATTTTTTCAAAAAGCATCCTTTAATAGAGCCGAAGACGTTTCTTGGGGATGCTGCTTTTGATACGATTGAAATCTATAAATCTCTTTTTGAAGACATTGGATTTCGTAAGGCTTTTATTCCTCTCCGGGTAAAATTATCCATGGAAGGAACTGACTACACAGTTAATGAAAATGGCATTCCCTGCTGTCCACACGATTCTACGCTTCCTATGAAACGAGAAGGCAGTAAATCACATTTAAGAAGCAAACTTCCTACCATGAAATTTGTATGCCCCAAAATGAAATGGTTGCGTGATAAGCAGACTGGAAAAACTTATCGTAAATGCCACTGTGATAATCCATGCACCACTTCTTCCTGTGGACGAATGATTTATATTTATCCTGAGAAAAATCTCCGCGCCTATCCTGGTGTAGAACGAGGCTCGCATGAATGGGAAGACACCTACAAAATCCGTGTAAATGTTGAAAAATCAATCAACCATTTCAAGGATAGTTTCTGCATTGCGAATCGTAAAACGCAGAATGAAAAAACTCTTCATGCTGATTTACTTCTCGCGGGAATCACACAGCTTGTTACCGTACTTGTTGCGGATAAAATTCATAAACATCAATACATACGGAGTTTAAAGCCTTTAATTGCATGATATTCGATATTCATATCATCTTTCCTTCGCAGTCCATCTGGGAAGTCTTTTTTCATGTCTAATTTTGATGTCACCTGCTTCTCATCTTAAGAATCCTGCATTGCAGGATTCTTACCGCATTTTTAATCAGGATTGCGAACTTGTTTCGCAATTACCTAATTGGTTAAGACCATTAACAACATATCCTGAAATCATTAAAAAGAACATAAATTCTGGCAATAGCATTCCATTAGAATTACAGATATAAAATCCTGTTGATGCTATACAATTACTGTGTTTTTCATCTATAATAGCAATATTTTCAAGGTAAGGTCTTACTAATGAGAAAAGAACACTTCCATTTTTAACAGCTCGAATCGCACGACTGGGAGCTTTTACAACAAGTATATGCTTTGCTTCTTTGATACAGTGATTTTGATTGTCAATTGAATCAATATCAATATAGTCAAAGTACTCTCCTTGTGGCTTTTTGTTTTCCATTCCGTCAAAACAGGAATATCCACGGCACCATAACCATCCTTGCGGTAAATCAAACGATATTTGGTCATCTATGTTTTCTATCTTACTGCCAACCTTCTCATAATAAGAGTTATCATCACCTTTGAAGATAACAGATTCCTTCTTATCACGCTTGATTTTGCCTTGCTTAATCAGTTCTTCTTTTTCGGCTCGTATACGCTCAAGCAGTACAGAAGCTGGCTCATCATTTGGGTCTTGCGGTACAAGCTTGCCACGGATGGCAAGGTCAAGGATTTTTGACTTTGTAGTCTGTATAAGTTCGGATAAACTTTCTCGTTCGAAAGTAATGGTATCCACAATTTTTAAAAGATTATCGGCAGCTAGAACAATTCTGTTCTGTTCAGCTTGAGAAGGCAACGGAACAAATAGTTCTCTTAATGCAGTTCCGTTGCAGTTTGGCTGTCCAACTCCTACTGCCTTATCAGTAACTTGCTCCCAATAGCAATAACTATTAAAAAACTGATAAATGTAATTTGCTGAAATACTATTGATAAGCCTAATTCTAATGAGATACGATGCGTATACAGAAGCATATGACAAATCAGTAATTAAAAAAGATTTACCCACAGTAGCTCCTGTACGAGCAAATACAATATCATCTTTATGGAGCAAATATTTTTCTGGTTCATCAGTACATGTAAATGGGACAGTATCCCAATTCACACAACCATTCTGAATGTCTGTAATTCTCAACAATCGATAATCACCAGTTGTCTCAGCGGAATTACTTAAACCATATTGAATAACATCAGTAATACATCCTAATCTTGTCCAAGCCCACCCCTCCGGCAGTTCAAATGGTATCTCATCCTCAATATATTTCACCGTTCCATCCTGAAACTTCTCATAATGCAAATTATCCTCACCTTTAAAGATAATTGTATCATTCTTAAGATCCTTTTTCTTGAGCTTACCTTCCTTGAGCATCTGTTGCTTCTGCTCTCTGATACGCTCCAATAATACCTCTGCTGGCTCATCATTTGGATCCTGTGGGACAAGTTTTCCACGGATAGCCAGATCTAGTATTTTTTGTCTTAATGCTTTTGTATCCATTACTTCTCCACTTCTCCAATCAGTTGTTCCAGTTCTGAAACCGCTTTGGCAATATTCTGAGATTTTTCTTTAATCTGATCTAATAATTCTGCAAGTGTATAATTATCTGTATCAGATTCTGTCTTCATCCATGTAATATCCAAGCTAGTCTTATCTCTTGCAAGAATATCCCGAATTGAAAACTTACGCCATCTGCCATTTGGATTTTCTTCACTATAAGTTTCTTTTCGCCTGCTCAGATCTCCATCTGCATAACATTCTATAAATTCATCAAAATGCTCAGGTTTTAAAGGATTGGTTTTTCCAAATGATGGCATATCATTTCTAAGGTCATAGATCCAGACTTCTTTTGTATTTCCCTTATCTGTTTTTCCACGAGTAAAGAAAAGTACATTTGTCTTAACACCCTGCGCATAGAATATTCCGGTAGGAAGACGAAGAATTGTGTGCAGATTACATTTATCTAATAAATCCATTCTGATTTTCTCTCCATCGCCATCTGCAAATAACACATTATCCGGCAATACAACAGCAGCTCTTGCTTTTCCGTTGTTTTTTAAGCTTCGATAAATATGCTGTAAAAAATTTAACTGTTTGTTACTTGTAGGATACGTAAAATCATCACGTGTAGCACGTTCTCCGCCTTTCTTAGTTCCAAAAGGAGGATTTGTCAAAACTAGATCGTAATCATGCATTGATTTTCCAATATTTGAAAGTGTATCACCTAATATAATTGGAGCTTCAATATCATGCAGCATAGCATTCATTAATGCCAGACGATGCGTATCATGAACAAGCTCACAACCTGTAAATGCTTCATCTCTCTCAAATCTTGCCAAATCTGCATCTTGAATATCAAAAAAATTATCCGTATGGTCTGCAACATATTGATGTGCAGCAATCATAAAACCAAATGTTCCACAGGCAGGGTCATTACACTTCTCTCCTACCTGCGGTTTCATAAGCTTTGTCATCACATCTATCAAAACACGTGGAGTAAAATACTGGCCCGCGCCTGATTTCTTTTCACTAGCATTTTTCTCCAATAATCCTTCATAAAGATTTCCAAGCCCTTCTTCTTTTGCAGAATACCAATCAAGACTATCTATCGTTAATATAATTTTCTCAAGATTTTTAGGCTCATCAATATTTGTTGCTGCTCCCTGATAAATTTCACGAATTCTACCTGTACCATTATCCCCAAGTTCTGTTAACAGTTCCTTGTAAAACTTCTTCAATTCAACTCCACTTTTAGCTGTTAATTCATCCCAACGGTATTTTTCCGGAATCTGTTCTTCTGTTCCAGTTTCCTTCGCCATTTTTAAAAACAAAATATAGGTTAATTCTGTAACATACTGATGATAAGTGATACCATCATCTCTTAGTACATTACATAAATTCCATAATTTTGATACAATTTCCTGTGTTGTCATGCAACATTTCCTCCGTCATCATACAAATATTCATTTAATTCAAGCACAATACTTTCCAGATTATTTTGAAACACCTTATTTATTTTATTAAATCCTCCATGGTCTGCAAATCTGCTATCTTCATCAAATACCTTGATATTCATTACAGATTCTCCAAGCAGATATTTTTCAATACGAGATATCCAGCTTAGTTCCTGTTTTGAAAAATTATGTTTTTTCCTAAGTTTCTCAACTGCTCTGTGAATACGTGCATCATGACTAATCAATGTTGAACCAATTGCATAACGTCGAATTAGACTTATAATATCTGCCATTATCTCTTCATTAGTCAATTCATAAATTGCAGTATTCAGCTGTTGTGTAGTAAAACCCTCTCTATCAAGTGTTAATCTGAGATCCTTCAAATCTTTTCTTGTCAAATCCTTTGGTCTTGTACAGATAATATTTAACGCAGCAATTTCATTTCGATTACTTTGAATAAAACGTGAGAACGCATTCAGATAATCTTCTGGTTTTTCCGCATTTCCATATCCACGGGAATGTTCTGTCAATTCATCCTTTGCATCAGAAACCACAACAGGACGAGTACCATTTGATTTTGTCTCTTGTAACATTTTGAATACGTCACGATATTTAAGCAGACATTTCTTAGCTTCCTGCACATCTGATTTTTCAATTTCCATAATAAACTGCGATGGATCTTTTCCATCAGTCATACTTATGAAATAATCCATCATTTTAGGTGACATATTTCGTTTCTTTCTCTGTAATTTAGCAATTATCTGATTAATCTGTTGCTCCACCTGTTTGTCATCATTAATCTCAGACAGTCCATCTAATAGCTGGGTAAAGCTCGTTGTAGGATTTGCGACTACTGGTTTCATAGTATTCACATCATTCAAAGAATCATATACACCAACAGGATCATATATTTCAAAATGTGTCTTATGAATTTTCGGACAAAGTCTCGTAGCACGACCCAACATCTGTTCAAATAAAATACGTGATTTCACACGTCGCATAAACACTAATGTTGTAATTTCCGGAACATCAATTCCTGTAGTCAACAGGTCTACTGTTACTGCAATGCTTGGATAATTCTCATTCTTAAAGCGTTTGATAGCTTCCTGCACTTTCTTAGGATTTCCATCACCAACGCTGCCTGTTATCTTCATAATAGCCTCGTTAGAAACTCCATATTCCGAATAAATATCTCTCAAAATTGATACAATCATATCTGCATGTTGGTCATCAACTGCATATATTAAAGTTTTACCCTGTTCTTCTGGATTTTCAGGATCTATATCTCGAGCAATTTCGCTTAAAACTGTCTTATTGAAATTTTCTGTAATAACCTGTCGATTAAACTGTTCAATATCAAAATCTAATTCATCATCCAATAATTCACTATTGGTAATCTCTCCTGTCACAGAATCATAAATCATAACTGTGTCACCTGATTTATAGTGAATCCCGCCTGTACTGAGTTTTGTTTCCAGATGATGGGGAGCATCATGATCTACTAAATACCCTTCTATGACAGCTTCCCTATATGTATATTTAAACACTGGTTGTCCAAAAATCTCTGTCGTCTGAAGTGCCGGCGTTGCCGTAAGTGCAATCTTCACCGCATCAAAATATTCAATTACACTTCGATATTTACTTTGATAATCTCTCTGGTCACGATACAAAATTTCAGTGTCGCCCATTTCCTTGTCAAGAATGTATCCGCGGTGTGCTTCATCAATAATAATCAAGTCATAGTCCGTAACAGCTGGCTTAGTTTCGCTATCATTGTATAAGATACGCTTGACCATACTCTGCACAGTAGCAACTTGAATTCTGGTTTCTTTATCAATATTTTTATCTTCAAGTCCCTTGATATTATAAATATCATCAAGTGTCATTAAGTCTTCCAATTTAACTTCTTTGAATACATCTGAAGCCTGTTCTCCAAGAGAAGTTCGATCAACAAGAAACAAAATACGTCTAAATCGGTTTGTCTTTAAAAAACGATAAATCATCCCCAATACAGTACGTGTTTTTCCTGTTCCTGTCGCCATAGCCAAAAGAATATTCTTTTTTCCATCAATAACTGACTGTTCTGCTGCCTTAATAGCATTTAACTGATATTCACGAAGATTTAATCCATTAGGGTCAGTAAGAAAATCATATGATAATGCTTTCAATGCTGAATTACCCTCCTGAGGATTTTTCTCCAACAATTCCACCATTCCCATAGGACTAATCCAGCCATGAAGAGCTTTGGGATTATTTGCAGGGCTTCTCAAATCTAAAAACCATATACCTGACTTTGTTTCAAGCTGCTTTAAATATGGTCTTCCATTGGTTGCAAATGTAAATGGTACTTTATATTCACCCCATTCTCCAATCTGATACTCTGAATCTTCCTTACGAATATTGCGTGGATATTCTTTTCCCTGATAATCAATAACAGACGGAATATCCTTATGTAATGCTTTTGCCTCAATAACTCCTATAAGCTTAGTATCAACAAACAATGCATAATCTACACGTCCACTATGTCCTACTGTAGAATTGGTTGGCCATTCAGCAATAGCCATATTGTGTCCTTTTATTGGGCGAGTTCCTTTAGAATAACGCAGATTTTCTGTATCTGCTTCCCAACCCACCTGACGCAATTGCTCGTCAATTATATATCTCGTTTCGGCTTCTGATTTTGGTCTTTGACTTGCCATTTTACCTGCTTGCTTCTGTCGTTCTGATTTAGAAACAGCTTCAGCCATACTTGCTTTTTGCTCAGCCTGTTTTGTAAGTTTTTCTGCCTGTTTTTCCTCTGCCTCTTTTTCTTCCTGTGTAACCAATACATTGTTACTCTCTAATTCAGGCATAACAAAATTATGATGCTGATAATTCCAATCACCATAAGTCTGCATAAACCATTCACAAAGACTATATGCCATTTCAAGCAAGATTTTGCATTCTGATACTGAATCATAATTCGCATGCACAGCCTTATTTCTTGCTTTTCTAAGAGCGTGTAAAATATCTGTTAAATCCTGTGTCAACATACCTTCTCTTTGAAGCGTATTTATTCTCGTAACTGCTGTGTTATCATAAGGAAACGGAATTCTATCATACGTAAACATCAAATTAACTATGCTTTCCCCAATCATTCCTAATTTTATAAAGCAGGAATTAGGGTCAGAAAAACAATATTTTTCAGCCTGACCACCCAATGTAGACAAAACCGGAAACTCTGATTGTAAAAATTCAAAGTTTGATTTCATAAACGTCACCCCTCATTCTTCATATATATCCATAAAATAATTAACATTACCCATTATTTTCAATCGTCAACTTACATATCTGATTGTCAATATAATATTTTCTCTCTGTTACAATATTCACTTAACTTCTCATAATATATAATTATATCATGTATTCTAATATCTTTTCAATCTCAGCTTTTAAAATCAAACAAGCAGAAATCAATCAAGCTGTTTATATTAACATTCTGAATCATCTCAATAATATTTTTTCTAGAACTTAGTATATTCATAATTTATGAAACACAAACTGGTATTCAACTTCGCGCGAGTGCACATTATCGGCACGCAGTGTCTTTTATTTAATTATGAAATTCTATTGGAATTTTCTATTAAATAAAAAAGCTTTTGCTAATAAGTATCATACTTTTTTAAGTGATACTTTTAGCAAAAGCCTATTTTTTAACATTTTCCGTTGATATGGATTCTATATATGCTCAAATCATCATACATCATAAAAGCATATGTTTTTTTATTATCTCATATGTATCATTTATTACATCACTATTAAGTGATAAATACATTTTCTTATCACCAATAATATAGAACTCATCTTTTGCTCGTGTTGCTGCAACATTCATAATATTAGGATTTTCTGTTCCCATTGCCCAATTTGCTGCTCCAATACATTTTTCATCTGCACCCAACACTAAAAATACAATAGGTGCTTCTTTTCCCTGAAATGTATGAACAGTTCCAATATTAGTAACTTTGCCATTTTTATCATATCTTGTAAAACCAATTTTCTTTAATTCCTGTGATAATTGATATGCAACATTCTTAAAAGGGCTAATCACATATACGATATCCTCCTTTTGTTTATTTACAATATCAGGATTTTCCATTATCATATTTTTAAGTTTTTCTCTCAAAAAATCCCCTTGTTCTGCAACATATTTATCCACTGCACGGCCTTTTATATCATACCATTCAGAAATTCCATGAGCATCTTCTCCCTGTACCATATTACCCGAATATGAAATTTTATTTGAAATATCAAACATAGGATATTTACATCTTCTATGTACCCATAATGGTATTCCTATCCAGTCTTCTTTGTTATTATCCTTATAAAATCCGTATTGACTTATTGCATCTACTAATGTTTGTGTAGATGCTGTTTCAGATAAATATTGTTTTGATACACCATAATATTCTCCCAGCATATTAAGAATATTAGAATCCAATGTAAGAACAGGTTTTATCTGTGCAGGATCTCCAACTGCCATAACATATTTACTTCTAAAAATAGCTCCCACACTTGCTTGTGGAAGTACTTGCCCTGCTTCATCAATAAACAAATGTCCCATAGTTTCTTTCCCCATATTTGCACACATTCTTGAGAAACTAGCAAATGTAGAACCTATAACTGGTATAGTCATATTTATCCAATTCCATGCCTCCGATATTATATGTTTCTTTTCAAGATACTCACTTTGTTTGTTCCATATAGTATAAGCCGCTTTTATATTTTTTATATTTTCATACAAAAATTGTTTCCTAACTTCCAATGCTTTAATAAACAATTGTGACTGTAACCTTCTATAATTTATGTCAAACCATGGATTACTCAATTGTAATTCTTCATAGTTTAAATCTGGATTGAACTCATTTATTTCAATACTATTTAGTCTTTTTCCCAGATTTTCTGATTCAACTTCTAAATTACGAATTTCATATTTTTTATTTTTCTCCCAGATATCAAAAGTTATTTGATCTTGTTCTGATTTTCTTTTAATTTTATCTATTTTTTCTTGAAAATCCTTTATCTGACCTTGCAATCCCAATAATTCAATTCCTATTTTACTCTCATTAGCAATAGCCATTTGAAGCTGGTCAGAATATTCTTTACTCTGCCTTCTATATTCTTTCTTATGCTTTCGTCGAGAAAACCATATTCTGTAAGTGTTACATAATATGGAGCACTTTGTGTCATCTTTTTAGCTTCAAGTGGCATATAGAAATAATGTATAAATGGTCTTAAATAGCTGTTTCCAACTGCTGTCCAGTTTGATATACTGATTTCTGTTGTAGCCTCTACACTTGCTGCCATTTTACTATTATCCCCTTCAATAGTATTATAATTTATAAAATAAATTCTGGAAAATTGGTTAATACAAGTAGAAAAATTCATAATGCAACACCATATGTAGTAATGAGACAAGTAAACTGGATTCCAACATCACACCAAATTGGTATACAAAGCGATACAAATAATATTTATCGTAATATTGATAGTAGTTACAATAATACTTATTTCGTAAGATATGATACAAAGGGTGCAAATTCATTATTTAAGATATATGAACGTTCTCAATTATCAAGAAGTTATTCATATTACCAGATTACAAATAACATAATGGATATGCAATCTGTAAATAAAACACAAGAAGTAATAGATAATGCACTTGGTATAAGTTCAATGAGAAGTAATACTTGGAGCAATACAACAAGTAGTAAGTTATCAAGTGGATTCAAAGCATTAGATTTACTTAAAGTATCAGAAGCAGATAATGTTCGTGGTAGTCATACAAATAATGGTGTTGTATATCCATATGGATCATTAACAACATATGATACTGACTATGCAACAAATCAAGATGGATTGAAATTTAGTGTATATCCATTTATAAGAACAACCAATAGTAAGCAAAATAAGACATTTGAAACAACAAGAAATACCAGTACATTAGCAAATAAGAGACTTGATTTAACAATAGATGCAACAGATCCAATAATAACAGCGGATAGCAATATTAAGACAAAATCAGATACATATGGTCAATGGACAGAAAGCGATGGATATATGGATATCAACTTAGTTGATAGAGCAACAAATCCAACAGCTGCAACCAAAGAATTAACATTCAAATTCAAGGATGATGTATCTGGTGTAAACAGTCCATATGCTACTAATGAAGATTGGATTAATACGTCAAGAGATAATGTACAAGTAACATTGAAACGTGTAGATAATGAGCCTATTACAATATTTGATTCAAATGCAACAACATCAAATGATAACAAATATGTAAAGGTAACATATGACAGCACAAACACAATGAATAAGACAGGTAACGTCAAAGTAACATTAGATCCAACAGATAAAGATATTTTAGGACATTTACAACTTACAATCCGTGTATACGATAATGTAGGTAACTGGACAGAAAAAACATATGATTTATATGTATTTTGCTTAACAGGTGCAGTTGAAATATCAGATTCATTACCAGATTATTTAACAAGACAATTATCATTAAATCAATTTAGAAATGGTGAGATGGGAGTAGTTAAAATAAGTGCTGGCGGTTACGCAGATCGTGTAACTGTAGATTTTGGTACATATCTTGATAAATTATATAAAGATGAATACAGCAAACGTGGAAGTCTTTTCAATGATAAAGTAACAACAATCAATGGTGATTATCCAAATACAGATGCAAAAGATGTAAGCGGAACAGAATATGATAGCACAATGACATATTTACCATATAATTTACAAGTAAATACTTGGGGATATACAAGTGATACACTTGGCGGATTAAGACTTAATAATGTAGATGCTAAAAAATATGTAACAACAGTAAATAATAGCATTTTACAAAAACACATAAATGAATTAGTTGAAAGATACCAAGGTATTAAGAATGGTAAGACATACCCAGTAGACAAAGGTACTGATTATGCAATAATAGAAAGCACATTATATATAAATCCTGTAATGGGTGATAATAATCTTGTGACAAGCTATACGCATAAATATGAACTTGGCGGCGAAACATATTATAATGAAGTATCATATCCAGCATACATCACATTAGATGGAACAAAGGGAATAGATATAACTTACCCATACATATGCTTTACTTGCATCTGTACTACTGCAATAATAAAAATTATTGTTGCTTGCTGTTCCTGGGTTTTTACTGCTGTCTGTTAATGATGCTAAGTATTTATCTAAATCTGGAATCTTATTGATATAGTCATTGGTATCATTATCAACACTCCAATAAGGTTCTTTGATTTTTACATAATATGTAAGTGTTACTGTTCCTGTTGTATTATTTGGTATTACCCATGATATGGTGTCACCACGTTGACTTATATATCCTTTACTTACATTTGGTCTTATATTTTCTGCTTGATAATAATCCCACATATCCGTATTGAAATAATCTGTTACATTAATATCTTTTGCACCAATATTATTTTTATTTGTTATATTGACTTTTACTGTAACCCTTGCTATTCCATCTATATCAATGTTTTGCTTTGCATCAAAATCAACTGCACTATTATCACCGCTTGGATTATTCCATACAGCTTCTTTTGTTACTGTTACATTTGGTTCATATGATGTTTGCTCTGTCTTATTTGTCCATGCTGCATATACTGTATCACTTACTAATGGTGTATATGTAAACTGTCCATAACCATTATTTGTGCCTACTACTTTTCCATAAAAATCACTATTTGGTGTATATGCATTATATGTCCACGCACCAAAACTATATTTTGTTACATTATTTTCTGTCCAAGTTGGTGTTGGCATTGTATATGTTTGTCTTGTTGCTCCTGCAACATTTGATGCATTTGCCCATCTTGTATATGAATTAGATGTTGGTGATACTGTTCCACCATTTGCATTATATTTTAATGTTACACTCTTTTGATACAATCCATAATAAGTTCTATTTTGATATGTACTAAAATCAGTATTTTGATTTAATTCAACTGAACCATTTGGGGTTGTTTTTGTTGTCCATCCCCTTGCACTCCAGCTTTCTTTTTTAGTACCATTAACACCATTTTCTGTATACTGCATTGCATTTTGTGTTCGTGATCTAAATGTTGGTGAATGTACACTATATCCGTTATAGTTTAAATACGCTGTTTGTTTTTGTGTATTAGTATATTGTCTATTATCACCATAATCAATGTATGTAATTACTACACTTCTTTGATACTGTGCGTGATATATTTGGTTTGTATTAGAACTACTTATAGTTAATGTTGCTGTACTGGCATCAATATCAAGTCCAGAATTCCAAGCTGTTCCACTACTAAATCCACGAAAATTCCAGTCACTATATCCACCATATGATTTACCAGATTTTCTTGCTTCTGGTGGTATTGTCATTGTTTGCTTTGCATCACCATTATGGAATGTTACTGATGCTGTTTTAGATTGATTGTTAAAGTAATAAAACGTATATGTTATAGTTCTTTCCCATTGTGCATATAGGGTTACTGATTGATTATTAGCACCTAAATCTTTTCCAAATGCTGATGCCCAAGCTTGTGCCGAATACCATCCACCTGTTCCCCATTTAGATGCATTTGAATCCCAAGCGGATTTTGTTGACCAACCCTTCCAAGTATATCCAGCTTTTACTGGTTTTGTACTTGGTAATCCATAATATGAATCATATGCCCAAGTTTGTGTACTTGGTACATTACTTCCACCATTTCCATTAAAATTAATAGTTAATATATTTGGATCTGCTTTTACTGTTACTGTTTTATTTGAATTTACTGTAGTTGTTCCACTACTTGCACTATGATATCCTGTTGCTGCTGTTCCACCATAACTTGCAGTAGACCAAGCACTATACCAACCGCTACCATATGTACTTGAAACACCAGTTCCTTTTGCAACGGTTAAATAATAAGATGACCAGTGAATATATTTATCATAAAAATCATCTTTATATGGTTTTAATACATTTGCTATTGCCCAACTGTTCCAGTTACTTGTTTTAGTATGTGCACTCCAATCAGACCAACTATTATTTGTTGAATATACTTTACCAGTACTTGCATTGTAGGCTTCCATTCTTGCATTTGCAGTCATTGCAATACTTCCAGTTCTAAGGCTAACTCCACTTTTTTGTTCAATAAGAGATTCTGAAAAACGAGTTGTTGTATATACATAATCTCCAACTTCTTGTTCATATCTATTTCCCCAGCTATTATCAAGATAAAAATCATGATTTGTGCCATCTTTATTTAGTGATATATTCCAGCCTATACTGCGGTATCGTAATCCAGATGATGCCTTATGCCCTCTTGAAACTACTATAATTTCACCACCACTAAAAGCAATACCTTGATTTCCATATGCATTATAATCATCATATGCATTAGCTTGTGCATATATTGGTGACATTATCATTACGATTGCAAAAAGTATAAATCCAAATATATATTGACTTATCTTTTTCATTGTTCTAACCTCCATTCTTTTTAATATGTTCTTATTTAATATGCCAGACAACTTATATGTATTATGGAATTTTGGACATTAAAAAAACTGGGGATTTCCCAGCTTTTGTTGTATAATGTATTTAATTTGCGAAAGGATTTTTAGATATGGATTATACTACTGAACTGAATAGAATAAATGACAAATACTACAATAAAATAAAAAAAGAATATAGCAAATATATTAAAAACTTTGATTCTATACCAGATTTAACACAAAATGTTTATATCATTCCAGATGATAAATGCATTGATGATTATAAAGACCTTGCCGTTGGTAAAAATCGTGGCAGGTGTGATGCTGATACTGGAAATATCTACATTCGTGAATCAGCTTTTTGTGATCATCTATTAATCCACGAATTTATACATAGATTATCAAGAAATAAAACCAAAAAGATATTATTTCCACAAAAAATATTAGGCATTGCAACAGAAGCTAAGTATATTGGCATAAATGAAATATTTACTGAATATTTATCAATTAAAATAGATACAGAAGAATGCAATTCCTATTTACAATTTATAAATATATTTTCTACATTAGACGAAACTTCTATAATTGATTTTACAGGTTATTATTTTAAAGGTGATATATTCAATTTTATCAATTTACTTATTTCTATTTATGGTGAATATGCAAAAGAAATCATTGAAAACACAAGTATAATAATCAGCTCTTAATCTTTTGGTATTGTATTTTAACTATCCTTCTGCTAATGTCATAAGATTTGAAATATCCTATACCTAAAATAAAATGCGTGTATAGCCATACGATAATATATTTTTGAGAATTTGATAGTTCACTATTTTTTAAGGCTTCCAAAAACGCATTGGTTTTTTTCGTTGATTCTTTTATGGCTTCAAAATTAAATATCTTTTCTTCCACATTATCACCCCTCAAATAGTATGATAGTTTTAATCTTAAAAGTAAAAAAAGCTGGCATTTACGCCAGCTTTCTTGTTTATACCAATATATTTAAATAATAAGCATTATTTCCATACACTGCAGAAATACACATCTCCAGTATCATCATATGTTCCAACATGCATACTTCCATTATTTCCAGCACCTACAGCTTGGCAAGCTTGATTAAATGCAGCAAAATCTGCATCTGTTCCAACTTGTGACTTTGTAAAAAAATACCCAGTATATCCTTTATATGTTGTAACTGTTAACAATGGATAAGGACAATTATTTGCCTGTGCAGGTTGTTCTGGTTCTGGAGCCGCTGGTTGTGTCTGTTCTGGTTGCTGTGCAGGAGTATCTTGTGCAGGTGCATTATTCTGTGAATTACTACTGTTGTTGCTACTGCTGTTATTACTTGCTGTATTATTTGAAGTACTATTATTTGATGCACTTGATGTACTCTGTTTTGGCTCTTCTGTTGATAAATAGTTATTAGATACGAATGCTGCTACTGCATCCCCAATATCTACTTGATACCATCCAGTTTCATTACATTGTGCAAGTACTGTTACTGCCTGTCCTTTTGGTAATGATGCAAGTTTATCAAAATAACTATCTGGGCCAGTTCTTACATTTACTGTACTTGTAACATACATTGTTACATTTTTTGATGTAAATGTGAATGCATTTGAATCATTTTCAGCAGCTTCAATTTTTGCCTGATCTGCTTCACCATTGTCTGCTGCTTCGCTATCTGGTTCACCAACTGCTATTGCACCGCTACTTGTTTTTATTAAAACATAGATACTAAAATGTTCTGTATCAAATGAAATCTCTTTATCTTTTACACTTGCTGTTAATTTCTTGAATGTCTTATCATCTTCCATACGATATACTTCATAGCCATCACCTTCAGCATTTACCATATTATCTGATAATGTAAGGTTAATTTTTACACTACTATCTGGCTGTACCTTTTTGCTATCTTTATCAAGTAAATTGATGTTATATACTTCTGTTGCTGTGATGTTCTTTCCAAGTGTTGCAATAAAATCTGTTGCAGCTTGATAGTCCTCACCATCTGTTACCGCTGACATTTCTACTTTTTCAGCAGAATCCATAGAACCAGTAATCTTAATTCCGTTTGCTGATACTGTTTTTGTATTGACCACTTCTGTTGCCTCTGTTACTTCTGTTTGCTTTTTATTTGTGTCCTTGTTTTTACCGCATCCAGCAAGTAAACTGGCTGCAAGTGCTGCTACAAGCATCACTGAAATTATTTTTTTCTTCATTAAACATTCCTGCCTTTCTTTTGTTATATTTATAAGACGAATCTAATTAATTTTTTCTATTTTCGTCTACATATTTTTTTACTGCTATTTTTACTACATCTGTTCTTTTAATTCCCATACTCTTACCAATTTCTTCCAATCCTTCAATTACTTCTTGTGGGAAATTGATTTGTAACTTAATCTGGTCTTTATCCATATGCACTGCCCCTTTTTTAGCTTCTATTATTAATATGCAAGATAAAAAAGTTTTTGGAAATTTCTGTATAACTTTTTTTCATTCTTTTTTATTTCTGTATACATTATAACTCACTTATTTTTAATTTTCAACGTGTTATTTGCACATAATTTTATATTGTAAATACAAGTGTATATTATCAAGTATTTCTACACTAAAATATAAGTGAGTGATTTATATGAAATTTAAGATTAAAAAACAAGAATATGAAAACAGAACATTTAGATTGCCTGTTGAACTTTTAGAACAGCTTAACAAATTGGCTGCGGACAAAAATATTTCACTTAATCAATTAGTGGTTCAATGCTGTGAATATGCAATAGATAATCTGGATGATTCTGAACAGTAACAAAGCTGGCGATTATGCCAGCTTTTGTTGTATAATGTATTTAATTTACGAAAGGACTTTATACTATGTGTACATATTACAGAACAATTAAAGATGGCAGTGTTAAAGAATTCAAATTTGAATTAGATAGGAATACATATATTTTGACAAATTACCAAGATATTACATTTTATTTTACTGTTGAAAAAAGATTTATTCATTTTACTATTGATACACATTATAAAGAAAATATGGGATATGGGACTGCATTATTATCAATAATTTTTGATTATTCATCTAATAAAAACTTTGACTTCATTTGCGGCTGGCTTAGTACTGCCGATTATTATAATGGTAATTGGAAAAATTCTATTCCATTTTATTTAAATATAAATACCAATTCTTTTATGATTAAAGAAACACAAAGGATGCGTAATATATACCCTACCTTTAATAATTTTATGGATTTTTATAATAATTATGAACATTATTATAACTATGAACAATTCACACAAGCAATTTATGATGGATACATTATTTATCCATTGGTAGCGATTGAAGAGTAAACATAACATTGGTATACCAAAAATGATGTGCGACATACTGATCATTAAATTTTTCCCCTAATTCAACTGCATAGTCTTCGATTTCTTTTAATGCAGTATCGGACATTTTGTTTATTTCTTTATAATTATTATAAAAAAAGTCCCGCATTTCACGATCCATTGTTCTTCGTGCTTGATAATCTTCATCATTATCACACCAAGTAATGTGTTTATACTTTTCACATTCTTCTTCTAAAAATTTTTTAATTTGTTCTTCCATTCTATCACCCCTTATACAGTATGATTGCTTTAATCTTAAAAGATTAAAAAAGACTGCCCGAAGGCAGCCCTAAAACCCTATCGGATTTTAAATTATTATGAGCATACAAAAATAATATGACATATACATATTCATATTAACAAAAAAAACAGACAATTTATAAAAACTGTCTGCTTATATTATTAGCTATACAGCTAATTTTTCTTTTTCCATTAATCCATAAAAAATCCCTATTAGTTTTAAAGGATTTGTAAACGCGCTGATTACTTTTGCGCCAAGCATCATTGCACCCATAAATTCTTTATCTTCATCAGACATATTTTCATAAACATCTAACATAAGAAAATTTTTTATGAATAAATTTAATTTGTTATGTATGCTCATAATATTTCCCCCTTATTCTGGATTTGTGTGCCTAACAGCGCACATAAATCCATATGAAGGGAAGAACCTATTCATACAAATTTATCTACGCTGCAATGTACATCCATTACAGAAAGATAATTTACATATGAATAGGATTTTTATTTTTTTTCTCCATTTCATCATATATAAGCTACTTATAATATGGATTTTGAAGAATTAGTTTAATTTTTTGCATAAAAAAAGCCACCCAAAGGCAGCTTAAATATTTTCTATAGAGGTTGTCTAAAATGAATTCACTTATAATATGCTGGACAAATAATAATTTTTCAGCAAAAAAGACCTGCTCACCAAAAGCAGATCTTTCTAAGATTGGAGAATAGATTTTTTTACTTCATATATATGAATTGCAATCACTTATAATATGATTGTTTGTAACATAAAAGGTAAAAAATATTTTAATTTACAATACTTTGCGCTACACGCCTTGTACTTCGTACAATTCCCAGTCTACCGCACAAAAAAATTTACCGAGCCAGTAAAAAGCACTGGCATGCTAAATCTTTTTGTTTGGTGTATTATTCTTCACGCTTATACATATTTTTTATTGTAAATCTTAATACAACAATTTTTTTACTTCCTTTTTTATTTATGCGTTGATAACTTACATTTAAATTTGTCTTAGCATTTATTTTTTTTTATTGCACTATCCAATTTTCTTATAAAATCTGCTGTCCTTATAGATATATCACCATAAAATCTAATTTTCGCATCATCTATTGTTATAGATACATCATTTTTAAAATTTGAATTACATGACAACCATTTAAACAAATTTAACTGAAATGATGTTGATAATTTCATAATATCATCTAATAAAAATACTGTATATTCTTCCTTACGCAATTTAAGATAGAATTGTTTTACATCTTGGCTCAATCTAAAATCTATATATTTTTCTTCTTCATCTACTTCTGCATACTCTATGTAATGATAATGCTTTGTTTTTTTGTCAGTTTTAATTCTAAATGATTTATTCATTATATCCTTAACTGCTAAATTTATATCATTTACAGTAATTTCACAGTATGGATTTTGAGGATTAAATATCTTCCCAATCGCACTATATGATATGTGATATGTTTTAAAATCATCATCTGTTGGCTTTACTAATGAAATTATTGCATACACCATATCCAATTGCCTTTTAGAAAAATTATTATCAAAAATGTACCTTATTAGCTTTGTTGATTCTGCAATTTTCTGGTTATTATCAAATTCATTTATTTCAATCATTTTTAGCCCTCCATTTTTTATTTATATAATTAATATGACTGTTAAAGTGTAAAAAGTGAAAAAATATTATTTTTTTTCACAATAACTATAAAACTTACACTTTAGCCTACCTATAAAACTTACACTTTAGACCTATAAAACTTACACTTTAGACCTATAAAACTTACACTTTAGGATCCAGCTATCCCAGTATTCACAAGGCTTTACACGATTCTGTATTATATATATTATTATAGATCTCTATTATACTATAGTAACATCAAGTTAATTTGTACCTAAACTAACCATAAATAAATTCATTTTTATAGTTCAGTACATATAATTATTTTTTATTTTATTAAAAAATATAAATACTTTTTCTCAATGATAAAAGTATAATTTTTTTATAACTTAGAGCTAAAAAATTAAATACTTTTTCACCTTCACTCCAGTAGTTTTAAATGTACCGTCACACCTCACTTGATCACCGATTGTACAGTTTCACGAATTAAATTCATTAAAAACCAGATCTCTGTTGAAGTAAATACGCAGGCCATTCTCTGCTTACAGTAACATTTCTTAAGAAGTTAGTCATTTGCATTAAACAATGAAATAAGGTGTAGTACTCTTATTAAATGAATTTATTTGTAATGCCGCACTGCGCACATATCATTCATATACTTATTTGTTAAGCAGTAAGGCATGATCTAGAGTAGGTAATAAATAAATGGTATGAACCATTATCATTGGATTTTCAATGGGTGCTGCAATAAGTCTTGATTTATTTAATACTTTAAGAAATCCATGGTAGGCAAATACTTTTGTATTTGACTACGCAAGGAAAGGGGTCGGGGGGAAACCTGCGCAAGCTTGGTGTCCCCCCTTCTTTCTTTGTTACTTTCTTTCTTATTAATTAAATTAATTTGCATTGTGCGTAGTGTACAAAACTTACACCTATAATCTTTAAATCTTATCTAAATAGCAACTTTTCTACACCTTTAATATAAGCTACACTTATATTCTCAAGTCTTACATCAATACTTTTGGTGTATAAAATGCCATCAACATATAAATCCTTCACAATAACTATAAAACTTACACTTTAGCCTTTTATACCCCTTTTTCTTTCGGTTTTCTTAATGAAATGTTTGTGATTTATTATATTTTACACCATTTTTTAATTAAGAAAAGTGGAAAGAAAAGTGCTCAATAATGGAAATAGTATATTTCTTTTTCCTTTTTTCTTATTAATAGGTGATACTTTTTTATTATTTATCATATTTTGTCACTTGAACTGTACAAAACTTACACCTATATTCTATAAAATCATTATAATATCCATATTTATTTGCTAAATTAGCACTTTTTCTTCCACTTTTACTATAAAATGTAAAAAATCCAAAATACACGGAAACCTTCACAATAACTATAAAACTTACACTTTAGCATCTGGAATATCAAAAATTGATTTTTTAAGGTGGAAAGAAGTTGGAGTTTTACTGAATAATTTTTATAAATATTTTGCTGTATAGCCTTTTTTTCTTTAAAAATAACAGTAATACCAGTATTTTTTATAGAAAACCGAAAAGAAAAGGGGGTACAAACCGAAAATGAAAATTTCATTTTTCGCTTATACCCCAACTTTCTTCCGCTTTGCTTTTATTCAATCATCTGGAAGTATTTAAGTGCATCTATAATAGCTTCACGTTTTTCAGCAGTTACCTGTGGCACTTTTGCCTTGCCTTCACCTGTGTTATAGTTTTCCCTTTCTATAATTCCAAATTCACGTTTTACTTGTGCTATATATAAATTTGTTACATGCAGATCATATTTATTTTTTACATATTCCTGTATTTCTTTATATGTTGCTTTGCTTTCTGCACTTGTTATGTCTAATTCCGACATATCCAATCTTACCCTAATTTCGGCATCTGGAGCTTTTCGGGACAACAAAATTACAGTTTCCACATGCCCCGTATTCGGAAACATATCCACACAGCACCCCTTCTTAACCTCATACCCGCTCTCCTGCAACATAACCAGGTCCCTTGCAAGACTTGTAGGCTTGCAGGAAATATACACCATTGACTCCACGCCATAGTCAATTATCTTCTTAAGTGCTTTAGGATTGATACCATCTCTTGGTGGGTCGAGGACGATAAAGTCTGGCTTGTCCTTTATGTTATCGAGGGCGTTAAGCACATCATCTGCGATGAATTCGCAGTTATCAAGTCCATTTATGCCGGCATTAATCTTGGCAGCTTCTACGGCTTCCGGTATTATCTCAACGCCGATGACTTTCTTTGCAACTGGGGCTAACATCTGCGCAATTGTTCCTGTTCCGCTGTACAGGTCGAAGATTACCTTGTCTTTGGTTGTTCCTACATAATCTCTTGCCTTTGAGTACAGGACTTCTGCGCCAAGTGAGTTAGTCTGGAAAAATGAAAATGTTGTAATCTTGAATTTAAGTCCAAGAAGCTCTTCTTCAATATAATCCCTTCCGAATACTATCTCTGTCTTTTCATTGATTACTGCATCGGCAACACTGTCATTGTAAGTGTGTAAGAAGCCTGTTATCTCTCCGTCAAGTGACAGTGCTTTTAATCTGTCTGCAAGCTCGTCCATAGGGATATCATTTGCTGTAGTTGTCACAATGTCTACAAGGATTTGTCCTGTCTTTACAGCTTTTCTTACAAGCAAATGTCTAAGATACCCCTCGTGCTTCATTTTGTGGTAATAAGTGAGATTTTTCTCAAGTGCATAATCATATACACACTTGAGTATTTTTCTGTAATCATTATCCACAATCTTACAGCCAGTTACTGTTACTATGTCATACATACTGTTTCTCTTATGTAAACCGAGGGCTATCGGACCATCTTTTACCTCATCGCCAAATGAGAATTCCATTTTGTTACGGTATTCACTTGATACAGGGCTTCCAATTATTCCCTCCCACTCATATTCTGTATTAATAACAGGAGCAAGAAGCTTCTTCACTGCATTTTCTTTCATCTTTAACTGTTCTTCGTACTTTACAGTCTGGTATACGCAGCCACCGCATTTGCCAAAATGCTCACATCTTTCGTTAGTTTCTGTATCTGCCTGACAGACAACTTCAAGAAGCCTTCCTTCGCATTTGCCGTGCTTCTTCTTGTTCACCATAAATTTAACTGTCTGTCCTGGTATTGAATTCTTTACAACAGCCTTTTCCTCTATGGTCTGTCCATCTTCCTCTGTCTTAACTATTACATTTCCCTTATTAGGAAAATCCACGCTCTCTACATAACCTGTATATATGCCGCCTTTTTTCATCTTTTATCTCCAATCCTTATATAATCAATCAGGAAACTAACCCTGTCCTCCCACATCACAGAACATCTAAAAAACCACTGGCTGTAAGCCAGCCAGTGGTCTTTATCTTAATCATTCTTTAATTGGCAGAATAATTAGTTCTCGAATTCATCATCATCATCTTCAAAGTCTTCATCGAAGTCGTCATCATCGAAATCATCATCAAAATCATCAAGATAATCTGGTGTGAAGTATCTATAGATTGCATATACGATAGCTGCTAATGCTGCAACCGCTCCAATAACTGCTAATACTATGATAATTACATTACTTTTCTTCTTGCTCTCTTCTACATCTTTCTTGTGAAGAAGTTCATTGAGCTTGCTTGCCGCAATAAGCTCTTCAATCTTATCCTTATTCATAACAACCGCTCCTTTCAAAACACTTTTAAAGTAAATATATTGTATCACAACATATTTTATTTGTCACCATATTTAGGCTTTTTTAAGCCTTGCAAAGCCTGCAAGCATTTTCTTTAAGCCATACTCGTCAAATGTTACAGTTACCATATAATCTCTTGCGCCATTATCAATTGCAATTACTTTTCCTTTTCCAAACTTGGCGTGAACCACAGTATCGCCAACACCATACCCAAGTCCAGATGTTCCACTGCCTCCATCTCCATTAGCCTTCGATGGCTTCTTCAAATCAAATATATCCATAGGGAATTCTTTACCAAAACCAACCTTAGTATTCGCCTTTCCCCCGATTTCCTTTCTCACAGAAGAACTGCCGCCCGCGTATGACGAACCTCCACTATAAGGTGAACCGCTTCCATACGATGAACTTCCACTATATGATGACCCACTTCCATATGATGAACCTCCTCCATACGATGAGCCACTTCCATATGATGAACCTCCACTATACGGTGAGCCACTTCCATACGATGAACCCCCGCCATACACAGCCCCACTTCCATATGGTGAGCCGCTTCCTGCGTATGGGCTTCCTGTTCGCTGGGCTGGTGAGCCGCCTGACCTGTGGCCTGTTGAGGTTGAGCCGCCGATTGATACACGTTTTGGTTCTTTATAATTCACATTGCCTGAGCCGTATCTGTTAAGAGCGGCTTTTGCATTGGCTCTGATATTATATGAAGGTGTTTCCTCTGAGTCATCTTTTCCTCCATATGCAATCTTACCTTTATTATATCCTGAACTATTATTTTCTATGTGCATATATTCTTCGGGAATTTCTTTAATAAAGCGCGATACTTTATTCATCTGTGTTTCACCGCGGACCATACGCATTTTTGCACTGCTTAAGTTAAGTATCTTCTCCGCTCTTGTTATTCCTACATAGCAAAGTCGTCTTTCTTCCTCTATCTCTGTAGGGTCATCTGACACTATTGTCATATAGCTTGGGAAAAGACCGTCTTCCATTCCTGTCATATACACAATAGGGAATTCCAGACCTTTGGCACTATGTAATGTCATAAGCATTACCTGCTTATCTGACTCATTAAGATTATCAATGTCTGCTATGAGTGCAACTTCTTCAAGGAAACCGCTTAATGTAGGAGTTTCTTCCTTCTGCCGGCAGCTCTCCTCATAGCTTACTATTTTGTTAATCAATTCATCTATATTTTCCTGTCTTGCTTCTATTTCTTCTGCTGTTTCGCTCTCTGCAAGACATTCTATATATCTTGTGTCACTTATAACGGTTTCGGCAAGTTCTTTTATGCTCATAAATTCCTGCTTCGCCTTAAGTGAACCTATAAGTGTAACAAATGGCTCTAACTTTCCTACACCTCGCTTTATCGTATCGATATGCTCGGCATCGCACAAAGCCTGCCAGAATGTTATATCATTCTGGTCTGCATATTCCTGAACTCGTTCAATGGTTGTCGCACCAATTCCACGCTTTGGAACATTAATGATACGCTTTACTGCCTGTCCGTCCATACCATTGTCTATAGTCTTTAAATATGCAAGTATGTCTTTTATTTCCTTACGCTGATAGAAGCTTATGCCGCCGTATATACGGTATGGAATATTCTTTAACATAAGCTTTTCTTCCAACGCTCTTGACTGCGCATTAGTCCTGTATAATATGGCAATGTCGTTATAATTCCAGCCGTCCCTTACCATAGAGCTTATGCTGTCAACAACACCCTGTGCCTCATCATATCCATTTTCATAAAGTGTATAATTAACCTTTTCGCCCTCGCCATTCTCTGTCCACAGGCTCTTTGCTTTTCTTCCTATATTATTGCTTATGACCGCATTGGCAGCATTAAGGATTGTCTGTGTTGAACGGTAATTCTGCTCAAGCTTTATTACTTTAGTTCCTGCAAATGTATTCTCAAAATTCAATATATTGGTAATATTTGCACCTCTGAACTTGTATATTGACTGGTCATCATCACCAACTACGCAGAGATTGCCATATTTGGCGGCAAGCATTGATATAAGCTTAAACTGCGATGTATTGGTATCCTGATACTCATCAACCATAATATACTTAAATCGTTCCTGATAATAATTAAGTACTTCAGCATCATTTTCCAATAATTCTACTGTCTTGTATATTAAATCATCAAAATCCAGTGCATTATTAAGCTTTAATGTCTTCTGATACTCCCTGTATACATTGGCAATTCTCTTGCCGTTGTAATCGCCGCCAGCCTCAAGCTCCATCTGGTCCGGGCTCATAAGCTCATCTTTGGCGTGTGATATCGCATTCATAATTGTCTTTTCTTTGAGCATCTTCGTGTCTATATTGAACTTCTTGCATATATCCTTTATAACGCTCTTGACGTCATCTGTATCGTATATTGTAAATGTATTGGAATAACCAATTCTATCTATATAACGCCTGAGAATTCGCACACAGGTAGAGTGGAAGGTGCTTACCCACACTTCGCCAGCCTGCTGTCCTACTGTGGCATCAACTCTTTCTCTCATCTCCCTTGCCGCTTTATTAGTAAATGTAATAGCAAGTATATTATATGGTGCTACACCACAATCATCTATAAGATAGGCTATCCTGTTAGTAAGAACTCTTGTCTTTCCAGAACCTGCTCCCGCTATAATAAGAAGCGGACCTTCTGTCCTTTTAACCGCTCTTTTCTGGCAGTCGTTTAAACCATCTAAATTCATATACTCTCCAATCCAATGTGTGATTATACTCACACTATCTCCACTTTAACTTACATATGCGCTTAACTAAAATCAACTGCGCATTTATACTTAACCTTCACAAGCTGCACATACACAGCATTACAATTAAGTATAACAAATGTTCGATAATTTTAAAAGCAAAAAAATCAGAAACTATTGTCTGAATTAGTATATCCCTAAATATATTTATCCAGCTATAGTTTCTGATTTATAATGTATTCTTGTATATTCTACTTCTCTGTTATGACCGCATTATCCATTACTAAATTCTGTGCTTTCTTAACAAGCATAGACTTAACAATAGTTTCTTTGTCATATTTTTCTGTAAATGTATCTACCTTTGAATAACCGCTGTCCTTAGCGAACTGCTCAAGGTCGTCCTTGTATTCATAATCTGTGATTGCGAGGCCTTCCTTTTCTGCAATTGCCTGATATACAAGCTGCTGTCCTGCTGATGCCTTAACGAATTCATCAAATGACATACCATAAAGGTTCTGGCAATATTCATCATTAGTCTTGCCCTGAAGTGTGCTGTAAAAGCTTATTGACTCTTCAAGCTTTGATGTCTGCTGTGCAAGGAATTCTTCTGGATAACCTGTAACCTTGCATTTGTCAAGAAGCTGAGTAAGTATTGCTTCATTCTTAGCTTCTGTTATCTTAGTTTCTATTGTTCCGCTGACATCATTCTTAACGTGTGCCTTATATGAATCAACTGTATCGCAGTTGAATGCGCTCTTAACAAATGTATCTGTAAGCATTGGAACATTTGCCTGCTGTACATAGCTCATTGTAAGCTCGAATACAACTCTCTTGCCTGCGTAATCAGAATACTTTGAATTCTCTGGAAGTGTGATTGTTAATACCTTAGTCTGTCCTGCAACCATTCCGTATAATTCTTCATCTAAGCCAGTTCCTGCAACAGGGAAAGCGTCCTTGCCAAGTGTCATACTGTAATCAGAACCAGTGAAATCATCTACAGAAAGTCCGCCTGATGTACCAGAATAACTAAATGTAACCTTATCGCCCTTCTGTGCTGCTCTGTCAACATCTGTATATGTTGTCTCACTTTCAAGCTGTTCTGCAATCTTATCATCTATAACCTGATTAGTTATGGCTGTTACATCAACCTCTGCCTGAATTCCCTTATAATCTCCAAGCTCTACATAATCAGTTGGATTGTATCCATAATCTACCTTTATCTTACTGTTGCAGGCTGTTGTCATCATCACTGACATAACCATAGCTGCTGTAACAGCATATTTTACAACTTTATTCTTTAATACTTTTCTCATAACCTGTCTCCACATTAAATATTGCCGTAACACCGACTAATAAACTATACCACAATATCATATTTAAAACCAGCATTATGCAAATGTTTCACAATATTATCACAAAAAAAGGCAAAAAGCCAATCTGATATGCACCCACACATCAATCTGCTTTCTGCCTTTTATATAACTGGTATTAATACCAATATAAATCTTAATTAAGCAAGCTTAGCCTTAGCTACTTCTGCTAACTTAGCAAATCCTTCTGCATCGTTTACAGCCATCTCAGCTAATACCTTTCTGTTAAGGTCGATGTTAGCTAACTTTAAACCATACATAAACTTGCTGTATGAAAGACCGTTCATTCTTGCAGCAGCATTGATTCTTGCGATCCATAACTGTCTGAACTGTCTCTTCTTCTGCTTTCTACCCTTGTAGCTCTCTGTAAGAGCTCTCATTACAGACTGCTTAGCAACTCTGTACTGCTTAGATCTAGCTCCTCTATAACCCTTAGCGAGCTTTAATACTCTATTATGCTTCTTCTTTGCGTTCATACCGCCTTTAATTCTTGCCATTTCTTAATTTCCTCCTAATAATCAATCACAGACATCCATATCTTATAAATATGGCATAATCTTCTTCATTGTCTTTACATTAGTTGCATCTGTCATAGCTGCATGTCTAAGATTTCTCTTTCTCTTAGTAGTCTTCTTTGTAAGAATATGGCTCTTGTAAGCTTTCATTCTCTTTAATTTACCTGTTCCAGTTACTTTAAAACGCTTTGCAGCTGCTCTTTTTGTCTTTACCTTTGGCATAATAATCCTCCTAATTTAATTCTCATATGGAATAAATAATATTTTAACGTTTTTCAGTTAAAAACATAGTCATGCTCCTGCCTTCTAACTTTGGAGCTTTGTCTACTACTGCAATATCACTTAACTTCTCAGCAAAATCTTCTAATATATGCTTGCTGGAATCGATATGTGCCATCTCGCGGCCTCTAAATCTTAAAGATACCTTTACTTTATCGCCTTTCTCGATGAACTTTCTTGCTGAATTACACTTAGTATTCAAATCATTAACATCTATGTTAGGTGACAAACGAACTTCTTTGACTTCTATTGTTCTCTGTTTCTTCTTAGCTTCCTTCTCTTTTCTGACAAGTTCATACTTATACTTGCCATAATCCACAAGCTTACATACAGGTGGCTTTGCAGATGGGGCAATCTTTACTAAATCAACCTCTGCCTCTCTTGCCAGTTTCATAGCATCCTTAGGAGACATAACTCCAAGCTGCTGTCCTTCTTCTCCAATAACACGAACTTCCTTATCACGGATCTGCTCGTTAATCATTAATTCGCTAATAGTAGTGCACCTCCAAAATCAAAAAAAGTGGATAGTCAGACTATCCACTTTTTAATCATAATGCATCTTAATTGCTGTTTATCATGCACATTCTTAAAAATATAAACCCAAGTCGCCCGATTGCGCTAAGGTGAGAGTGGATACTCTGCTTTGTTTAACAACTATTAGAGTGTATCACTAATAATTATAGCTGTCAACTAATATTTTATATAATTCTGAAAATAATTGCAGAAAATTTCAACTGAGCTCTGCAATTCCTGACAGCCTTACATATCTGTCCGATATTCTGTACCACGTTGGGAAATCCACAACACCAGTCTGCGGCATATTATTAATTCTCTGAAACTGCCTTACTGCCTCCGCTGTACGCTCTCCATATATTCCGTCAACTGTCAGTGCTGGTATTGCCGTATAATAATCACCTATAAGATTAAGCTGTTCCTGCAACTGCCTTACCTTCTGCCCTGATGAGCCTATATCAAGGTCTGCACCCGGCCACGATGACGGAATACCCTGTATCTGTTCAGCTGTATTAATATACATATTATCTCC
The DNA here is from genome assembly GCA_050874785.1 of Lachnospira sp. Classification (GTDB taxonomy): domain Bacteria; phylum Bacillota; class Clostridia; order Lachnospirales; family Lachnospiraceae; genus Lachnospira. Next base: position 28,171 of record JBNMLJ010000006.1, read on the forward strand.
ATAATAATATCTTAATATATCTATTGAGGAATACCCCTGGTCCCCAAGATATTTACTTCCCCATTGCGTCATCCAGTTAGGACAGCTCGATTTCTTTCCGTCACAATACTGTGTTAATATCGGCTGTTTTACATTTGGTCTTGACAGATAATTATCAAATATTTCGTCTACAACCTGCGAAATACTTTCAAATATGTTACGTCCGTTGACCCATTTGTGGTCAAATGCAGTTGATGAGGTTATCGTAAAGTTGTAATTCTGGTTCCTGTACCACTCTGTATACACTCTGTTTAAGGTAAAGGACATAATAGCCAAAATGTTAGCTTCCAATGTCTGTCTTGGCCAGGTCGAATATATTTCACTGCTCGCTACATTTTTAATATAATCCTTGTACCTCACATAATAATCAAGTGCTGTAGAGTCTGTCGGCACGCCATCGTGCACAACTATTGTTTCTGGTATTACAACACGGCTTAGCACAATCTCCCCTGACTGGCGTACCGGCTTAATCTCAGCCTCCGGTATCTTGGCAGGATAATTGCCATACAGCGTATTAACTGGAATTACAATATTATCCTCTGGAACTTCCCCGTTATCTTCATTCAAATACACATTCTGAATACTCGTTTCTCCTGAAAATACATCAATACCGGATATATTAATCTCATCGTAGCCATCTGCCTTAACATCAATTGTGTATTCCGAAAATGGCTGGCTCTCACCCGGCTCCATACTATACTCCACAGGCGGTGTGAGAAGGTCATCAAGATTAACTGCTCCCTCCGAGTCAGTAGTTATCTCATTGATAATTCTTTCAGGATTTCCTGTATATGCAAGTGAAATCCTTGCATCTGCCAATGGTGTGCCCTGCTGTCTATCATATACGTTAATGCGCATTTTCCCTTTATCTATTGCATCGGCAGGTGTTTCCATTGTATGTACATACACCATAATCTAATTCCTCTTATATTATTTATTATATTTTTGATTATTATATGTATCTTTATGAAATTTTATGAATAAAATAAACTGATATTTCCTTTAGGAGGATTTATGGCTGATTATAGAATTGCCCTTGATGCCGGACACGGTGGAAGTGACCCCGGTGCTGTATACAAGGGCAGACAGGAAAAAGATGACACTCTCGACCTTACTTTAGCTGTCGGTGACATACTTAAAAAAAATGGCATAGATGTATATTACACAAGAACTACTGACGAATACGAAACTCCATTTAAGAAAGCAACCGATGCGAACAATTCCGGCGCAGACCTTTTCGTATCAATACACCGCAATTCCTCAGAAACCCCTAACCAGTATTCGGGCGTTGAAACCCTTGTATACAGCGATACGGGCTTAAAGGCTGAGGTTGCAAGAAATATTAATAACCAGCTTGAAGATGCCGGCTTTAAAAATCTTGGTGTAGACGAGCGCAAGAACCTCGTTGTTCTTAAGCGCACCAAAATGCCAGCCGTTCTTGTTGAAGCGGGATTTATTAACAATGATAAGGACAATTATCTATTCGATGAAGAATTCGACAGCATTGCACAGGCAATCGCAGACGGAATATTAGAAAGCATACCTGCGGGCAGGCGCGGAAGCACTTCTTCCAATAATACTACTAATAATAATCTCACTAACAACAATAATAACAACAATATGAGCAACAACAGCAATCTCACTAACAACAATAATAGCAACAACAGTCAAATGAATAATTCCAGTAGAACTACTTCTACCTCAATTAACAGCAACAGTATTAATACAAGTACTAATATGCCTTATGACAACACTGTTCTTAACAACGCTTCACCAGACAACACCGCTATAGTTAATTCCACCCTGCCTGATAACGAGGTATTTTCTGCCCCTGTCAGCAGTTCAAATATTATGCCGCAATGTCCTTGCGACAATAACGATTATGACAAGGAAAATGAAGCACTTTACCGTGTACAGGTTGGCGCATACCGCAACAAGGATAATGCCGACAGAATGTTAAATTCACTTTTAATGGACGGATTTCCTGCATTTATAATATACGAGGACGGCTATTATAAGGTTCAGGCCGGTGCTTACCGTATGCTCTCCAATGCAATTAAAATGGAACAGCGTTTAAGAAGATTCAGATACAGCACTTATATTGTGTATTCATAACGCAATAATAACAGTAATATAATAATAGCAATATGACAATAACAATATAACAGCAGTAATATAGTAATATTAATATAATAAAGCTCTAATCATATTAGATATATACCGCTTACAATAATTTCATAAGCTGTCTTTATACCAATTAATGATTAGAGCTTTTCTTTTATTAGTACTCCATCTGGAATTCTTTCTCATTGACACTGCCGTCAATGTATACATTTTCTTTATCCTTTACTATATTAACTTGTGCAGTTATCCAGTCTGCTGTGACGTCAATATGAAGGCTTCTGTCTTCTTTATTATCCATTGACACTGTTATTGTCATATTCTTAACGGACTCAGTAAATATCTGTGTCATCTGCTCTCTTGTAAGCTTATGAAGTTCAATGAGTGATATATAAGGAAGCACCTGACCGTCCCTGTATAATTCGTCCATAAATACATTAAAGCCATTTATTAAGAGGTCTTCGCCCATAACAAGCTGGCTGTCCGAATATGTGGCATTATCAATTATATAATCATAGCCCTTCTTCGCATCAGCAATTACAGCTTTCATCACAGGAATAAGCTGGGCTTCGCCAATATTATCAGTTATAAGCTTTGCATACTTTCCAGCCACTCCAAGCTCGTAAGGTGTCATAACCTGTAATAATGCCTGCTGTATATTACTGTTAATGCCTACGCTGGAAAGCTTATCTGCAATCTTTTCAGCCTTGTCTTTATCATCAATGCTGTTAAATGTATCTGCCATACTGATTATGCTCCCAGCCCCAAGGCTGTCAAGTTCTTCGTATGCACTGTTCTCTATGTCATTGCCAGCCTTAACCATAACCTTATATATCTTATCATAAGACGGCTTTGAAAGTGCCTGCATAACACCAGATAACGATACCGCTATAATAACAGCAAGTGAAAGCACTGTCCCTGCTATTATGCGCCATTTATTTCTTTTTCTCATATGCCACACCCTTTTTATACTCTTTCATAACGTATGAACTCATAACATATATCAAAATATGTGTGTTCGTCACTCTGTCCTGTAATCTTCCAGTCTTCAAGCTTATCGAAATCGCTTATATAAGTATCGGCTTCGTAAGTATAATCGACCTTTGTTATATGTGCTGTATCACAATATGGAAGGAATTCTTTGTATATTTGTCCACCACCGATGACATATACGTCCTTACTATCCACATTTTTTACCTTTTCAAGCACATCTTCAACACTATGGCATACACATACGTCTTTAGCTTCATAATCTTTATTTCTTGTAAGGACAATATTCTTTCTTCCAACAAGTGCTGACTGGTTAGGAAGTGCTTCTAATGTCTTTCTTCCCATAATAACAACTTTTCCATAAGTTTCTTCACGGAACAGCTTCTTATCCTCTGGAATATCAACAAGTTCTCTTCCTTTATTAGCTATTCCCCATTTTTTATCAACAAGTGCAATTAAATTCATAGTTTGCCTCCTACCCAGGCTGGCACATATCCTTTGACACTTATGCCCTCCTGTGTGTATTCCTCACTTTCAAGCTGTCCGTATTCTCTTATAAGCTGGATTTTGCCTGCATCACTGTAAGGAAATACTCTTTCTATTCTAATTCTGCTCTTTAATATAATATCCTGTACATCTTCTAAAAATGCATCTATTCCCATACCTGTCCTAGCTGAAATATTCTCAACATAATCAGCCTTGCTGTCCTTAAGTATAGGAAGTTCGCCATATTTATCACATTTATTAAAAAGTGTAATTATAGGCTTATCACCTACATCTAACTGCTTCAATGTTTCATATACTGTTGCCATATGTCTTTCGTAATCATCATTAGAGCAGTCCACAACGTGAATTATCATATCTGCATATTTTGCTTCCTCAAGTGTACTCTTAAATGCCTCTATAAGATTATGTGGAAGCTTTCTGATAAATCCAACAGTATCCGTCATAAGCACCTTTTCCTTATTAGGAAGTGTAAGTGCCCTCGTTGTAGGGTCAAGTGTCGCAAACAGCTTATCCTCTGATAATACTCCTGCATCTGTCAGCCTGTTAAGAAGTGTTGACTTACCTGCGTTAGTATAACCTACTATAGCAGCAACAGGTGTAGAACTGTCCTGTCTGTTCTGTCTTTGCACATCTCTGTGGCTCTTAATCTCCTTTAACTCACCTGACAAATGGGCAATCCTGTCCCTTATTATTCGTCTGTCTGTTTCTATCTTCTTCTCGCCCGGTCCTCTTGTTCCTATTCCACCACCAAGTCTTGAGAGCGTTGTTCCAAGTCCTGCAAGTCTTGTTGACCTGTATTTTAACTGTGCCATCTCAACCTGTATCTTACCTTCACTTGATGAAGCTCTTGCGGCAAATATATCAAGAATAACCATTGTTCTGTCCATAATCTTAGTATTAAGAACATCTTCAAGATTTCTTAACTGGGCTGGTGACAGCTCGTCATCACATATTATTCCTGTTGCACCAAGCTCATCTATCATAAGCCTTAATTCTTCAAGCTTACCCTTACCAATATATGTTGCAGGGTGGAAGCTGTCGCGCGGCTGTATCATCTTTCCTACTGTAACTGCCCCGGCAGTCTTAGCAAGCTCTGCTAACTCCTCTAACGACTTCTCACAATCGTCCAGAGGGTTTAACTCTACGCCGACAAGTACAACCTTTTCCTGCTCGTCATCTGTATCATATAATGCCATATTTTCCTCCAATTAATTATATTATGCCAGAAGCAGATATCTTACCATATCAATCCTAACAAAGCATTTATTATATAATAATCTATTCCTTTGCTATGCAGTCACTAAGATAGTTAGATACTTCCTTTTCTTCTGAATAATTCATAACATTTTCTGTTATCTCTTTTACTTCCTTACTGCTCCACGAAGCTATCTCTTTTCTTGTTTCAAGCACCCTGCTTACTGTAACAGAGAACTCATCAAGTCCAAAGTTAAGAAGAAGTGGTATCATTCTTTCATCTGCCGCCGCTTCTCCACACATTCCTGCTTCTATACCTGCATTATGTGCACACTCAATTATGTGTTTAATACTTCGTATAACGGCTGGATTGAGTGCAGAGTAAAGATAAGCAACATTCTCATTGCCTCTGTCAACAGCAAGTGTATACTGTGTCAAATCATTCGTACCGATTGAGAAGAAATCAACCTCATGTGCCAGTACATCTGCCATTATTGCTGCGGCTGGTGTCTCTATCATAATACCTATCTTTATGTCCTTATCATACTTAATGTCTTTCTTGTCCAGATCCCTGCATATACCATTTATAATCTTCTTAACTGCCTGCACCTCTGTAACAGAAGTTATCATAGGAATCATAATTCTTATATTGCCATATGCACTTGCCCTTAATACAGCCCTTAACTGGGTTGTAAATATATCTACCCTGTCAAGGCAGAACCTTATGGCCCTGTATCCAAGAAATGGATTTAACTCCTTTGTGAGTCCCATATAAGGAATATCTTTATCTCCGCCAATATCAAGCGTTCTTATCGTAAGCTGTCTGCCATCAAGCACAACTGCTGCTTTCTTATATTCGTTATACTGCTCCTCCTCTGTTGGGAGTGCCTGCTTGTTCATAAATAAGAATTCCGTCCTGAAAAGTCCGACACCCTCAGCTCCAGCCTTTACAGCTTTAGCAGCCTCATCAGCATTGCCTATATTAGCAGCAAGCATTACTTTTCTGCCATCCCTGGTAACAGTCTGTTTATCTATATATTTTTTAAGTTCCTTAACTCTTTCATCATATGCTTTTTTCTTTTTATTATATATCTTAAGAGTTATAGGTGTAGGATTGACGAATACTTCGCCGTAAGCTCCATCAACTATAACCTCCTCACCCTCTGCTATTTTACTGCATATATCCTTAACACTTAATACAGCAGGGATTTCTAATGCTCTTGCAAGAATTGAAGCGTGTGATGTATCTCCACCCTTCTCTGATATAATACCGGCAATATGCTCTGTATCCATATTAGCTGTCATAGATGGATGGATTTCATCGGCAATAATAACAGTATTATCAGAAAGCTTAGTAAGATCAATATGCTTCTGTCCCTGCATTATTGCTATAAGACGCTGTTTCATATCTTCAATATCGGCTACTCTCTGTGTCATCGTATCATTGTTAAAGCTTAAGAATATGTTCTTTAACATCTCACAGGTATCTTCAACCGCAGCTTCTGCATTAAGCTTGTCATTAGTTATAGCACTTATTACACCACTGGTAAACTCAGGATCTCTTATAAGATATTCCTGATTTTTTAATACAAGAGCATTCTTATCATCACCATTAAGCTTCTGTGACAACTTATCCACAAGCTCATTAGTCTCCTGTATGAACTTTTCCACAGCCTCATTGAACTTATCAACCTCAGCTTCTGTATCCTTAATCTTAACACGGCTGACAGCATTCTTACACTTATGGATAATAAGTGCTTTTCCTATACCAATTCCCTTAGATGTACCTATACCTCTTAACATATAGACCCCCGTTTCCGCGTACATTTACGCATATATGTTACCAAGCTAATCACTGGTTAAATACATACTTTATCATATTAATCAATGTCTCACTTGTATCTCTTGAATATATAACCTCTCTTGCCGTTACAGGTTTGTCAGTTATTATATTATCAACACCTTTATTAGTAAGATTCTTTATAGAAGCGTCATTATTAACAGTCCACGCATATACCTGCTTTCCTGAATTATGAATAGCATCAACAACTCTCTTAGTAAGGAACGAAGCATTGACGCTAAAGAAATCCACGTCATCTATCTCATAGAACTTTCCATAGGCCACCGATAATATATACCCGACTTCTATGTCCTCATCATAAGACCTAACAGCCTGCAATGCACTATAATCAAATGAGGTGATAACGCACGAATCCTGCATTGAATATTTCTGTATAAGCTTTACAACCTTCTTTGCTACCTCATCACTGTTATCCGCCGTTTTAATCTCTATATTAAGTTTAATCTTTCCTTTGGCAAGCTGCAATACTTCTTCAAGTGTTGGAACTTTCTCGCCCTTGTACTCCTCTGAATACCAATACCCGGCATCAAGTCTTTTAACTTCTCTTAAAGTAAACTCCGTAATATTCTTTAGAACACCTGTAGTCCTGTATGCTGATGTATCATGCATAACAACAATATAGCCGTCTTGGGTCATCTGGACATCTAACTCTATAACATCAGCCATATCTTCAATCGCCTTACTGAATGCCGCAAGAGTATTCTCAGGTGCATCTACTGAAGCACCTCTGTGGGCAGTTATATCCGTATTGTGGAATATAGCCACTCTCTCAAACGGATTATTATTAAATGACCCAATTATATATATAACATCAAGCACTATGGATAATGCCAGCACAACTGCATATATTATCCTGTTGACCCTTGCTGAACCTTCGTCAATATCCACGAATTCAAATTCAATATCATCCAGATCGGAATATTTATAATACATATATGAAATCATTGAGAATGAACAAGGTATTGATATAAACACAAGAAAAATCTTCACACCGGCCCTCAATTCCCTAAGAACTGATAAATATACCGCACTTCCAAGATAAGCCATATCCAACAGCTTAACACCGCCTATAAGTATAAGCGAAATAACTGTATAGAACACTGCTATAGCTGCAAATATTGCAAGATTATATACAATAACAGACATAATTACCCTTAATCTGTTATTTCTTACAATCTGTGAGCTTTTCTTATATGACTGTCTGAAATTCTTCCCCTCCATCATATATATATTAAATGAGAAAATGCCTCTTATAACATAATAATATATAAGAACCATAACTATTGCCACAAGCATATATATCATATACCTGTTTCTTCTCATCGTACTTCCGATAAGATTGCTCAATGTATCTGAATATATAAGATTAGCGACAATTGTAACATTTATAAATATAATCGAAATAAAGAAAAATAAAAAAAGCGGTATGCTTTGAATTCGGATTAAATTTTTAAGACGCAGGTACGCATTATATATATTATCAATTATAGATGCGTTATTACCTTTTCTCTTAGTTTCAAAGCACACAGCCAAATATGCCATCTCGTAAATGCAGTAACCGACAAACAGTATAATGCCTGTAAACAAAGCTATAATAACAACAGGGTTTGTCAGTGCCTTTACAATATATTCATTTGTTAAATATCTGATTCCTGCAACCTTCATACAAAGATTAATGGCGGCAGTTAATATAGGATATATAACTGCTACTGCCAGTAACTTATATGTCAGTTCAAACAGAATTACGTGTCGTTTGCTCCTGCGAAGCAGCCTGACATTATTCTTAAGACTTTCTAACATTGTCCACCCCGCTGATTATCTATGAAAAAACCTCTGAAGGCTGCCAGCACTTGAAGCCTGTGCAACTACACTTTCCATTTTCTTATTAGCAATTCTCTTAGTAAAATGGTAAGAGAAATCCACAACATATGATATAACAAGCACAATTGATAAAACTGTAGTTACCCTCATATCCATACTGAATACAACACGTTCTACCATTTTATTGAATACACTGAATATAAGAACTGCTAATACCCCCCAGCCAAGAGTGCTTTGAAGGCATATTATTCCTTTATAATTAAATCTTAGATGGTCGTAATTCCACCATACTTCACCAAAAAGCTTCTGCATAAGTCTTGCTGTCATATACTCAAATATTGTCGCACATATAGCACCAGCAATGTATAAAGCAGGGTAATTACCCTCAATTGGTGCAAATATATGAAATGCTATAAACACGCCAAATCCATATATAACGCAGAACGGAAGCTTAGCAAAACCCCTGTTCTCCCAATATCCAAGCTGTTTTCTTATGACTATACATTCCATAGCCCAGCCAAAAAAACTATATATAAAAAACCATACCGCTAACTGGTTAACATTCATTTCCCTAAATGTAATATCAAATATATTATACATATTAATACAACTTTCTTTCATCATTACCATAATGGTTATCTTTTAACATTATTATATATATTCTTATATACATAATAAATGCAAATGTCAATACTGCTGCACACACTATCATTATAACATATTGAAGATTAACCGGCATATGCGGAAATGCAACTAAAGCAAGCATACACACATACAATACTGCTGTACATACCTTGCCATACCATTTAGCACCATCTAATCTCCTATTCGCCCTTTTCATAACTACAAGACCCATAAGTGCCATAACTACCTCTTTGACAATAAGATATACAGCAAGTATGCACATATATGGAATATTAATAGCCAGAGTAACTAACATTGCAAGCTGCATAAGCTTATCTGCTGCCGGATCAATAATCTTACCCAAATCAGTTATCATATTACAACGTCTTGCTATCTGCCCATCAAGAAAATCTGTTATCCCCGAAAGCATTACAACAAGTGTCGCAACATAATAATCCACTGGTTCTTCTGCCGTAAAATAAAGATATACAAACAGCGGAACCAGTGCAATTCTTATATAACATAAAATATTGGGGAGTTTAAAAAGATCTTTAACCTCAAACTTAAACTTCATTCAAAATCCTCAATTCATACGAATATCTATAGATATCACAAGTGAAATCCAACACTTCTATATATAATATCCTATATAATAATACCCTTTATTGGCACAATTATAAAAGACTTTCAAGTGTCTCCTTAACTGCCTTAATAAAACCTTGTGTATTAAGTGTTACAGGATTACCTAATGTAGTAATAAGTGCTAAATCCTTAGTCATCTTACCATCTTCTACTGTCTTGATGCAAGCCTTTTCAAGTGTATCTGCGAACTTTGAAAGCTCTGGAAGTGAGTCGAGTTCTCCTCTCTTTCTTAAAGCTCCTGTCCATGCAAATATAGTAGCAATAGGGTTAGTAGATGTTTCTTCTCCCTTAAGGTGCTTGTAATAATGTCTTTGAACTGTTCCATGAGCAGCCTCATATTCATAATATCCCTGTGGAGATACCAGAACTGATGTCATCATTGATAATGAACCAAATGCTGTTGCAACCATATCTGACATAACGTCACCATCATAGTTCTTGCATGCCCAGATATATCCACCTTCTGAACGGATAACTCTTGCAACTGCATCATCTATTAATGTATAGAAATACTCAATTCCTGCTTCCTTGAACTTATCAGCATAATCCTTATCATATATATCCTGGAATATATCCTTAAATGTATGATCGTACTTCTTAGAGATTGTATCCTTAGTTGCAAACCAGAGATCCTGCTTAGTTTCAAGTGCAAAATTAAAGCAGCTTCTTGCAAAATTCTCAATAGAATCGTTAAGGTTATGCATACCCTGAATAATTCCTGCCCCCTTAAAGTTATGAATAAGCTCTCTTGATTCGTTACCCTGCTCATCTGTGTATACAAGCTCTGCCTTGCCAGCTGCTGGAATCTTCATCTCTGATGCCTTGTATACATCACCATAAGCGTGTCTTGCTATTGTGATAGGCTTTTTCCAAGTCTTAACATATGGCTCAACACCCTTAACAATAATAGGTGCTCTGAATACAGTACCATCTAATATTGCTCTGATTGTTCCATTAGGGCTTTTATACATTTCCTTAAGGTCATATTCCTTAACTCTTGCTGCATTAGGAGTGATTGTAGCACACTTGACAGCAACACCATATTTCTTAGTTGCTTCTGCTGAGTCAACAGTAACTTGATCATTAGTTTCATTACGATGGACGAGTCCAAGATCATAATACTCTGTATTAAGGTCTACATAAGGTAAAAGCAGTTCTTCCTTAATAAGCTTCCACAATACTCTTGTCATCTCATCTCCATCCATCTCAACGAGTGGTGTTGTCATCTTAATCTTTTCCATTACTAATCCTCCATATTGTGCATTTAATATTGGAACTATATCCAAGCTATTATTAAAATTTGCTTACAATTATAAAATATTTTTATTACTTTGTAAATGCCTGTTTTATTATACATTTATCTATAACGCACTAATATATGGTATAACCCAGAATACAATAAGTATAAATGTCACAGCTACGCCTATAAACATTGATAACTTACTGCATAACATTGTATTTTTAATATCTTTTGGATTTTTCTCTGTGTCTGGCATAACAAAAAGTGCCTCACGCGCCTCTTTTTCTTCCTCTGTTACTTTTGTGAACATTGAACCTATAACAAGTGCTATAACATTGCATAATATTCCTACTATACTTGGGTCAAGATATACTGGCAGTGTAACACCTGCAATAGTTGAATACATTTTCAATGTAAAACATCCAAGCACACCAAATAACATTCCAAGAAATGCCCCTGTCTTAGTTACCCTTTTACTAAATATGCTGGCAACTGCAACAGGCATCCACGAACTGGCGGCAACTGCACCACCAAGAAACATTATCCAGAATATTGATGGAGGATTGAACACTGCAAGAAGCAATACTACTAAAGCTACGATAAGCATAGTTATTCGTCCTGCCTTTATAGACTGTTCGTCCTTAGACTTCATACAATCATTAGCAACTGAAGCCCCTATTAATGAAAGAAATGTTGTCGCTGACGATATACCAGCAGATAATACACCTGTTAAAAGAACAACACCAAGAACCTTAGGCATAAGGTTCATAGCCGCCCATATCATAACGTGTGATGAACTATCCAAATCAGGTTTTACAACATTTACCATAACCGCAGATATACCCACAAGGAATTCAAGCAGGAATACACCAATAGCTGATATTGGTGCTGACTTTATAACAGTATGCTCATTCTTTGCCATAAGATACCTGCTTGACTGCCAAGGTCCAACCATACATACAGACATCCAGACGACACCATATACCAGACCCCATATAACATTTTCAACTCCTGTATCATATAAGGAGCCAGCTTTTCCTCCCCACGAAAGTGCCTTAGTTAAAGCAGGGTCAGTAGCTATATTATTAATAGAAGCAAACCAGCCGCCTGTATTCTTAGCAATAAATAACACACCTATTACAACTGCAACTGTAAATACACTTGCCATTATAGTATCTGTAATAAGAACTCCCCTTGAGCCTGACATTATTGTTAATATAGTAAGAACAGCCATTGCAATTATTATACATATATTATAATTGACACCTGTTACAATATTCATAAGTGTTCCTATTCCCTGAATTACAGAGAGCAGGTATACTGTCATCATAATAATTGCAGTTACTGCCGCAAGAACTCTCATCTTATTAGAGCAAAATCTTTTTCCAAAGAATTCCGGAATAGTAAGTACATTACTTCTTCTTAAATAACGTCCGAAAAATATTGCACCAATTATGTATCCTGCGGACTGCATACCCGCAAATATCAATATAGAGGTGAATACGCCTTCATAACACTGGGCGGCATCACCCATAAACATTCCTGTGCTTGTATATGAAGCTATCATTGAACCTGCAATAAGAATTACAGGAGCCTGTCTTCCAGCAACATAGAAATCATTAGCTGTCTTTACTCTTTTACTTACAACAACACCGACAATAAGGTATATAGCCATTGCTATGCACATACCTATAAAATATATATTCATCTCTATTTACCTTTCTTACACTCATCAAAATCTTTTTTCAACTGCATATATCCTAAAATTGCAGCTCCACTGAGCCATATGCCAAGAAAAATGGCAATTATAATTTCCATATCTGTTCTCCAATCTGATTACTTCTAATCAATATACATTTCCTGCAATTTCTTGTGGTTTATTTTTCCATTGAGATTAAGCGGCATCTCATCTAACTTGATTTTGATATTAGGAAGCATATAGTCAGGGACAATATTCTTTAATTGTTCCATAACTTCTTTCTCGCTTATGTCACCCTTATATATCATAACTATCTTGGATTTCTTCTGGTTATAAAGGCAGCAGCACTGCTCTACTTCCTCTATTGATGATATTGCAGTTTCTATTTCTCCTAATTCTATTCTTCTTCCCATATGCTTTATCTGAAAATCTTTTCTTGATACATACACCAGCTCGCCATACTCATTTTTTCTAGCCAAATCACCAGTCTTATATATAGTTTCCTTATAAATATGATTAAGTGGATTTTGTACAAACACCTCGTCAGTCTTTTCCGGTGCATTATAGTATCCATTAGCAAGACCTATTCCTCTTACACATACCTCTCCAATCTCACCATCTTTTACAAGCTGGTCGTGTTCATCTAACAGGAATACATCCATATTCTTGCAGGCTTTTCCCATTGGAAGTGTTTCTTTATTGTCAAAATGCCTGTTCACCTCATAAAATGTACAGGTATCCGTAACTTCTGTTGGTCCATAGAAGTTGACATATCTTACGTCTGGATAACTTTCTATCCATCTATTCAGATGTTTAACTGGCATAACTTCTCCACCAAAGAATACATTTTTAAGTTCTGGAAGATATGGTGATTTCAATGCACCCAATGTTGATATAAATGTCAACGCAGATGGAACCCAGAATAATGTATTTATCTTATTATCATACAGATACTGCATAAGCATACCAGGAAATGAGAATAACTTCTGTGGAACAAGATAAAGTGTAGCCGCATTTCTTATTGTCTGATATACATCAAATACCGACATACTAAAATACAGCGGTGTCTGGTTACCAAATACATAATTCTCATCAATATTAAATTCTTCACTGCCCCATTCAATAAAATCTATCAGTGCCCTATGCGAAATCATAACGCCCTTAGGCATACCTGTTGAACCTGATGTGAATAAAACGTACATAATATCCTCACCAAGCACATTTGATACTGCATTTTTAATACTATCCTCGTTAATATTATTATTAAGAGCTTCCTCATAAATAATAATGTTCTGTGGTTCTGTATATCTACTTACTTCGCCCTTATGCTTTTCATCTGTAACAATTGTGAATTCACCTAAAGTATTAAGTATCTTTTCAATTCTTGTTTCTGGCATTTTGACATCTATCATTGTATAAAAATTACCACTATACATAACTCCCATAAATGCAGCTATGCACTCAACACTTTTATCAAGATATATTGCAACCGGCTTACAGAATATATTATTATCTGTAAGCTTCGTTGCAATGTGCTTAGCCTCTGTCTGAAGCAGCTTAAAGGTTATACTTCTTTTGTCATCTACAACCGCTGTCTTATCGGGGAATTTTTCTACTGTTCTGTCTAAATAGTCTGTAACAAGCATTTTCAAGCCTCCTGAATTACACACAAGCTTAACCGCTGTGTATTTATATATGAATTAAAATCAATGTACAGTTTACCCCCCCCCGGTATTTTTTTGTCAAGTAAGTATTTATTATCGTTATGCTGATTTAATTATCTTGTATTAAATATCCCAGTTTGCTATAATTACATAATTGATTTACATACGGTTTACCATTTACGGCGGCTGTTATTCTAAATACTGCCGTATATGATGTAATATTCGTGTAAACATTATTAATATGCAGGTTTTATTGCGCCTGTGTTTAGAAAGATTATAGTAATAAATATATTTAATATTCACATTTAAGAAAGGACGGTTTTGTAATATGTGCGGATTTGCTGGATTTACAGGATACCTTGAAAATGGTAAGGATGTACTTACTGATATGATGAATAAAATCATCCACAGAGGACCTGACAGTGCCGGTCAGTATATAGACGACAAGGCTTATATGGGCTTTAGAAGACTTTCAATCATCGACCTCGATAACGGAAGTCAGCCTATGTTCAACGAAAATAAAAAGATTGTTATCACATTTAATGGTGAGATATATAATTATCAGGATTTAAGAAAAGACCTTATTGAAAAAGGACATATATTTGCAAACAACTCTGATACAGAAGTTCTTATTCACGCTTATGAAGAATACGGCGAAGATATGTTAAACAAGCTTCGTGGTATGTTTGCATTTGTTATATGGGACAGCGAGAAGGAAACTCTTTTTGGTGCAAGGGATTTCTTTGGAATTAAGCCTTTCTACTACACTGTAGTTGACGGCAACATTATATATGGTTCTGAAATTAAGAGTATATTAGCACACCCTGCATATAAGAAGGAAGTTAATGATGTTGCTCTTGAAAATTACCTCACATTCCAGTATTCAGTGCTTCCTGAAACATTTTTCAAGGGTGTATACAAGCTTATGCCAGGTCACTGCTTTACTTTCCATAATGGCGAAATCAACATAAAGAGATACTGGGAGCCTACATTTGAAGCTGATGAGAGCAAGTCTTTAGACGAATTCGTCAAAGAGATTGATGATGCTATGCACGACTCAGTTGAACACCACAAGATTAGTGATGTTGAAGTTGGTTCATTCCTTTCAAGCGGCGTTGACTCTAGCTACGTTGCCGCTACATTTAACGGTGACAAGACATTTACTGTTGGATTTGACTATGAGAAATATAACGAAATAGACTACGCAAAGGCTTTATCTGAGAAAATCCAGATAGACAATTATTCTAAGCTTGTATCAAGTGAGGAATACTGGGCAGCTATCCCTAAAATCCAGTACCATATGGACGAGCCTTTAGCTGACCCTGCCGCTATTGCCCTTTACTTTGTAAGCCAGACAGCTTCCAAGTATGTTAAGGTTTCAATGTCAGGCGAGGGTGCTGATGAGTTCTTCGGCGGATATAACATTTATAAAGAACCTCTTGATACAGCAGGCTACAGAAAGCTTCCAAAGGGACTCCGCAAGGGTCTTGCCAATGTTGCACAGGCTGTTCCATTTAAGTTCAAGGGTAAGAATTTCCTTATAAGAGGAAGCAAGGATATTGAAGAACGCTTTATCGGTAACGCATTTATGTTCAACGAAAAGGAACGTGCGAAGATATTAAAGAACCCTACTGGCAAGTATGACCATAAGGAACTTACTAAGCCATTTTATGACAAGGTTAAAGATAAAGATGATGTAACTAAAATGCAGTATATAGATATTAACTTCTGGCTTATCGGTGATATTCTTCTTAAGGCTGATAAGATGAGTATGGCGCACAGCCTTGAAGTAAGAGTTCCTTTCCTTGATAAGGAAGTGTTCAACGTAGCAAGAACTCTCCCAACTAAGTACAAGGTTAATAAATCTAATACTAAGTACGCTATGCGTAAAGCCGCTAACCAGTATCTTCCTGATATGGTTGCTGAGAAGAAGAAGCTTGGTTTCCCAGTTCCAATCAGAATATGGTTAAAAGACGAGAAATATTACAATATGATTAAGAAAGCTTTCACAAGCGAAGCTGCTAACAAGTACTTCAACACAGATGAGCTTGTTAAGTATCTTGATGAACATAAAGAAGGCAAGGCAGATAATTCAAGAAAAATCTGGACAGTATATATGTTCCTTGTATGGTACAATGACTTCTTTGGTGACTCAGAATATGCGGCTTAACTGCAAGGTCGCGGTTATAGCTATAATTGCTCCTGAATTCAGGATTTCAAAGATATTTTAAGAATTAAACATAAATAATTTCCAGAAATTCAGGATTGCAGAGAAAATCAAAAGAAAATATCTTATATTATAAATAGAAAAGCTGCCCTGCTTAATGATTAGATTAAAGTAAGATAATTATATCTGCTTACTTTAATCTGTCATTAGCAGGACAGCTTTTTTATTACTCTACATTCTTTAAAGCCTCATCCATAGGTATCTTCTTTATCTTATACATCATAAATACCGAAATCAGAGCATACACGCCGATATTCAGTATGAACATAACTACGAACAGATATGGTGCATAGTAGCAGGAAATCCAGCCGGACATTTTCTCCATAAATACCCTGAACAGGCTGTTCATAATTACAACTGATAATGCAATATTGACAACAACTGATATGACAACCACTATTGTTGTTGAGGTGACATACAGCCTGCTTATCTCCCTGTTGGAATATCCTAATATCTTAACCATAGAGATTGATGTTGAATTCTTCTCAACAATAAGTTTAGTTAATAAGAACATTAATACTGCAAATAATACAACCGCAAAGACTTTAACAATTCCAAATACTTCTCCCATAGAACGGTCAAGCTGTCTTGAAACCTTAGTCAAGTCATCAAGTGTAATCTCTGTTGCGATGTACTTTTCATCAATATCAAGCTTCTCTGATGATAAGTATCCTGAATAGTAATCGTCATCTTTGTCGAATACATTTTTAAAATACCCGTCACCCATAAATACTGCAAATGCTGATGGATAATCATACATATCTTTAACTGTAAATATATATTCCTTATCCTCATATTTCTCTTTGAGTGTTATCTTATCGCCCTTATTAATCTTGAACTTTTCAGCATAACCATATGACACATACACTTCACCGTCTTTAAGCTCACTGCTGTTAATATCAACATATTCGCTGTTATCAGCAATTCCGTATATCAATATATCTTCACTCTTTAAACGTCCCTCAAGTGTTGCAAGTGTCTTGGCACAGTATTTCTCTGCCGCCTCATTATCCACTTCAACTGGAACTTTCAATACATACTGGTGTTCTGCTATAAGCTTATCCTGTATCTCATTCTGGTAATGGTCAAGCAGTGGGTTCATCATAATGCCGAACAGAAGCAGTACATTTGCAAATAATATACCTACAAATAATGTAATGTAATTGGGCATATTCTGTATTATTATTCTTAAACGAAATCTGTTAAAGAACTTAAACTCTGGCAGGCGCACAGCTTTTTTCTTCTGTCTTACAGCTAAGTCCTTTCTTAAGAACTTAAGTGGTGAAAGGCGAAGCCTGTAACCTATGAGCAATACATTTATTACTACCATTATTATAAATGGAACAACTGTTGTTAATACAAATGCTTCTCCATTCCAGAGTGTTGTATAAGTTGTAAGCGAATAACTCTGATAATATGTATCTACAAATATTCCCTTAAACCAGGTATATCCTAATATGTTACCGACAACTGCACCTGCTAATGTAACAATAATCGGAAGAAGAATATAATGTAATAACAGCTCTCCCCTTGTATATCCTGAAGCTCTTAAAGTACCGATAACATTAGCCTCTTTGAATATTGTATTATTAGTTGTCACTGCAAATACAAACGCCATAATAGCTATAACAACATATAAAAGAACTATTATCATAGCCCTGTCGCTTCCCATATCATCACCAGTAAAATGTATCGCCTGATTAAGATATCCCGGAATATAGTTAGTAAGTATGGCATTATTAGATATTACTTTCATAAAATCATCTGCCATCTCTTTTTCTTCTATATCGTCTGCCGGCTTATTATCATATTTCCACGAATATACATAATGAATATGTGTATCATCATACATATCAAAACAGCTCTGTGACACTACGCCAACACCGAATTTTAAAGAGTCAAACATTGTATCTGAGTTGTCTGAGAAAAGACAGCTATAATCAGATAATGCAACATAACCTGTTACTTTAAGTACTCTTCCGCCGACATTGATTATATCGCCGACCTTAATATCATTATTAACAGAGTACATTCTGTCCAAGGCAATCTCATTAATATCCTCTGCGAGCCTGCCTTCCATAACATCAACCTTATCAATATCTTCTCTATTAATATAGAAACGTATTGTGCTCTGGTCGTCTTCACTTAACTTCTCATTGTTGCGTACTTTTAAAGTTTCTTCTTTATAGAAGTTCTCATATATAGTAACATTTTCTTCTTCAAGCCTGTCAATAAGCTTATCATCAGCCTTGGAATACAATTCAAAATTACCATCTTCTACATTATATTTATCAAAACTCTTATTATATGTATCAAGCACGCTTCCATCAGCTATAAGGAAACCACTTATAAGTCCTATAACTGCTGTCATAAATATAAATATGACTATATATTTTGCAATTTCACCAGTAAATTCTCTTGGCAATCGTTTAATTAAAGGATTTTTCATATCTAACTCCCATTATATAATCTTTAATCTACCATTCAAGGTCAGCGGCAGATACCTTATTGTTATTGACTATGTTATCTCTAATCTGTCCATCTCTTAACTTAATAACCCTGTCAGCCATATTCTGGATAGCATCATTATGTGTAACCATTATGACTGTGTTGCCGTATTTCTTGTTGACATCTTCAATAAGCTTTAAGATTTCCTTAGATGTGTGGTAATCAAGTGCTCCTGTTGGCTCATCACATAATAATATGTCGGGATTTTTAACAATAGCCCTGCCTATTGCAGTTCTTTGCTGTTGTCCGCCAGATAACTGGTTAGGAAGCTTATGCCTGTGCTCATACAATCCTAATGTATTAAGCAGTTCGTTAATATCAAGCGGTGAATCGCTAAGATAAGCACCGACCTCGATATTCTCCTTAACATTAAGGTTAGGTATAAGGTTATACATCTGGAATACATAACCAAGGTGCTTTCTTCTGTATCTTGTAAGCTCTTTTTCTTTCATATCTTTAGTCTTCTCACTATTAATGCTTACATATCCTGAATCAGCATCATCAATTCCACCTATTATATTAAGAAGTGTTGACTTTCCCGAACCAGATGGTCCAAGCAGTACGCATATTTCCCCTTTTTCCACTTCAAAATTAATTCCCTTAAGAACTTCTACTTTATTAGAAGCACTGCCAAATGATTTTTTTAAATCTTTTACAGTAAGAAACATATAATTTTCTCTCCTTCATATTTAATAATATTAAGTTAGTCTACTCTAACTCTTATTAGTATTATAATATCAATAACGCAAAAAAGGAACACACTAAATGATAAAATGTATCAATTAGTGTGTTCCTTTTTATAATTTTTTAATAATTTATAGTCTGAGATTATTACTTCTACATAAGCAACACCTTTTTGGCATTTTAAATTTCTATGCTTAAGGTTATTACTTCTGCTCCTCAGTTAATGGTATGTTCTTCATACTGTTCATACTTATAAGAAGTGTTGATGTATTATGTAAAAGTGCTGATGTTGTTGGCTGTATTACACCTAATACACCAAGTGCTATAAGTCCTGAATTGAAAGATACTATAGTTCTGTAATTGCGGTTAATCTTCTTAATGAGATTGTTACTTAAATCCTTAAGATATACAATCTGTCCTAAATCGTCCGCACTAACTGTAATATCTGCAATCTCTCTTGCTATCTGAGCACCATCACTTATTGCAATACCAACATCTGCCGCTGACAATGCTGGTGAATCGTTAATACCATCACCAATCATTATAACCTTACGTCCTGCGGCTTTTTCCTTCTCAACAAATGAAGCCTTATCCTCTGGAAGCACTTCTGAATAATATTCATCAACACCAACCTTGCCTGCGATAGCCTTAGCTGTACGCTCACTATCACCTGTCATCATTACAACCTTAGATATTCCAAGCTCTTTAAGTGAACTGATTACTTCCTTAGCTTCTGGTCTTACAGGGTCTTCTATGCAGATAACCGCCGCAAGCTTATCCTCAATTGCAAGATAAAGGTGTGAATATTCTTCTGGAAGATTATCAAACATTTCCTGTCTGCCTTCTGGCACAGTACAGCCTTCATCTTCAAATACAAAATGATAGCTTCCGATTATAGTCTTCTTATTATTAATAGTAGTTGATATACCGTGTGCAACTATATACTCAACCTTTGTGTGCATCTCTTCGTGGCTTAAGTTCTTCTTAGCCGCTGCATCAACAACTGCCTTTGCCATAGAATGTGGAAAATGTTCTTCCATACAGGCAGCCATTCTTAAAAGTTCGTCTTCACTGTCGCCATTAAATGAATATACATATTTTACTGTTGGTGTAGCCTTAGTAAGTGTTCCTGTCTTATCAAATACGATAGTATCTGCATCGGCTACTGCCTCTAAGAACTTACCACCCTTTACTGTAATATCATTCTGTCCAGCCTGTCTTATTGCTGACAATACTGTTATTGGCATAGCAAGCTTAAGCGCACAGGAGAAGTCAACCATAAGTATTGATAATGCCTTTGTTGCATTTCTTGTAAGAAGATATGTGAGTGCTGTTCCACCTAATGTGTATGGAACTAACGAATCTGCAAGATGTTCAGCCTTGCTTTCAAGACCAGACTTGAGCTTCTCTGACTCCTCAATCATCTTAACAATCTTGTCATACTTACTGTTACCGCCGCTCTGCTTAACCTTTATTGTGAGTTCGCCCTCCTCAATAACTGTTCCTGCAAATACAGCACTTCCTGTATTCTTGCTTACTGGTACTGCTTCACCAGTAAGTGAAGCCTGATTAACCATAGCTTCACCAGTAACTACAACTCCGTCAAATGGAATAACATTACTTACGTGAACTATGATTTCAACACCATTCTTTATCTCATTAACAGGGACTAATACTTCTGTATCGGCTGTCTTAAGCCATACCTTGCTTACATTAAGTGACATAGTCCTTGCAAGATCTCCTACAGACTTCTTATGTGTCCATTCTTCCATAATCTCACCGATTCCAAGAAGGAACATAACAGAACCTGCGGTATTGAAATCATTTCTTAATATAGAAACACCGATTGCTGTCGCATCAAGTACAGGTACTTCCATCTTTCCTTTAAGCAATGTCTTAACACCGTTGCCAATATATTTAACTGACTTTACAGTTGTTACAACATTTCTTACAGATATAGGAAGGAACAGCTTACTTGCCGCTCTTAAGAATACCTTATTAACAAGCTTGTCCTGATAATAAGAATTCATCTCTCTTCCTGAGCTGTTAAGCACATCTTCAGGAACTGACACCTGTGAATATGTAAAATGCTTAAGTTCATTAATAATCTGTGCTTTATCGCCGTTAAACTCTATAACAGCATCACAAGTCTTTTCATATACTTTGACAGAAGTAACTGCTTCTATATTCTTAATATAATACTCTAATATATCTGCCTGTTTAAAACTCATATGCTTCATATCCATATGAACTCTTAAACGGCCAGCCATACTGTGTTTAATATAAAATTTCATATTCTGCCTCTTAGCACTTATCTAATATTATTACTGCTCTGTGCTTTCTGTTTCTTCTTCTGATACTTCGTTTAATTCTACTGTATCATCTACAACTTCTTCTGCTGCTTCTCTTTCTTCGTTGATAGCCTTAGCCTCAGCATAGATATCGCCAGCGTTCTCCTGAATTGTTGTAGCTGTCTTCATTACACACTTCTTAGCACGAAGAACTGCTGCTGTACAATTAGTGTATACCTTCTTAGCATCCTGGCTTGATAATATCTTAATTCCTGCTGTACCAAAAAGTACACCTGCTGCAAATATTCCTGTCTTAACTCCATCGATTTTCTTAAATACGTTTTTCATCTTGTCCTCCATTCCCAATTAACATCTGCCCAATGTAATTAACTATCGATATCTGACTGATATAACTGTCTACTGACATCTGGCTGATGTAATTGACTTTTAATTTTTAGTTTAGGTATTATCTTATACCATACTTTTTAATTTTACCACATATTTTTTATTATTTGAGAAATTTTATCAAAAAACAGGAGGGTCATTATTATAATGACCCTCCTGTTATACTCTTAACTGTCTTGCTGTCTATGTAACCACAAGCTGCTAAACCTTTCTGCACTATCTGGTTCCATTTGCTGGCTGACAGATTGATTACTGAATTATCGTCAAACTCAACTGTGTATGTGTTGTTCATATTACATTCGCTTCCACACGATACACGGTACATATTTCTTCTGTTAATAGCACCAATCTCCTCAAGTGTATTAATCATACGGTATACTGTAGCTGTTCCAATATTAGGATCAAGCTTTGATGCCTTGTAATATATTTCTTTGCAGCACGAACATTCTTCATTAAGAATAATGTCTAAAAGCATCATTCTCTGTTTCGTTATCCTGCATCCCCTGTTTCTTAATCTTTGCAGAATTATATCCTTCTGCATTTCGCTTCTTTCATAGCCAACTACTTCAGAAGCATTTTTATCACCTGAATAGTATTTCTGCATTAATGCCTCCTATCCTAGTGGCAGCCTCCACAATGACCACAATCTCCACCGCAGGAGTGTTTGCCATTCTTCTTTCCTTTAACCATTGTATACACAATAGCGGCTACAATTACCACCAATACTGCCAATACGATTACTGTACCCATATTAATCCTCCATTCTTACACCAAGTTTAACATCTGCTGCAATATCTGATGAATACAATATGTATCCAATCCGCCACTTATGTGACGGATTGAACACTTATATATAATTATGATTAGGAAGTAATCTTAGTTAGCTGCTACTTTCTTGTATTCTTCTGCTTCCTTTGTTGGTCTGAATAAAAGATAAAGGAAACCAGCTACTAATACAAATGCTACAACTGTCCAGATGCTGAATACACCATCAGCGATAAGGCTTCCGATATTGTAGATGCAAAGTGATACTACATATGCAAATCCACACTGGTAACCAATTGCTGTCCAAGTCCATTTAGCACTGTTCATCTCTCTCTTAATAGCACCGATTGCTGCGAAGCAAGGAGCACAAAGAAGATTGAATGTAAGGAATGAGAAACCTGCTAACTTAGTAAATGCAAGTGCAAGTGCTGCATATGGAGATACATCTCCACCACCGTAAAGGATACCCATAGTACCAACGATATTTTCCTTAGCTACAAGTCCTGTGATTGAAGCAACGGCTGCCTGCCAGTTACCCCATCCAAGTGGAGTGAATATCCAGCCGATTGCATTACCAATCTTAGCTAAAATACTCATATCAATTTCATCTTCTGCTAACATTCTGAATCCGTCATCAGCAAATCCAAAGTATGTTGTGAACCATACAACGATTGTAGAAAGAAGGATAATTGTACCAGCCTTCTTGATGAATGACCAGCCACGCTCCCACATACTTCTAAGTACGTTGCCAACTGTTGGAATATGATATGCAGGAAGTTCCATAACGAATGGTGCTGGATCTCCGCTGAATAACTTTGTCTTCTTTAAAATAATACCTGATACGATAATTGCTGCCATACCGATGAAGTAAGCTGATGTTGCAACCCAAGGTGAGCCACCAAAGATAGCACCTGCAATCATAGCGATGAATGGTGTCTTAGCACCACAAGGTATAAATGTTGTTGTCATAATTGTCATACGACGGTCTCTTTCGTTCTCGATTGTACGAGAAGCCATAATACCAGGAACACCACAACCTGTACCGATAAGGATAGGTATGAATGACTTACCTGAAAGACCGAATCTTCTAAAGATTCTATCCATAATGAATGCGATACGTGCCATATATCCGCAAGCCTCTAAGATAGCAAGTAATAAGAATAATACTAACATCTGAGGAACGAAACCAAGTACGGCACCAACACCGGCTACAATACCATCAAGGATAAGACCCTTTAACCAGTCAGCACAACCGATTGCGTCAAGTCCATCTTCAATAAGAACTGGAATACCAGGAACCCATACGCCATAATCTGCTGGATCTGGAGCTGCACCATCATATTCGATAGCGAGGTCAATAGCTTCTTTAATATCATCAGCATCTGCTGTGAAATCTTCTGTTGCAAGTGTTTCATCATCTTCTACAGTATAATCAACTGAATCTGATGACTTAACCATAGACTTAAGAGTTGTAAGAGCCTTAACAGCATCTTCTGCTTCTGTATCAATAGCATCTGCTATTGCTTCGCCCTTAGAACCAAGGCTTTCTACATATGCTGCAATGATTTCATCTGAGTCGCCATATTCTTCTTCTACTTCTTCATAAGCTGAAGTACCGATACCGAAAAGGTGGAAACCATCACCAAATAAACCATCATTAGCCCAGTCTGTAGCTGCTGAACCAACTGTTACCATTGCAATGTAATATACTAAGAACATAACTACTGCGAATATAGGAAGTGCTAATATTCTGTTAGTTACGATCTTATCAATCTTATCAGATGTTGTAAGCTTATCCTTAGAATGAGCCTTCTTTACACACTCTCCGATAATTGATGAAATGTATGTATATCTTTCATTAGTGATAATACTTTCTGTATCATCATCAAAATCTTTCTCAAGCTTATCAATCTCTGCTGTAACATCAGGTACGCTAGACATAAGCTGTCCGATTTTGTCATCTTTCTCTAATAACTTGATAGCGAAAAATCTCTTCTGTTCTTCTACTACGTCAAGACCAATCTTGTCTTCAACTGCTTCGATAACAGATTCAACTTCATCGCTGAATTTATGTGCAAGCTGATTAACCTTCTTAGACTCAGCAAGCTTAACAGCCTTCTCTGCTGCTTCCTTGATACCTGTTCCCTTAAGAGCTGATATTTCAACTACTTCACAGCCAAGCTTCTCTGAAAGCTTTGCGATGTTAAGTTCAATACCATTCTTAGCTAAAAGGTCGATCATATTAACAGCCATAATTACTGGAATACCAAGTTCCATAATCTGTGTTGAAAGATATAAGTTTCTTTCAATGTTAGTACCATCAACGATATTGATGATAGCATCTGGTCTTTCGTTAATAAGATAATTTCTTGCTACAACTTCCTCTAATGTATATGGAGAAAGTGAGTAAATACCTGGTAAATCCATAATGGCAACATCTTTATGTCCCTTTAATTTACCTTCCTTCTTCTCTACAGTAACACCTGGCCAGTTACCAACGAACTGGTTAGAACCTGTAAGAGCATTAAACAATGTTGTTTTACCGCAGTTAGGGTTACCTGCTAATGCAATCTTAATTGACATTCTTTTACCTCTTTTCTTAATGAGTTAATAATTAGTTGTAACTTTCTTCATTTAGATTATGCTTGCTACAATTAGTTAATGCTAACCTTTAGGTAAAAAAAATTAATTTACCTCTATCATAGCTGCATCTGCCTTACGAAGTGATAACTCATATCCTCGTACTGTTACTTCTATTGGATCTCCCAATGGTGCAACTTTTCTGACATAGACTTCTACGCCTTTAGTGATTCCCATGTCCATAATTCTTCTCTTAACTGGACCTTCACCATTAAGCTTAGCAACTTTAACAGTCTGACCAACAGCAACTTCCTTTAAAGTCATCTTAATCTCTCCTTCTCATTAAAATATTGTGAATATCTATATAGAGGCTTGAAACTCAAGTCTTTATACCATAATCTTTGAAGCCATATCGCTTCCTATAGCTACTCGTGATTCCTTAATATTAACTATAACATTACCGCCAGTCTTAGAAATGACCGTCACAATAGCTCCAACTACAAAGCCAAGATTTTCAAGAAATCTCCTTGTCTCTTCTTTTCCACCAATCCTTGTGATTGTTGCTGTCTCTCCCTCACCTATCATTGATAATGGCATAACTTATCACTCCTATCTGTATCTATGTTGATAATGTTTTTCATTTGCTACCGTGTTAGTATATACTAACGCATATTAGATGTCAATTACCATTTTAAGAAAATTTTCACATTATTAATTTCCACATAATAACCGCATACATATACAGTACAGTTAATATGTATGCGGCCATTACTCACTTATTAATATTATATTGGGAAGTGTCCAGAATAAATCTGCCACTTGCTGATATATTCATTACATCACTTTAAATTATATAAGTACCTGATTATGCATATACTTTAACTATGCATATTCTTAATTGTACACGTATTTTAATTATGCAAGAGAAGCCCCAAGGTTCTTGCAATTGCTTACAGCTTCATCATCTGGAGCTTCATTGCAGATTACTGGGTCACAGCTAAGGTTAGCACCAGCGTTCTTGCTTCTTTCTGCCCAGTCATCCATCCATTCTCCGCTTCCCCAGCCGTAAGAACCAAAGAGGGCAATCTTCTTTCCTGAAAGTACAGCTTCGCAGTCTGTAAACATTGGCTCAAATTCTGACTCTTCAAGATTTTCTGCTCCCATAGCAGGGCAGCCGAAAGCTATTCCGTCAAATTCTGCAACCTTTGCTGATGAGAATTCTGAAGCAGTGAATAATGTTACCTCTGCTCCTTTTTCCTTTGCTCCCTCAACAACAGCATTAGCCATAGCCTCTGTATTACCTGTTCCGCTCCAATATACAACTGCAACTTTACTCATTATTATTCCTCCATTATTGCTTTAATTTAATGCTTGCGCACATATATGTTGAGTGAATTACATATTCACGGTCAACTGATTTAATGTTCGTCCTCCTGTGAAGACCTTCTGATATACCTCAGAACATTTCTTAAACCTTGCAAATATCCTGACACTTTCCTGTTCATTGCAATATACCTTCCACACACCACAACATTTACAGTTCTGCCCTTTATTGGCAATGAACTCCTTCACATCTTCGACAGGATATCCAAGAAATAAACCTATCTCGTGTGGAAAACAAGGCTGTGTCATAAGACGTTCCTTAAGTGTCTTAATACACGCCTGTATATTTCTTTCTATGTATCCATAGCTGGATAATATATTCCATACGTCATCATTATTGACTGCCTTAAATAACATACTTGGCCTGTATACATATATTAATGAACTCTTATCTGTCTTTCTTAAGACTTCTATATATACACCTTTCTCATTAAGGTTCATATTGGAAGCCTCAATCTCAGAATCAAATTCATCTTCCGATACATATCTGTAATTAAAAAGATTAGCTGTTTTAATTCCAGCCAATGTAGGCGCACATTCTTTTACAATCTCATTCTCCAGCTTTCTAAGCATATAATCTCCATTCCCTATATTAAGCATTATTCTGCCTGCCGTCTGTATCAGTTATAATTAGCAAGCCTTTCCGTCTGCTACATATTCCTGAAGAACCGCATTAAGTGATGAAGCACTGCTTGAATGTGAGCGTACAATCTGAATATCCTTGCTCTTTGCTTCTGTAACAGCACTATGAACCATCTTGTGTGATACTGTATTAGTAAAAAGTATCATAAGGTCTGGGTTGCCAATCTTCTTGCTGAAACCACTCTTCTCCTTAACAAATACCTTGGCTTTACAGCCGTGCTGTTTGCATATCTTTTCATATTGACATACCATACATTCATTACCGCCAATTATAACTACGCTCATATTCATCCTCCTTATCCTGCAAAAATAGATATATATTATACATTACATTGTTAGTATTATTCTAACTTGTGTTAGTCATTACTAACTCATAGTTTTTAAATAAACGGGTCATTGACCCGTTAAAGAAATATAAAGGCATATGTGTTAGTTATTTCTAACTACTATTATAATAATCTAACTTGATTATTTTGTCAACAACTTTTTATTACTTTTTATTATCCTGATATTATCCTGATTTTGCAAAAAAAACTCCTGATGTATACTATACAAACCTTTGTTAGTCAAGGCTTACCCGTATAATATACATCAGGAATTTATAATTTACAATATTCTGTTCTTACGCACAGATAGTTATTCTATTTACTTAAAGTACTTAACACCTGACTCGAATATCTTAATATCCTGCTCGCCATAGATGTTAATAGCTACAGAATCACCACGTCTTTCAGAATGTGCCATCTTACCTAAGCATCTTCCGTCTGGGCTTGTGATACCTTCGATAGCCATATATGAACCATTTACATTCCATTCTTCGTCCATAGATACATTGCCTTCTGGATCACAGTACTGTGTTGCTACCTGGCCATTTTCAAAGAGCTTATCAAGCCATTCCTTAGGTGCAACAAATCTTCCTTCACCGTGTGAAGCTGGATTGCAGTATACTCCACCAAGCTTTGCTTCTGCAAGCCAAGGGCTCTTATTAGTAACAACCTTTGTATATACCATCTTAGAGATGTGGCGGTTGATTGTGTTAAATGTAAGTGTAGGCGAATTAGAATCCTGTCCTGTAATCTTGCCATTAGGTACTAAACCAAGCTTGATAAGAGCCTGGAAACCATTACAGATACCAAGTGCAAGACCATCTCTTTCATTAAGGAGCTTCTCAACCGCTTCCTTCATCTTAGCGTTACGGAAAGCTGTAGCAAAGAACTTAGCAGAACCGTCTGGTTCATCACCTGCTGAAAATCCACCTGGGAACATAATAATCTGTGACTGGTTAATTGCCTTTTCAAATTCATCAACAGACTCTCTTATGCTTGCGGCATCAAGGTTCTTGAATACTTTGACAATAGTATCTGCGCCAGCTCTCTCAAATGCCTTGGCACTGTCATATTCGCAGTTAGTACCTGGGAATACTGGTATAAATACTGTTGGCTTTGCAACCTTATTCTTGCATACATATACATTGCCCTTTGAATATACAGGTGACTCAACCTTATCAGTTTCTTTAGAAACCTTTGTTGGGAATACACCCTCTAATGTATCTTTCCATACGCTTAATGCTTCCTCAATATTGATTGAAACATCTTCATAAGTGAACTTAGCTTCTTCTGTTACTGTACCAACCTTAGTATAAGCTGCCTTAATCTCTGAAAGCTTAGAGCTGTCTACTTCTGCTACTATACAGCCATATGCTGGTGCAAATAATTCTTCCTTTGATACAGATGACTCAACAGCAACACCAAGCATATTACCAAATGCCATTTTGCTTATTGCTGGAACTAAGCCGTTAGCATCAAGAACATATGCAGACACGATTGCCTTGCTCTTAATAGCTTCGTGGATAGCTGAATATAATTCCTTAATCTGTGAGAATACAGGAAGGTCATATTTATCTCTTTCAATATCAAATCTTACAAGGACATTGCCAGCCTTCTTTAATTCAGGTGTGATAATATCCTGCTCCTTAGCTACATCAATAGCGAATGAGCATAATGTAGGTGGTACATCTATATGTTCAAATGTTCCTGACATAGAATCCTTACCACCGATTGATGGAAGTCCTAAGCCAATCTGTGCCTCATAAGCACCAAGAAGTGCTGCAAATGGCTGGCTCCATCTTGAAGGGTCTTCTGTCATTCTTCTGAAATATTCCTGATATGTAAATCTAATCTTGCTGTAATCACCACCAGCTGCAACAATCTTGGCAACTGAGTCTGTTACTGCATACATAGCTCCGTGATATGGACTCCACTTAGAAAGATATGGGTCAAATCCATAAGCCATCATAGTTACTGTATCGCATTTGCCCTTAAGCACTGGAAGCTTGGCAACCATAGCCTGTGTCTCTGTAAGCTGGTACTTTCCACCAAATGGCATAAGTACTGAACCAGCACCGATTGAACCATCAAATCTTTCAACAAGTCCCTTCTGTGAGCATTCGTTAAGGTCTGCAAGTGTCTTAAGCCATCTGCCCTTAACATCATCTACTGGCTTAGCTTCAAGATAATTAGCCTTGTCATCTGGGATATCTACAAGTACAGATGTCTCCTGATGAGCACCGTTAGTATCAAGGAAAGCTCTTGAAATATTAACGATATCCTTACCTCTCCAGTTAAGTACAAGTCTTGGTTCTTCTGTTACAACAGCAACCTCAACTGCTTCAAGGTTCTCCTCTGCTGCATACTCTAAAAATGCCTTAACATCTGCTGGGTCAACAACAACTGCCATTCTTTCCTGTGATTCTGATATAGCAAGTTCTGTTCCGTCAAGACCTTCATACTTCTTAGGAACTTTATCTAAATCTACTGTAAGACCTGCCGCAAGTTCACCGATAGCAACTGATACACCGCCTGCACCAAAGTCATTACATTTCTTAATAAGCTTAGTTACTTCTGGACGTCTGAAGAGTCTTTGCATCTTACGCTCTGTAGGTGCATTACCTTTCTGAACCTCTGCTCCACAAGTCTCTATAGACTCCTCTGTGTGAACCTTAGATGAACCTGTAGCACCGCCACAGCCATCACGTCCTGTACGTCCACCAAGAAGGATAATAATATCTCCCGGATCAGAATTCTCTCTCTTAACTGCGCTTCTTGGAGCTGCCGCTATAACTGCACCAATCTCCATACGCTTAGCAACATAATCTGGGTGGTATATTTCTTTAACATAGCCTGTGGCAAGACCAATCTGGTTACCATATGAACTGTAGCCGTGAGCTGCTTCTGTAACAATCTTTCTCTGTGGAAGCTTGCCGTGAAGTGTATCTGCCACTGGAACTGTAGGGTCTGCCGCAC
The DNA here is from genome assembly GCA_050874785.1 of Lachnospira sp. GTDB lineage: Bacteria > Bacillota > Clostridia > Lachnospirales > Lachnospiraceae > Lachnospira. The sequence continues at coordinate 59,360 of JBNMLJ010000006.1, forward strand.
CTGTGATACGCATAGCCTGATATACATATGTACGTCCTGAAAGTGGATCTCTTATAGCTCCACCAAGGCAGGTAGCTGCTCCACCGAATGGCTCTATCTCTGTTGGGTGGTTATGAGTTTCGTTCTTGAAGTTTACAAGCCACTCCTCTGTCTTTCCGTCAATCTCAACAGGTACAACTATAGAGCAGGCATTAATCTCATCAGACTCCTCCTGATCTTCAAGCTTGCCCTCTGCCTTTAACTTCTTCATACCCATAAGGGCTAAGTCCATAAGACATACGAACTTATCTTTTCTGTCTTTATATATAACTGCTCTGTCAGCAAGATACTTATTGTAAGTTTCTTCCATAGGAGCTCTGTAATATCCGTCCTTAAATTCTACATTCTTTAATTCTGTAGCAAATGTTGTGTGGCGGCAGTGATCAGACCAGTATGTATCAAGAACTCTGATTTCTGTCATAGATGGATCTCTGTTCTCTTCATTCTTGAAGTAATCCTGAATAAACTTGAAATCCTTAAATGTCATAGCAAGACCAAGTGACTCATATAATTCCTTAAGCTTGTCCCCGTCCATATCCTTGAAACCGTCAAATATAACAACATCTGCTGGTGTATCGAACTTAGTAACAAGTGTATCTGGAAGCTTCTCATCAGCTACTCTTGAATCTACTGGATTGATACAGTGATTTTTAATCTTAGCCTTATCATCATCTGTAAGCTTGCCTGATACAATATAAGTAGTTGCAGTCTTAATTACAGGAGTTTCATTCTCATTAAGGAACTTAACACACTGCTCTGCCGAATCAGCTCTCTGGTCGAACTGTCCCGGAAGATATTCTACAGAAAATACAAAATCATCATCTGAAGCCTTAAATTCATTCTCATACACATCATCAACAGGTGGTTCTGAAAATACTGTTGTAAGTGCTTTCTTATATGTCTCATCAGAAATATTCTCAATATCATATCTGATAAGCACCCTTACATCTGTAATTGTCTTAATACCGAGATAACCTGTGATTTCATCGTGTAACTCCTTTGCATTAACAGCAAAAGGTTTCTTTTTCTCAACAAAAACTCTTTTAACGCCACTCATTTTAATTATTTCCTTTCTTAATCAGCTGTACTCCTGTCACTACTATTTCAACAAGAATGTAGAATATTTTATCATATCATTACTAAAGAAACAAGACACCAGAACAATATTGTATGTATTTCGATATTGTATACACTATTCGTGCATACGTCTTATAATCTTGTATACAACTTCATTGCCCATAACAAGAGGTGCTGTATGTGCAAAGAATACTATTCCGTCTGTCGGTGATAATATCTCACTCTTGACATATCCCTCACAAGGGTCAATAACCTGACCTATGACCTCATTATGGACAACTGGGTCGCCCGGTTCTTTAAGCCTTTTGTAAAAGCCTGCATCATATGTCTTAACGGCTGATAAATCATACTCGTTAATGACACTTGCTATGTAACCGCTGTGATTGTTATATTTTAATATTCCCATTCTTGTAAGAAATCTTAACACTGATGATACTGCCTGTCTTGCAGATTTTTCATCAACCATATCTGTGCTGTTCGTATATATTGAAAACGCATTTGTCCCATTCATCTGCCAGCTATAATTAAGCGTTGCAGTATCCATAGGCTTTGGCTTTCTTATAACAACGTACTGCAATCCAAAAAGGTTGGCAAGGCTCGCACTCTGGTAGCCTGTTTCCATCATACGGACGTGCGGTATGAAATCTCCCGGCATATAAAAGCTTGCAAACTGTATTCCATAGCTGTAGCCCTTACTGCTTTCAAATATTGCATTGGCTATCTGCTTGGTAGTATCTCCCGCTTCATCACCGGGGAACATTCTGTTAATATCCGTATTATCTATTGGCCAGAACCTTTTTTCAACATTCATAGAAAATCTGTTAGCTGACGGAATGACTAAAATCTCGTGGTTATGTGATATCGCACCTCTCATTTCAAGATCTTTTAACACCTTTATAAGCTGCGAGCATATGTATAACTGCTGTACCTCATTACCTCTCATAGCCCCTACTATACAGGCTGATTTCTCACCATGTCCAAATCTGTAGCCTTCTATCTCAAAATTCTCTCTGTATATTCCCTTAAGACTATATAAAACTTCTTTTTTCATTACACTCTTCCTCCGTGTACTCTTGCAAGAAGCGCTCCCTTGTATACAACTGGATTTTCCCTTAATGTAAATACAATACCATCTGCTGGAGATTCAATATGCTGGATTATCCTTCCCTCTATTGGCTCTATTATGTCGCCTATGGCATCTCCCATATTGATATTACCACACGAATTAATAGATGGAACAAATATTCCGCTTTCCTTCGCTGTCAGGAAATTAACCTCTCCCTCGGTTGAGATAATAGGCTCTCTGACAGATATTTTCTTATCACCTTCTGGGATTTCCCATATTCCAAGACTATTCATAAGGTTAAATATTCCGTCAATAAGCTGCTGGCTGTATTCCCTGTTAATTCTGTTGCCAACGCCCATCTCTGCTACAAGAGTAGGTACACCAAGATGATTAAGGCTGTATGCCAGTGTAGCATCAAGTACTGTTATTGATGAAAATATCCATACGAAATCTGCATTTAACATCTTTGCAAATGGAAGCAGTCTTTCCGCATTGTCTTCATTAAGTCTTACCTGTGGCATCTCTCTTACAAATATATTGCTTGAATGGATATCAAGACAGAAATCGCTTCCAATTATATCGTTGACAATGCCTGCCGCAACGCTCTCTGCCACAGCTCCATTATTATCACCTGGAAATACCCTGTTCATATCAAGCTCAAACATAGGAATTCCCCTTGAACCTGTATCTATTCCAAGGGGATTTACATCTGGATATATATCTATAATTCCTTTTAGTCTTTCCGGATTATTATTAACACGCCTTATGACCTCATAGCACACATACTGTCCGTCAAGCTCATCACCGTGTATTCCTGTAACAATAGATATTCTTGGAACAGGCTCACCATTATAATCTTTCGGTATGAGCCTGTTCTTCTTAATAACCATTCTCTCGTGTACAGGAAGCTCTATTGAAACAACCTCTTCTATCATAAACTAACCTCTGTAAATATATTCTCACTATCCTACAGTCAATATCATCATAATATAGCTTATATAATATTAATAACATAACTTATATCGTTAATATTTAACTACATAGAATCGTAATTTCTTATCAATACACCCTGTGAAGTCTTCTTTAAAGCAATATGTGTAAATACAGTACTAGGAACATATGTCTTATCGCCCATAAATACACGGCTTCCCGGATATATATTCTTATCAATCCTTACAACTGCCCTGTCTGACTCTCTTACAAGTGTATAAAGATTACGGCTCTTTTCTTCATACTTGGCTTTCTCTGCTGTCTTAACAATCTTTGACTGTAACAGCTTTCTGTTAAGTGTTTCATCAAACTTATCAGAACCTGCTTTCTTTAATATATCAAGCTTCTGTAAAGCCTGATTAAATCTGTCTATCTGTGTATCTATATCCTTAAGTACCATAAGCACCTTGGCATATTCACTGCTTATCTCCTTAGTTACACCAACTCTTAATACAGTCTTAGAATAAGACTCGCTTCCACAGCTTTTAATAGATATGCCTCTTACCCCTGTGACATCTCCGCCTATTACAGAACCTCTCTTGCCCTCAAGATATATTCCGCCATATGCCAAAGCTGTTGTATTAAGCATATAATCACACTTTATATCACTATGGCTTATAATATGTGCATTCTCGAAAAATCTTGCTGATATATTGCCCATAGCTTCAATTCTTCCGGTCTCACCGGCATTAACGCCGTCTTTGATAACGATATCCTGTCCTGCCCATATATCTGCATCTTCAACATATCCGCCTATGTATATATTACCCATAGCGTGTATCTTGACACTGCCTCTGACACTTCCGTTAATCTCTACATCGCCATTAAAGTCTATGCTTCCTGTTCCAACATCAACATCACCGCTGACATTGTATACATTACTTACGTTAAGGTCGTAGTTACGGTATTCTACTTTGCCGCTTAACTGGGCATAATACGTCTTGCCGTCCTCTGACACTGTAAAGCCCTTGCCTCTTAACTTAGGTCCGGGTCTTCCCGGCTTAGGAACTAAAAGCTTTCCAAATACATCATATCCAAATTCACCCTTAGTAGGCTCTATATACTCTGCAAGCTTATCGTCTTTATTAACCTTCTCAAAAAGCTTTACATTAAAATAATCAACAGAACCATCTTCTCTTAATGTAGGCTTATTATCTCTTTCATATTCTGAGTCAAAGAAGAAGTTGTAATAACCATCTGTACCATTAACTGCACTCTTGCCTTCTGCTACCACAATTTCACTATCATACAGCTTATTAACAATAACTTCGCGTATTCTCGCTTCATTAATTCCTGTACGCACACCTGCCTGTGAAAGCTTGTCTGCAATCTCCTCGTATGTATAAGCTTCATCACTGCCTATTCCATTAAGGACGATACTTGCTTTCATATGATCATTATCAACATTGACAACTACTTCTTTGGTATTTAATTGTGTCTGTTCTCTAAGTACATCATTCAATTCTGACTCCTCCAATCAACCATAGCACATTGTCTTATGTCATCTTTATAATCGAATTCCCCTTTATTATGTATGTCCTTAATTACCGGTCTTTATATATCAATAATTCCGAAGGATCAAGACCCCTCTCAAGCATTATTCTTATCTGCTCCATCTGTCTGCAAGTATATCTTGCATCGGCATATACGCTTACATCTACACCGCTCTGAAGTCCAAGCAGTATCTCCTGGCTTTGAAGTTCATTAAGCTGCGGCTTTTCCTGAACCTTGCCATCATTCTCAATCTGTTCTCTCATCTCTTTCATCTGGACAGCATTGATAAATGGGTCTGCATATGGACTTACGTCTATTCCTTCTTCTTCTCCTAATCTTATCTGTTCCATCTGTCCTGAGGAGAAACCTATCATATTATACTTAGTAATATCTATTCCAGCTTCAAGTCCCAACCTTAACTGTCTCATCTGGTCTGCTGTATATTCGTGAAGCATATACTTGGATACATCTACACATTTTAACAGGCCTATTCTAATCTCGTTAAGCTGGTGTGCATCGTAATTCTCATCAACGAAAAATGTTAAATCAACATCATCTCTCTTAGCCAGTCTTATCTGTCTTAACACCTCACCCGAATATCCAAGCTTTGCATATCTTGTAAGGTCAAATCTGTACTTTAATGCAAGACGAATCTCTCTCATAACCGAATAATCGTACTTCGGATTGCATATAAGCGATAAATCCATACCCTCTTTTATGCCTTCTTTAATCTGCTCCATCTGCATATAATTATACTCTGGATCTGCCATAGCACTTACATCAATTCCTTCCTCAAGTGCCATTCTTATAACCTTCATCTGTCTTGAATTATATTCGGGACTGGCGTATATAGAAATATCGACGCCATTATCATTACCTTTAGTAATCTCAAGCACCTGAAGTTCATTAAATCCAGCTTTCTTCCATTCATCTATTCCCGCATGGGAATCCGCTAAATTCCTGATTTCATTCTCTCCCATAGTTCTCTCCAATATAAATAATCATATAATTAATTGTCACAGTCCGTATTTATACTAAAATAATAGCATATATCTGACAATTTCTCAACATATTACTTGCCAAATTTCACCTCAATTGACAAATTTCCTCATAATTCCCCATATGCCTTATAACTGCCAGAATTCCTCAATACATTTTCCTGTATTATTAATATCTACAGGGTACACTTTATCCCATTCCCTTGGATATTGCATCTGGTATTCCTGTGTCATAAAACGGTCATCTAACAGAAGTATTATGCCCTTGTCGTCCGCAGTTCTTATAACTCTCCCAGCCGCCTGCAATACCTTGTTCATTCCCGGAAATACATACGCATACTGATAGCCGTTCTTGCCCATACTGTCAAAATAATTTCTTAATATATTACGCTGTCTGCATATCATAGGTATGCCTGTTCCAACAATGCACGCACCGATAAGCGACTTATCCCTTAAGTCAATTCCCTCAGAAAATATACCGCCAAGCACACAGAATCCCGTGACATTTCCACTTGAATTATCCATAAATACTGACAAGAAATTCTCTTTATCAGTTTCCTTCATATTATTATCCTGTATCAATACATTTTCTCCCTCAGAGATATGATAGGTGTAGCTACCGTCCTCAATATCGTGCAAATCTATAACATTGCACGCATATTTTTGTGTATATATATCATACACCTCTCTCATATAGCTGTAAGAAGGGAAAAATATCATATATTTGCCCTGCTTCGACTGTGTTAGCGTGTGGATATAACCTGCAATCTTGGCGTACTCATTATAATTGCGCCTTGTATACCTGCTTGTAACGTCACGCCCAATAAGCACCCTCTTATTATCCGTATCAAACGGCGAATGTGCATACACAGCATAGTCATCTGCATTTCCAGAAAGCATTTCCTTAAAATAATTCACCGGAAGAAGTGTCGCTGAGAACATTATTGTCGATATTCCCTGACTTAACCTCTGCGATAACTGTCCTGACGGGTCAACGCAGTACAGATGAAGTGCAAAGTCACCGTCATCAGTATGCTCAGCATATATAACATATTTCTCATCTATGCAGTCATACATATTAATAAAATGTCTTATCTTAAAGAAGAATTCTATTATCTCATCACACACTGGCTTTCCTTTATTCTTATCTAAGAACTTCTGCATATACGAATAACACGATTGCAGATTAGCTGGAAATGTGCCGCAGTAATCATCTATTATTATATATTCTTTATCACAGGCTCTCTTTAGTTCAAGAAGATATTTGTTACATTTTTCAAGGTATGAAGCCAGCCTTTTATCCATATCCTTAACCACTCTTTTGCAGGCAAGAAAATCCTCTTTAACAAGCGTTGCGCTGTACATCTCCCTTGCCCTGTCAACAAGATTGTGTGCCTCATCAACAAGAAATACATAATTGCCCTTGCCGCCATCACCAAAGTATCTCTTTAATGAAGCATCTGGGTCAAATACATAATTGTAATCACATATTATTCCATCGCACCAATACGAAACATCAAGCGACATTTCAAACGGACACACCTTATGCTTCACTGAGTACTGCAATATCGTATCCCTGTTAATCACCGCTTCGTTGGTGATTATATCGTAGACAGCCTCATTTACCCTGTCAAAATGCCCCTTTGCATACTCACACACCTCCGGATTGCAGTTGCGCTCATCAAGATGACATATTTTATCCTTCGCTGTCAGTGTCACTGTGCGAAAATGTAGTCCCGCATCTCTTAGTATCGCATAAGTTTCTTCTGCAACAGTTCTTGTTATTGTCTTTGATGTAAGATAGAATATCTTATCAGTCACGCCATTACTGCACGACTGCACAGCTGGATATACTGTCGATATAGTCTTTCCTACTCCTGTCGGTGCTTGTATGTATAACACCTTCTGCTCTTTTACCGTGTGGTATACACTCGCAACCAGCTTCTTCTGCCCCTCACGGTACTCAAATGGAAAATGCAGTTTCTGTATTGAAGCATTTCTTTTCGCCCGTTCATCAAATACATAATCCATCCACTTTTTAAAGCCAGCTACAAGTTCTCTGTACCATTTTATAATTGACTCACTATCATATTGTTCTTTAAATCTTACTATTTTCTCAGTTTCTGTATTGCAGTAAGTAAGCTGTACATTAATGCTTTCCAGATTATACTTCGTTAAATATATATAAGCGTACACCATAGCCTGCGCCTTATGCACATACACCGGCTCTTTAAGCTTTGTTACATCTGCCTGCATAGTCTTAATCTCATCAATTGTAACCTCGCCTATTGGCAGCTTATTGCCGTCCTCATCTTCCTCAATGTCAGCTATTATTCCGTCTGCCCTGCCCTCTATTCTAAGCTCGTATTCAATTCCGCCCTCCGATGTCAGCTCCTCCTTATTCCTAAGAAGCACCTCTGCCCTGTAATTAGAGCCCATAGCGTGCTGTATTTTCCTGTGAAGCCTTGCTCCCTCCTGCATAACCTTAACATCAGGAACACCCGTATCCCTGTTATCAATATCCCCACTGAGGCACATAAATTCAACCAGATTTCTTACTGATATATTAAATGTATTATCTTTAATTACATACATATCTGTGCCTCCTTATATATCATATTTCTGCGTATTTTTGCGCTCATTATATCATAATTTTTGCGCAGCTTTTCAGCGCATATAAAGTTCCGCAAGGAACTTTTAAGATGAGCACTTTTGTGCTCATTATATTAAAATTCTTCTGTGACGTTATAGACATACCCATTCTTTACTCTGCCAGTACGCTTTACTATCTCAAGATAATTAAGAATATTAAGCGTATATCTTGCCGCTTCCACGCTGACCCCAGCCGCCGCGGCAAAGTCTTTTACAGTGAAATCTTCCTTCAAATCCGCTGGTACTAACTGCATATAATCTTCTGTCCTGTCAAACCTTACTATTCTTCTTATCCCGACTGGTACTCTGTCATATCTTGTTGAACCTCTTTTCTTATCATAGCTCCAGCCGTTAAGAAGCTTATATTCTTCCATATCCATAAGCACAAGATTGATTGAAAGATTAGGATTTTTAAGATAGCTTTTTATCTTATATAACTCGTAAAATGCATCATATTCCGTAAAATGTCTTGGCGACTTTCTCCTGCCCTGAACCTCTCCATTATCAGGATTAACCCAGCTTAACCATTTGTTAAATGGAAGCGGATACACCACAGTAACGTGGTAATCTTCCAGAAATACCGCAAGCTTATCCCTCAGCTTATTAAGCTGGCGTGTCTGTATCTCTATTATCCCTCCGTCATTGTATATATCAGCATAATAGCCGCTCATAGCGACCTCGTGCTTGTCCTCATCAGGCTCATAATACAGCTTAAGGACAGCGTGAAGTGTCTTTTCTGACAACGTCCCTATCCCTTTGTTATTATGCGCCTTACCAATTATCTTATCTTTAGCCTTAACAAAAGCTTCGTAATCTTCATATTCCGATGTTTTATATAATGTATTGTTCAATGTTCTGTCCATAACCTGTCTAAAACCTATATTTCAATCTATTGTATACATATATGTTTCTTATATAATAATTTTTTTTGCGCTCATTATATATGCTTACATACTTCATACATTGAATTCCATTATAAGTCAGAACATATATTCTTACAAGAAAAAGCAGTAAAAGCTTTTTAATATATTCTCACTACCCGTCTGCCCTGTAAAGAGAATATATTTTAGATAACCACCTGCTTTTACTGCCTTTTATTATTTTTTCTTAAAATGTGCTATTTTAAGTGTTGCAATAAGTCCTCGTAATGTGTCTGCCTGTGTACTCATATCCTGACTTGCGGCGGCACATTCCTGTGATGTTGCTGAATTGGTCTGTACTACATCATTGATAGCTTCAACACCGTCATCAACCTGCTTAATTGCCTCTGTCTGTGTATTAAGAACATCTGCAATATTATTAACTTCATCAACTATATGTCTTGAATTATCTACTACCACGCCAAGCTGGGAAGCTGTGTCATTGGCAATAACCATACCTTTCTCAACTGCCGCAACAGATGTGTCTATTAATGAAGCTGACTCCTTAGCGGCTTCTGCGCTCTGTGCCGCAAGTGCTGATACCTGATTTGCAACTACCGCAAAGCCTTTTCCGGCATCACCAGCCCTTGCCGCTTCTATAGAAGCATTGAGTGCCAGAAGATTAGTCTGTGAAGCTATCTGGTTGATAGTTTCTATTATCTTGCTGATTTCCTTGGAAGCTTTTTCGATTTCACTCATTGATGTAACCATCTCGCCCATTTTGCCGTTACTTTCATCAAGCTGTGTTCCAAGTTCATCTACTTTTCCGCTTATTGCTCTTGCACTCTGTGAGTTCTGTGCAACTCTTTCTGATACATTTGCAAGGGAAGCTGTAAGCTCCTCGACTGAAGCCGCCTGATTAGTTGCTCCTTCTGCAAGCTCTGTTGAACTTGAGGCTATCTGTTCTGAACCTTCTGCCACTTGGTCAGCTACTCTTTGAAGATGCTTTACCAAATCTGCCATACTTGCTTCAAAGCTCATAAATGCATCTAATATTTCCTCAAAATCTCCTTTCCATTCAACCTCTGGCTGAACGTCAAAGTTACCGTGTGAGAATTCCTGCATAGACCTTTTAATATCATCAACATATGAACTTAATGTCCTTATTGACTTGCGCAGGCTGTGGGCTAATGCTCCTAATTCATCATCTGAATGGTATGTAAGCTCGCTGTGCAGGTTACCATCTGCAAGGTCTTTGGCTACATTTTCTATATCCCTTAATGGTGCAGTTATCATTTCTGTAATCTTAGCACCTATTCTCTTGGATATAAGGCTCGCTATTACAATAAATACTACAATAGCCACACCGCCTATGACTGCCACAACATTGCTTAACAATATTGCCTGGTCTGCCTCTTTATTGGTTTCATCTTCCATTTTATCTGCAATGCTCATAAGATTGTTAAGTGCAGGTGTACATACTGTATGGATTTTGTTCTTTGCATTTGCAAGGTCGCCTTTTTCAATCTGGTTCATTATATCGTAACCGATATTGCCCCATTCATTGAGTGCTTTAACATACTGGTTATACAAATCGTCATCTATTATATTGGTGTTCTTTATTATATCAAGCTGTGTCTGGGAGTCTGTAAGAACTGTCTCAACATTGTTCTTATAGTTCGCATAAGTTGAACTGTCGTCATTTAATGCCATCTCTCTTATGTTGCGGGCAGCAGAACTAATATCTATAATGCTTTCTTTCACAGCGGTATCTGCTTTCTGAGCACCTTTTACATAAGAATTAAATCTTATATCCAGAAGTGATAAACCAATTATGCTTACAATGCCTGATAAAATCATAAATTTAATTACAGTGGCGTAAATGTATTTTATTTTGTCGTGTAAATTTAGTTGGTGTAATTTAGATATCATTCTTGTACATCTCCTTCTTTAAAATTGATTGGGGTGGAAGACTGACGCCGGACGCGGTGTTAAAGCTGATAGAAGCAACAAAGACACGTTTGCACTGCGTGTCGCTCGCAGCGGTACTAAGCTGCCAGTTGGCACTGCCAGCTAAGGACCGGCGGCTCCCCAGCATCTTCTTATGCTTCTATCAGCTTTAACAACGCTGGCTGTCTTTCAACCCTTGGTGTATTTTGTTTTATTTATTAAGTAGATTTTATAGCATAGTGAAATATATTTGTCAATATGTTATATTTGACTAACTTTAAAATATATTTCACTGGATTGGGAATAGAGATTAGGAATATAAATTTGTGCGTAAAAAAACAGCCGGACAATAGATTTATGGGGGACGTCCCCTGTTACTGGGCAAGCCAGTAAGGCGGGGACTGGGGATTGGGGGTCTATTGTCAGACTGTTTCATTTGGTTTGTTGTTTATTTTTTAATTAGATTAGACGATGTGGTCGTTTATCGTCTATTATTGTTGGGCGATATTTTTTATTTGTCGTCTATTTCTTCTAGTTCTAGTTCTTCGGACTCGTTGTATTCTTCGGGGAGGTCTTGTGGGTGTGATGGCTGAGGAGTTGCGGCATCATCTGATGCTTCGTTGTATATGTCGTCTTCTGGGGCGTCATATAAGATGTCTTCCTCATCTTCAAGGTCCATATCGTCCAAGTCTTCCTCGTCTATATCTTCGTCTTCGTAGCCGTCCATTGCTCCTACGAAGGCTTTTTTGCTCTTTGAAAGCTTAATGCTTAAGGCTATAACTACAACTATTAATGCTATTATTACAACAGCAAGTACTGCTAATATAACGAATATATAATCGCTTACTGTATTAAATGCCTTATCGACATCGGCTGTCTTGGCGTTGGTGTTGATCACTTGTTCATCTGCCATATTGTAACCAGCATAGCCCTGTATTGTGCCGTCATTGACATTGTATCTGAACCAGCCTGTTTCTCCTGTAGAGCTTACGCCGTAGAATAATGCGTAGTTGCCTGTTCTGTCAAGTAGGGCATCGACTTCTTTGCCATTAATTACTGTTCTTCCAACATCATAGCCTTCTGGAAGTTCCATAGAAGCTTCATCTATCGCAAGTATGCAGTATGTAAGCTGTGGCTGGCTTACTTCTACGAATGGTGAAAATGTCTTTCTCACCGAATCGTATACATAATAACCGCTCTCACCTTTGCCATCTGTACTTTCAAGATAGACAATTGTTACTCCTGTATCAATTCCAACACCTGCTGATACCTTTGTTCCATTATAATCATACTCTGTTGGAGTATAACCATCTGGAAGTGGGTGTTCATCATTAGCAGATACAATCTTATATTCAGCATTATCTACTGTAATGTTAGGCTCTTGTATTGCTTCGCTGTTAGGGTCCTGCACATCAGGAATATCACCATTATTATTGTCTGTTGACCCGTTAGATGAGTCAGAACCTGTTGCCTGATTATTTTCATTAGAAGCTGAATTAGTTTCCTTGGTTGTCTTTATTGTATAAGTTCTTTTACTGCCATTTTCTGCTGTTACAGTAATTGTTGTTGTGTTAAGTCCTGGGTCCATTCTCTTGCCAGATACACTTACAGTTGCCTTTGAATCATTAGGAACTGCACTTACTGTAAGGCTTGCACAGTCAGCACCAACAGATGTTGTATAAGTAGTTACATCTGGTGAAAATGCTGGCGATAACACACCCGGACTTATCTGTAATGAACTTAATGTATTATCTGATGAATATGAGGCTGGTGCAGAAGCTGTAACTGAACCTGACGATTTGGATATACTGCACGCCTGCATATCTATATCAATAACCTTGGAATCACCTATAACATTAAGGCTTGAAGTACCAGCTCCGATAATCTTAAATGTTATTGTCTTTGACTGGCTGCTTGCTGTACTCTCGTCCATAAAGCTGACCATCGCAGTTCCCGAATTACTTGAGCTTCCGCTTAATGCTAATATTGATGGGTCATAGGATACATATATTGTAGCTCCACCTATTCCACTCGATGCGCTGATTGACACATCTACGGATACTGTATCGCCTACCGTACCACTTGCTGAACCAATTGATACTCTTGCTGTTCCTGCCGCTAATACATCTGTCTTATTCACAAAAGCCATTCCAGCACACATACATATAATAAGCAGTGCTGAAATTATCTTTTTAACCTTATTCATATATGTCCTCTCTTCTTGCAGTCACTACTGCTGGATATATCCTATATTTAATATGTGTCTTTTAATAGCTACGAAATCATACAAATCTATAACTCCGTCCCTGTTAATATCCGCAGCCTCTTTATAACTGCCCTGTGGCTGTCCAATTCCAAGAACTGCTCTCTTAATAGCTACGAAATCATATAAATCTATAACTCCGTCACCATTAACATCTCCATATATAACTATAGAATATTCATCATATACACTTCCGTCTGCTTTGTATACAACAAACTTATCACCAGTAACTACTGTGTCGCCTCTCTCGCTTCCGTCATTCTTTAATATTTTTCCATAGCAGCCATTGCTGTATGATACATTATCAAGAACGCTTGATGCCTGACTTCCGACACCTATCTTAGTCATTATCTTCTTTGATGAATCGACATTATAATCTGTCTTAAAACCATCTGTACCTGTATTACCACCAGATTGTGCAGACTTTCTTGTTATATTGATTACATATGTCTTTATATCACCATTTTCAGCCGTTACAGTAACATTGATTACATTGTTGCCAACGCTTAAGCTGTGGCTTCCTCGTCCGCTTACTGTTGCATTGCCATCTATAAGTCCTGCCGATACATTAACACTTGTAACATCATTTTCTACAATAAGACTGTAATCAGTATTATCAGATGAAAATGTAGGAGTTAATGTATAACCGTCTACTGATAATGAACTGAGCCTGTTATTCGCACTCTGGTTACCATCTGGTATTATACATCTTGACGATGGCATATTATCATATACCGGAATATTAAACTTAAATGTTGTATTATTAAGCGTGTATGAACTATATGCCTTCTTAGCCCTTGTCGCTTCTGACCTTGGTGCAAGCACATTAGTCATATACTGGTGTGAGAAGTTCTTAACATCAAACTTCTCATAATATATAGTATCCTGTCCCTTGTTAATGTACCATTTTCCAAGATTGACAGCACCGCCTACAACAGCCTTGTAACGTGAATTCCAAGGCCGCATATTAGAACTGTCGGTCTGCTTGGCATACTTCAAACCATTCTGGACTGCTGACAGACCACCGCTTGCATAAGCGTTCTGGCTGTAATAATTATAATAGCCCTCGTATCCGCTTACATTTCCAGATATCTGGTTGCCTCGTCCGTCTGCACCCTGTTCCTGAATAATTCTTGTTGCAAGGTGATATGGGCTTACCTTGGATACTTCACCTGCATACATAAGCAGTGAAGCATAGTCATATCCATCAAGATTGTGGCTTGAATTCTCCATAAATGTTCCGCTTATAATATTGCGCACACCATCTATATTATGTACTGATGAGTCATAAGAAAGACTTTCAAACATAAATATGTATGTATCATCAAGAAAGTTTCTTGGGTCAAGCGCATATTTTACAAGTCCCTCAGATGCCTGAACCCAGCCACCGCTGTCAAGTTCTGTATACTCACCTGTATTCCAGTCATAACAGCCATCAGCAGTAGACTTCCACGAAGCATCTGCCGAACTGTATATAAGGCTTCGTCCTATTACATTCTGGGCATTAACCATAGTATCCCAGTCCCTTCCATTATGGTCTGCTACAAATACCCATAATGGATATGCACTATGAAGCTGTCTTAAACTTTCCCTGTAGGAAGCCGGAAAATTCTGTGCCTCAAGATAATCTTCAAAATTATTATCTGGTGTATAATCTGACTTTGCTTCCTTAGTAGTATACTCTGATGTTATATATCCTCTTGTGTATTCACCATTCAGATAAAAACCTATGCTGTACCACTTATATGTCGCACTCGTATTCACTTCTTCGTATATATCGAACTTAAATCCGCCATCTACCTTGGTAATTACACTTCCATTTACAGGTGCCGTCCTTATTCTAAGGCTTGTTACATCATAATTAACATAACCTGTAGCAATAATTGTATCATCTGCTTTAGCGGTAAATGTATACGAAAATCCTGTCGCCGTACATACAAGAATGACTGCCATAAGCACTATGGCTATTGCTTTTTTAATAATCTCTCTGTAGCTTACATTCATCTAATCACCTTGTTCCTTATTAAATCTGCAATTTAGTTGTTCTTTCCAAACTCAGATAACTTAAGTCCCTCATTACGTTCAAGCACCATATTAACTGACCAGCTATTAGCAAATACCAATAATGGATTGCCCTTAAGGTCTTTAATCTTCTTCATATCAGAAGTACCGACAAGTCTGTTCACATCAACTTCTTCTGGATTCTCAATCCATCTGATATGTTCATATGGAAGTGGCTCTAACTTTATATCTACATTGTACTCATTCTTAAGTCTGTATTCAAGAACTTCAAACTGAAGTACACCGACAACGCCGACAATAATTTCTTCCATTCCAGTATTATATTCCTGGAATATCTGAATAGCACCTTCCTGTGCAATCTGGCTTATTCCCTTAATGAACTGCTTACGCTTCATTGTATCCAGCTGTCTTACTCTCGCAAAATGTTCTGGTGCGAATGTAGGAATTCCGTCAAACTGGAACTTCTTATTAGAAGTACATATTGTATCACCTATTGAGAATATACCTGGGTCAAATACACCTATAATATCTCCCGCATAAGCTTCTTCTACAATATGTCTTTCCTGCGCCATCATCTGCTGTGGCTGTGAAAGTCTTATCTTCTTGCCGCCCTGAACGTGGTTAGCTTCCATACCCGCAGTGAACTTTCCTGAACATATACGCATAAATGCAATTCTATCTCTATGTGCCTTATTCATATTAGCCTGTATCTTAAATACAAAAGCTGAGAAATCTTCCTTAAATGGGTCAATAAGACCTGCTGATGAATTACGTGGAAGTGGTGATGTAGTCATATCAAGGAAATGCTGTAAAAATGTCTCAACACCAAAGTTAGTAAGGGCTGAACCAAAGAATACAGGTGTTAAATCTCCTGCCTGAACCTTGGCAAGGTCAAATTCTGCACTTGCACCGTCTAAGAGTTCTACATCTTCCTCAAGCTTAGCCCAGTAATCATCACCAATCTCTGCCTTAAGCTCATCATCATCTATTGAAATATTCTTAGTATCTACTTCCTTCTGTCCGTTCATTGCCGCCTTAAAGAGTGATACCTCTTTCTGCTTTCTGTCATATACACCCTTAAATGCCTTACCACAGCCTATAGGCCAGTTGATAGGACAAGTAGCAATTCCAAGTACATTTTCTATCTCATCAAGAAGCTCGAATGGGTCGTTGGCTTCTCTATCCATTTTATTAATAAATGTAAAGATTGGAATATGTCTCATAACACATACTTTAAAAAGCTTAATAGTCTGTTTCTCAACACCCTTTGAAGCATCTATAACCATTACGGCTGAATCAGCAGCCATAAGAGTTCTATAAGTATCCTCTGAGAAATCTTCGTGTCCAGGTGTATCAAGAATATTAATGCAATATCCATCATAATTAAACTGAAGTACTGAAGATGTTACAGAGATACCTCTTTCCTTCTCAATCTCCATCCAGTCTGATACTGCGTGTTTCGCTGTCTTCTTACCCTTTACAGAACCAGCAAGATTAATAGCACCACCATATAATAAGAACTTCTCAGTAAGTGTTGTCTTACCAGCATCAGGGTGGGATATGATTGCAAATGTCCTTCTTTTCTTAATTTCACTTGTAATATCTGACATAATTTCTCCATTTCTTAAATCATTTTACACTTTAACTAATCTAGTATATAGTATCCAGCAATTTAATTCAACTACTTAGTGCCAGACTATTTTATAAACTACTCTGCTTATTCTATTACCTATTCCAGATAATTACTCTACAGTTAAGCTTCTTCCCAGCGCAAATGAATATATTACTTTTTCTTTGACCTTTAAGCCTGTTATCTGTGACAGTGCCCTGTCATAGTAATCAAGCTGGACAGAATATCTTCTTCTAAGCTCGTCCTCTCCTGCCCTGCCTCTTAGCACACGGTCAGTCTTATAATCAACTATAACAAGCTGTCCGTCCTCAATAAAATACAGGTCAATGACACCCTGTACAAGCTGTCTGTCATATTCAAATACAAATGGCTGTTCCCTTTTTACCTTGCCATCAGCATATGCACTCTTAATTCTTTCACCTATTGATGAGCCTGCAAATGTATCTATATCCTTAAGCTTTATGCACTCAGCCTGTTTTAATGACAGCTTTTCTTCTCTTACCATTCTGTCAATTTCATTCTTTATATCCTCAATGCTTCCAGCTTTTGAATAATTCAGACATTCCATAACCCTGTGGTATGCCGTTCCACGCTCATTGCTTACAAGCTCTTTTTCTTCATTGCTTATAAACTTAGGAACTGTTGGAATGTATTCGTCTGCGGCTTCAACCTCTGCCATACCGTCTGCCGCAAAAGCATTTTCCTCGTAATCTGCTTCGTTCTGCATTTTCTTTAACTCACTGACGGTTACTTTTACTTTTCTGTCCGCGTCAGGGTCTTTAATATATGGTGGAAGTTCCTTTGATATCCTTTCACCATCTGGGCTGGCGTTCTGGCTTTCGTCCGCCTGTCTTTCTTTTAACATTCGCTCATCATCTGAACTGGTACTCTGGCTTTCGCCTGCCTGACTTTCACCTGCCGCTTGGCTTCCAGCTTGGTTTATGTCCGATTTATTCAATAAAGAATTAATTTCTTCCACGCCAATAAGCTTTATATTGAATTCACCTTTATTATATTCCTTTCCAGTAAGCACAACTGGAATTATCATATCTGCGAATTTGTCTATCTTCTCACAGTCAGCATAGGAATACATTCCTGACATTCTAATCTCATCAGCAATTGAATTCCAGCCTGTCATTGCCTTGTCTGTGTCAGTGACATTTCCCATCATAATAAGCTTTTCCCTTGCTCTTGTCATTGCAACATACAGAACTCTTTCTTCCTCGGATATTCCATCTCTTACAATCTTTCTTGCAATTGCTCCTTTTATAATAGTAGATGTCTTGGTCTTGCGGTCAAGATTGACATAATCAGCACCAATGCCCAGCTCTTTATCAATGACAATCCTGCTTCTTGCATCCATTTTATTAATCTGCTTGTTAAGTCCGGCTACAATTACAACTGGAAACTCAAGACCCTTGCTCTTATGTATGCTCATCACCCTTACAGAGTCGCCGTTATCACCCATACCCTGTGAGTCAGTTATATCTATGTCGTATTTCTGCAATCTTTCTATATATCTTAAGAAATTAAAAAGTCCGCTGTAGCTTGTTCCCTCAAATGAAGATGCCCTGTCCAGAAGCACATCTATATTAGATTGTCTTTTACCTCCTGCCGGCATAGTTCCTGCGTAATCATAATAACCTGTATTGTATACAATCTCCCACAGCAAATCATAGATAGTCATTATTCTCGACTTATCTCTTAAGGCATTAAGCTTATCAATAAATGCACTGCATTTCTTGTAATCGCAATCCTCGTCCTCATTCTCTGCTATGCTTCTCATCTGCCTGATAAGAAACTTCTGCGAATATTTCTTTCCTGATATTCTTATCTGGCATAATTCATCTTCCGTAAAACCTCCAAAGTATGACAGAAGCACAGAAGCCATAGGTATATCCTGCAATGGATTGTCTATGCAGGTAAGCAGGCTTATAAGAACCTTTATCTCCCTTAATTTAAAATACTGCTGTGCAGTATCTGCCATAGCTGGCACTCCGCAGTCAAGCAGTTCATTGACAAGCACATCTGCCCAGCCTGTAAGCGTTCTTGTTAGAATTACAATGTCACCATATTTTATTCTCCTGTAATCTTCAATGTCAGCATCATACACATAATAAGCCTTATCCTCTGACATAAGTTCTCTTATCCTTAATGCGGCATATCTTGCCTCTGCCCTTATCCCATCGCCGTCCTCATCACCCGACATATCAATAAGCGCAATATCTGTGCTTTTCTCACTGTCCTGCCCGAAGTTTCTTTTATCCTCACATACCGGATAATCTAACCCACAGTTAAGCTGCTGCCTCTCATCATACTGTATGCCACAGAAATTCTTATTCATAACACGGAAGAACACATCATTGGTACTATCAAGAACATTACTTCTGCTTCGGAAATTCTTCTGCAATTCTATCTTATATGAACTTATATTCTGCTCATCACTGCCAGATAATGTATCTTCGCAGTTATTATCCTGTAATGTATCTTCACAGTTATTATCCTGTGATGAATAATTGTCATATTTGCTCATAAATAATTCCGGACACGCAAGCCGGAACTTATATATGCTCTGCTTAACATCTCCAACCATATATACATTATTGAAATAATCGGACATTCTCTGTCTTGATACAGCAGTAAGTATTTCTTCCTGTAACTGGTTGGAATCCTGATACTCATCTATTAATATCTCATCAAAGCTCTCTGCAAGTTCATCTGCTGTCCTGGTATACTCAATCGTACCAGCATTATTCTTTACAAGAATATCAAGTGCAAGATGTTCCATATCATTAAAATCTATTATTCCACGGTCTTTCTTCTGCTCTGCCATTCTTTGTGCAAAGTCATTAGCAAGCTTTACCATCATAGCAATCATTGGTGCATTAGCTTTCACATCTTCCATTAATGTATCAATATCTGCTGTGAACACACCACTGATAAGGGAATTAATATATTTCTTGAAATTATTTCTTTCATTCTTGACGTATTCTTTTAAATCATCCCTTGCATCAGGCATTTTCTTATTGCTTAATCTGTCAAATGCCGTCTTTCGTATTCTTACTGAAAGCTCATCAAAGTCTGGAGCTTCAAGTATTCTTTTAATATTCATATAGTCTGAGTTGACTGCATCAAGATATGACACAGGACCGTCTACACGCTGGCAAAGTTCAATCATATACTCATATTTGCGGCAGTAATCACTCAGCGAATTGATAATGCTCCCGTACAGGTCAGCTATCGCCCTGTTGTTAGAATTATCGGGTGCTTCATACATATCAAGCGTTTCCTTATACCATTCAGAAGGCCAGGGATTGCTTCGTGCAAGATTATATATTTTCTTAATAAGTTCTTCTATATTCTGGTCATTACGTCCTGTTCCATATGCCTCTACAAGATTAATAAAATCCTCATCTGCCTCTGTATAATAGTCCTCAAGAAGCTCCTGCATTACATCATTTTCAAGAAGCGTAATCTCTCCATTATCAGCCGCCCTGAAGCCGGGGTCTAATTCAATCTCCGAAAAATGATTTTTTATTATCCACAGACAGAAACTATCTATTGTTGTTATATGTGCATTGTTAATGAGTGCAATCTGCTTTAAAAGATTGGTATCTGCCTCATTATTGTCAAGCATATCATCAAGCCTGTTTCTTATTCTTGCTTTCATCTCTGCCGCAGCAGCCTTGGTAAATGTAACAACAACAAGTCTGTCTATATCTGTGCTGTTCTCACCTGTAATCATATTGATAATTCGTTCAACAAGAACCGCTGTCTTTCCTGAACCTGCGGCGGCTGACACAAGTATATTCCTGTTCTTGGTATCTATTGCCTTAAGCTGTTCATCAGTCCATTTCTTTGCCATTATTACACCTCTGAATTAATGTCAGTTTCTTTGTTATATTCTTCACTATCGTTATACTTTTCTGTACTGTTATGCTCTTTACTACTGCTGTACGCTTCACCGCTGTTATACTCATCTATTAATTTCCATATATCTTCTTTGCTTAAGTTAGGAAGCCTTCGATAACTTGTACCCGGCATATCTGCGCTAAATCCACACACACTGTTATACTGACAGTATGTACAGCTGTTCTCATTACCCTTAATATACGGATTGATATTAATGCTTCCATTAAGTATCTTTCCTGCATTATTTACATTTTCTTTATCAACATATTCGCCAAGCTTATCGAACTCATCAGTTGTCATAACCCTGCTGTAACGCATATCAAGCTCACCAGATTTATTATAACTGACAGGAATATTAACAGATGAACCTTCTGTTGAATCCATCATACTTATAATATTCTTATTAGAATTAACAACGCCTTTCATTCTTAATTCTTTTCTTATAAGTGCCTCGACCTCATCATCATCTTTCTTTGCCTCAACTATCGGGTCCTGAATATTGTAATATAAAAGTCCAGCTGGAATTATATTCTTGTCACCATATTTCTTCTTTTCATATATCATTGCTTCCCTCATATATGTAAGAAGCTGGATTTTCAAGCCATAATATGTCTTTAAAAGATTAAAATCCGACTGTCCTGTCTTGTAATCTACGACTTTGACATATACATTTTCGTCATCCTCGCACACATCTATTCGGTCTATCTTGCCCTTCATATAAAATAGTACATCGTGCGGAAGTTCTTCTATCTGTGTAAGAAATCCCTTCTCAAATGCATCTGGCCTGAATATTCCGTCAGCAAGCTGCTTTCCAATTGCCCACAATGTCCTGTCGGCGTAATTTTTCATTCGCTGTATAAGATACTCATTACGGCTTGAGTCCTTAAGTATTGTATTGCCGTAATTCTCAGCTATCGCATTGATACTCTCTGATACCATCTGGCTTCTTTCCTCATCACTTAAAAGCACGAAGGATTTATTGTTCTGCTTTATATTCTTTGACACATCTTCAATTACAGCGTGAAGAATTGTACCAAAATCATTAACTGCAAACTGGTATTCTTCCCTCTCTTTAAGCCCAAGTCCATACTGGCAGAAATATGCGAACTGACACGAAGCGAACTGCTCAAATGATGTTACGCTTCCTGTAAGCTCCCTTCCATATAATTCAAGTGCAATTCCCTCTGCAAGCACTTTATTAAGATTATCCCCGCTCCATACAATGTCTGCCTTTGGAATTCGTATATATGCGTGTTCTGCAAATGTATCCTCTCTGCCGTACTCTTTAACAAGAGGAAACATTTTCTTAATCATTCTTATTATGTAAGAAGGAAGAACCGCTTTCATATCCATACCATTGCGTGCGTAAGTTATATAAAGCTTTTCTGATGTCTTTGTCATAATAAGGTATAAGTAAAATCTCTGAATAAATGCTTTCTCCCTGACTGACATTGATAAGGATACGTCCATACTCTTAAGCTTATCCCTGTCTGTTTCTGAAAGAACGCTTCTGTTGTCGCTTTTTTTCGGAACATACCCATCATTAACGCCTGCAAAGAACATTACCTTTATATTATCAAGCCTTGTTCTCTCGATATCACCTATTACAACACAGTCGTTAGTCGGAGGTATAAGTCCTATCTTAATCTCCTCAAAACCAGAGGCTATAATGTGGTTGTATTCTTTTAATGTAACCTTCTCACTGCCTAATAATTCAACTATCTTATCTAATAGTTCTATTATCTTTTTATATATCTGCCCATATTCTTCACTGTCCACATCTATAGATGACAGCTTTCTCTCACAGTCAAGTCCAGCTATGAATTCATATAAAGCTCTGGTAATGGCAGCTACATTTCCATCTGCCTCCTTAATATCCTTGTGAAGGACATCTATTGGAGTTATGACTTCCCGTCTTAATCTGTTAAGAAGTCCAAGGTCTGTATCTTCCCTGCCTGTCCTGAACTTTCTTATCCATTCATTGTTCCACTGCTTCCTGCCCTTTATGCCGACCGCAAGACAGTAATTATCAAGAATATCTATCTCATCTCTTGTAAGTGAGGTAAATCCTGTTCTTAGATATCTGAACATACTGTCATAGGCATAATTCTTCTCGATAATATCAAGTACTGCTGTAATCATTTCTACTAAGCAGTTATCTGTTATATGACGTTTCTGGTCCAAGAAAAATGGTATTTCGTTCTGGAAAAATATATTAGCGGCAAGCTTTCCATACACGCCAATATCACCTGTAACAACCGCTATATCACTGTATCTGTAGCCTGACAGACGTGTAAGTTCAAGTATCCTACCTGTTATATACTGCAATTCGTCCTTCGGCGTTGTCCCTGAATATATGGCTATATCATTTACCTCACCCTTATAACGCCTGCTTCCAGCCCTGAATATATTCTTTTCAAGAAATGCAAGTTCCTTTGACGACTTAAAACGTGATATCTTATCGTCATCAATCATCACAGCATTTTCTATCTTAATATGCTGTTCATCACATATTTTATACAAATGTGCCACTGTATCCTTAGTCATATAGAAAAGGTTCTCAATGCCCTCATTGACATTAACCTTTTCACTTGTATCTATAGTCAGTGCCACCTTAATATCTGTGCATATATCAAGAAGCAGACCAATAAGCCTGTACTGGACAGGCGTAAAGCCAGTAAAGCCATCAAGTGCTATCACACTGCCTTTAAGCTTTTCTGACTCCTGCACTTTTCTGCACAGAAGGTCAAGTATCTCCTCTGATGTAATATAATTATCTTTTATAAAATTCTTAAATCCACCGTAAACAATATTAATATCACTTAATTTCATTCCAAGCAGACTGTTATTATCAACATTTTTGTTAATTTCATCTATCTTATCAACAGTTATATCATACTGTAGCATCTCTGATATAACTGATTTCATCTCAGCTACAAATCCGGTATTGGATATATTACCACTAAAGAAACGAAGTTCTTTCTTGTGCTGTTCTAATATTCTTCTTACAATAAGGTTCTTTCCTGTATCATCAAGCACCGGATAATCAGAAGCCCCGACCTCCTCAAATACTCTATAAGCAAGTCTTTCAAAGCTTATGACATCTATATTAAGAATTCCCTTTCGTGGGTGAAGCTCAACCACTCGCTTCTGCGTTGCCATAGTATACTGCTCTGGCACGATAATTATATAATCTGTGTCAGGATTGTTAATAGACTCTTCTATTATTGAATTATATAAATATGTTGACTTGCCAGCACCCGAACCGCCAAGTATAAGTTGTAATGACATAATAATCCTCATTTCCGCGCACATTTTTATTCAATGAAACTCATTTAAGTATACCATATATAAGTTCTATTTATATATGGATGCTCATATATTTTATCAAAATAAATGTGTGTTATATGAGGGGGATATATGAGCGGTTCAACCAAGATTGTGGTAATTCCACTTAAGAAACTGATAATTATGGTATGCGTAATTGCTGCTCTTCTTATATTAGCGGCAATATTCATATTCGGCGGAAACAGTGCAGACAATGCCAAAAGTACAGGCGTTAATATAAGCACAAGCACTGACACAGCGAAAAAGAATACATCTTGTCCTACATATTCACCAGGTGTATACACTTCCTCGATACTTCTTAATGGTACTCCTATAGATATTCAGGTTACAGTTGACTCCGACAATATCAACAATATCGAAATGGTTAATCTTTCAGAGTCCGTGCAGACTATGTATCCTATGCTTAATTCTTCATTTGATGAGATAAAGACCGCCGTTATCAACAACGGCTCAACAGATAATATCACCTACAATGCAGGCAGTAAATATACAGCAACTATGCTGTTATCAGCTATAGACAGCGCACTTGCCAAGGCAAGGAACTAACTGCGTGAGACAAACTTCGGGTAACCTATGTCCGATTTGTTCATAGATTACCCGAAGTTCTATTTTAACTATTAGTTTTCAAAATAACTTATCTCGTCACCATTGCTTACATTAATAAAGCCTGCATAGCCTCTTTCTTCAAGCTTTCCTAAGAATTTGCCCATCTTCTTTGGCTTAACATAAAGTGAACATATCTTGCCTTCTGCCCTGTACTTTTCTGCAAGCTTATAAGCTGCTGTAAGCTCGCCCTCATCGTACATTACTGCTATCTTATTGCCCTTATTAGGAAGGTCAATTCCGTGTTCCATAAGTATAGAGAATATTCTCTCAAATCCGATAGAAAATCCTACTGCACTTACCTGCTGTCCTAAGAATTTGCCAATAAGGTTATCATATCTTCCACCGCCGGCAATAGCACCCTTAAAGTCAATGCTTTCAACTTCAAATACTGTTCCTGTGTAGTATCCCTGTCCTCTTACTAATGAAAGGTCGAATACAACATCGAACTCACCATTACAAAGCTCATTAACTGACTTCATAATGTATTCAAGGCTTTCTGCTGGTGCTTTATCTACAAGAATATCTTTAACGGACTCTAAAGAAATCTCCTGTGGATTGCTTACATTTGCAAGAAATCCTGTAAACTTAGCTATAGCTGCTTCTGCGAATTCCTTCTCCTCAAGTTCCTTCTTAACGCCCTCAAGACCAACCTTATCCATCTTATCAAATGTTATACATACGCTGTCAAGCTGGCTTTCTTCAAATCCGCAGTCCATAAGAAATGCTCTTAAAAGTCGTCTGTCATTAACTTTAACCTTAAAGTTCTTCATTCCTATAGCTTTAAGTGCCTTAGTTGTTATAAGTATAAGCTCAACCTCTGAATCTCTTGAGTCAGAACCTATAATATCTATATCACACTGTACGAATTCTCTTAATCTGCCCTTCTGTGGACGTTCTGCCCTGTACACTCTGTCCATCTGTATACACTTCATTGGAAGTGTAAGCTTATCCTTATTATTAGCAAAATATCTGCTTAAAGGAAGTGTAAGGTCATATCTTAAACCCATATCTGCAAGAACATTTTCATTCTGTGAAGTAACTCCGCTTGCAAGTGCCTTGTCAAGCTTGTCACCTCTCTTCATAATCTTAAATATAAGATTAAGATTTTCTCCACCGTCACTCTTATCAAGATTTTCAATATCTTCAATAACTGGAGTTGTTATATGTTCAAAACCATTCTCTACATATACTTTTAATATTTCATTCTGGAGATAATCTCTTATCTCTACTTCATTAGGAAGATAATCATTAGTACCTTTTACAGATGTAATCTTCATTCCATTGTCCTCCATTATTACAATTATTACACAATAACTCCCACCATCATATGTGGCGGGAGTTACTTAAATACATTCAATTAACAATTATGCCTCGTCTATAGCTTTACCTATATCGTGACGCATATATTTATTATCAAAATTAACCCATTCTGTCGCTTCATAAGCATTAGCACGGGCTTTCTTTAAATCCTCACCTAATGCTGTTACACCAAGAACTCGTCCACCATTAGTAACAACCTTGCCTTCTTCGTTGAACTTAGTACCAGCGTGGAATAAGAAGTATGAGTCTTTACCCTTGAAATTCTCCATACCTGTTATCTCAAAACCTTTCTTGTACTCAAGTGGGTAACCGTCTGATGCAAGAACTACGCATACACACGCATTATCAGTAAACTTAAGGTCTATCTTATCTAATGTTCCGTCTATGCACGCTTCAAATACATCAATTATATCATTCTCCATTCTTGGAAGAACAACCTGTGCTTCAGGATCACCAAATCTTGCATTATATTCAAGCACCTTAGGGCCTTCTGGTGTAAGCATAAGTCCGAAGAATATAACACCCTTAAATGGTCTTCCCTCTGCCTTCATAGCATCAACAGTTGCCTGATATATATGTGCCTTGCAGAAATCATCAACTTCCTTAGTATAAAATGGTGATGGTGAGAAGTTGCCCATACCACCTGTATTAAGACCCTGATCTCCGTCCTTGGCTCTCTTATGATCCTGTGCAGAAGACATTATCTTTATAGTATTACCGTCAACAAATGAAAGAACTGAAACTTCACGTCCTGTCATAAATTCTTCTACTACAATTGTATTGCCTGCTGAACCGAACTTCTTGTCAAGCATAAGCTCGTCTACACCGTCAAGTGCCATCTGCTTATCTTCACATATAAGAACGCCCTTTCCAAGTGCAAGACCATCAGCCTTAAGAACGATAGGATACTTAGCTGTTTCAAGATACTTCTTAGCTTCATCAGCAGATGTAAATGTCTCATATGCTGCTGTTGGTATATTGTATTTCTTCATAAGATCCTTAGAAAATGCCTTTGAACCCTCAAGTATAGCTGCATTCTTTCTAGGTCCGAATACTCTTAAGCCTTCTGCCTCAAATGCATCAACAATACCGCCAACAAGTGGATCATCCATACCAATTACAGTAAGGTCGATTGCATTTTCCTTAGCAAATGCAACAAGCTTATCAAATTCCATAGCTTTAATATCAACACATTCTGCAACCTCAGCAATACCTGCATTACCCGGTGCACAATATATCTTGTCAACCTTAGGGCTCTGGCTTATCTTCCAGCATATAGCGTGCTCACGTCCACCGCTGCCTACAACTAAAACCTTCATCTGTTCTTCCTCCAATATAATCTAGTCTTTCTAGTTATTATGTTCATTAGCTATCTTGTTAATAGCGGCAGGCAGTAACTTCCATTCTGCCTGTTCCATAACTCTCTTTTGAAGAATTTCTGGTGTATCACCATCTTTAACTTCAACAGCTTTCTGGAATATAATCTCTCCTGTATCCATTCCTTCATCAACATAATGCACTGTTGCACCTGTAACCTTAACACCTTTGGCAAGTGCAGCTTCGTGAACGTGAAGTCCGTAAAAGCCTACACCACAGAAAGATGGTATAAGTGATGGGTGGATATTAATAATTCTATGGCTGTATTCGTGTACCATTTCTTCTGGAATTTTAACAAGGAAACCGGCAAGCACAACAAGATCTACATTAAGTGAATTAACCTTTTCCAGAAGTGCTTTATTAAATTCATCTCTTGTCGCATAATCCTTAGGTGATACACAATAAGCTGGTATTCCATTCTCTTTAGCTCTTGTAAGAGCGTAAGCATTGGCATTATTGCTTATAACAGCAGCTATCTGTGTATTAGTGATTGTCTTGTCCTTTACACCATCAATTATAGCCTGAAGATTAGTTCCACCTCCAGATACCATAACAGCTATTCTTAGCATAAAGTTACTCCCTTCTCACCTGCTTCAATATTACCGATAACATAAGGTGTTTCACCAGCAGCTTTAATAGCTTCCATAGTTGTATCTACGTCCTCAGGGTCTACTGCAAGTACAAGTCCAATACCCATATTAAATGTGTTATACATCATATGTTCTTCAATCTCACCGTCTGTCTGTAACATCTTAAAGATTGGAGGAACTTCATAGCTGTCTTTCTTTACAACAGCTCTTACACCGTCTGGTAACATTCTTGGAATGTTCTCATAGAATCCGCCGCCTGTGATATGGCTGCATCCCTTAACACGAACACCTGCGTTCTTAATAGACTTCATAGTCTTAACATATATCTTAGTTGGAGCAAGTAAAGCTTCTCCAAGTGTCTTGCCAAGTGAATCATAATATGTATTAAGTGATTCTTCTGTTATTGTGAATACGCTTCTTACAAGTGAAAATCCATTAGAATGAACACCACTTGAAGCAATACCGATAAGTGTATCGCCTGGCTTAATATTCTCACCTGTTATAAGGTCTTTTCTATCAACAACACCTACTGCAAATCCAGCAACATCATATTCATCTACTGGCATAAGTCCTGGGTGTTCTGCTGTTTCACCACCGATAAGTGCACATTCTGACTGACGGCAGCCCTCTGCTACACCACCTACGATTGTTGCAATCTTTTCTGGATAGTTCTTGCCACAGGCAATATAGTCAAGGAAGAAAAGAGGTTCTCCACCTGCACATACAACATCATTAACACACATTGCAACTGCATCAATACCGATTGTATCGTGCTTATCCATAATAAAAGCAAGCTTAACCTTTGTTCCACAGCCATCTGTTCCTGAAAGAAGAACTGGGTCTTCCATCTGCTTAATCTTCTCAAGTGAAAATGCACCTGAAAATCCACCGATACCGCCTAACACTTCTGGTCTGAATGTAGACTTAACCGCATCTTTCATTAATTCAACTGACTTGTAACCTGCCTCGATATCAACACCAGCATTCTTGTAATCCATTGTAATCCTCCATTCTTACGCAGCTTATCTGCGAACCACTATGTATGCTTTATAAGCACCATTTTATAATCTAACGACAATCTGATATTTTAATTATTTTGAGTAGTTCTTGTATCCTACTTCCTGAAGTCTTGCATCTTTAGCCTGAACACTTTCCTTTAATTCCTTAGTATAATTCTTAAGTCTTTCAAGAAGCTGCTCATCTGATGTTGCAAGAATCTTAGCCGCAAGAATACCTGCATTAGCACCACCATTAATAGCAACTGTTGCAACAGGAATTCCTGTTGGCATCTGTACTATTGAATATAATGAATCTCTACCACCTAAAGAAGTTGTGTGCATTGGAATACCAATAACTGGCATAGGGAATATTGCCGCACACATTCCTGGCAGATGTGCTGCCATTCCTGCACCTGCAATGATAACCTTGAATCCTTTCTGTTCTGCTGTCTTCGCATATTCAAAGAATACATCTGGTTCTCTGTGAGCAGAGATAATTGTCATCTCATATGAGATACCTAACTTGTCTAATATGTCTGCCGCCTTTGCCATAACAGGCATATCAGAATCACTACCCATAACTATTCCTACTAAAGCCATGTTTAACTTCCTCCCATTCTGATAGAAATATAACTATCACTTTAAAATAATATTAAGTTACGTATCATTTCATATTATCTGATAAATCACCCAGCTGGATAATTAAACAGATAATATAATACAATACCTATAATATTTTACTTTGTTTTAGATATATCGTCAAGGAATTTAACATAAACCGTGTTATTCAACAAATGTCTGTTTTAATCTTCAAACGGTTCATTAAGCATCTTGGTTCCTGAAAGCACAAATCTTCCATTTTCTATTATGCTTGTTTCTTTTCCTGAGTAGTCTACAACCGATAT
This sequence comes from Lachnospira sp., assembly GCA_050874785.1. Taxonomy (GTDB): domain Bacteria; phylum Bacillota; class Clostridia; order Lachnospirales; family Lachnospiraceae; genus Lachnospira. The sequence continues at coordinate 89,457 of JBNMLJ010000006.1, forward strand.
TTTTCCAATTTCATCATATGGAATTGTAATATCTGTATGACAATTGTAATATGCCTTGTCAGGCTCACTCTTTCTTAATAAAGACACCTCATTATCCCTTGAGATTATCTCCTTGCCATCAGGATTGAACACCGCAACGTCCTCTGCCCTTGAATAGCACGTATCACCAAGTGCAAAGTGTGGTCCCATTTTCTCAACAATAAGAATTGGAAGAAGATACACAATATCATATCTGTTCGCTGACACATATGCTGTAGTATTAGTTCCTATCGCAAATTCTCCGATTGGGAGTGTGTTGTGGTTAAACAGGACATTTTCTTTAAATAAGTCCTTGCAACGCTTCTCATCATCATAATTATCACACATATAATCTGTGACAAAGCCGTCTTTAAAATGTACCTTAAGGTTCTTAAAATTAATATCGTTAAGATATACCTTGCTTACATTAAGCACTCCCTCTGTTCCCTTAAGAACAGGCGATGTAAATACTTCACCAAGCGGTATATTAACATCTGCAAGACAGTTCTCAAATACGGTCTGCTTACTGCCGTCATTAACCTTCATTATAGATACTTTCATATCTGTTTCATTGCCGTTACAGCCTTTGACCCTGACATATTCTGCTGTATCAAGCACATCTATAATTCTCTGCTGTACAACCTTGTATTTGTCATAATCAAGAGTATTTATCTTGACAATCTCATCAAAAATCTCAGTGAACTTATCGCCTACCTCCGGTGATGGATAAGCTATTATAGTAAAGCTTCTCTCCTCGCCCTTAATATATGAATTAACTATAGCTCCTGATTCATTATTATATTTAACTATAAGCTTCTGCTGTTTATCATCAAGATGATAACATTCTTTAGCATCATCTGGCTCAAATGGCTTCTCACCAAATACTTCCATAACAGCAGGACCGCCGTGTACATCGGCAAGCTCTTTATGCTTTTCATACGCATTTTTTAATGCACCAAGCTTTCTCTCAACAAAATTTCCGTCAAGATAAAGTGCATTATCAAATCTATGGTCAAATTCCATCTGTTTATTAGGACTTGCACCATAATAACCTATCTTAATATGCATACGCTTGTTAATTGAATTAACTGCCGCCCTGTATATAGTAGGCTTAAGACCCATTGCTTCAAACTGCTTTATCTCTTCTCTTACAAGTCTTTCAAAGCCTACACAGTATCTGATATTGACAGTCTGCTTCTTGTCTAACGGCTTGTTGCCAAGAATAAATCCCTTACGGTATCCTTCTGTAAATGTTGCCGCCATATCTTTTATCTGCTGTTCAGATAATGAGTTCAAATGCTGTGCCATTTTAATTTCATTATCAGTAATATATTCTCCATATCTGTACAGATATCTTAAATCATTCAAATCACTGTCCATAATAATTCTTACAGCAAAATCCAGTGATGGGTCTATAAGCTCCCTTATTCTGTATTCAATATGGTCATCACTGTAATCACTTACATACCAGTAGACTGCTTCCTTAAGCTGCTTATAATCAGCTTCTGCATTATCAGCCGCACAGTCCTTAACTATGCAGTAAAGCTCAATAAACAGCTCAATAAGTGCTGTTGCATCTGCTAATCTTCGCTCATACATATATACAATCAGACCCCTGATTTCCATATATACCATTGAGAATAATCTTCCGCACTGCTCACCAAAGCACTTAACACTAACTCTTGGATTGGCATAACTTGTATTATAGGCTTCTCCTGTCACATCTTTATATAAAGCCCTGTTATATTCGCCAAGCTCCTCTAATGAAGCATTATCAAATGCTTTGCCAGCTATATCATTCTTAAGCTTATCCATAAGCAGTATAAAAGCCGATACATTTTTAAAATAATCCGCATAACTGCCATCTCCATAATCTGACAGCTCATCATCTTTATTAATCTCTGATATTCTTTCTATTGCAAGCGAATATCTTTCTTCTATATTATCATCAAACATATTAATCTCCATTTCTATAATAAATATATCAATAATTACACTATGCCCATAAGGAATACTGCTACCATAAATACTGCGAGTATTCCACATAATAGTGAACCAACCTTTGATAAAGTATAGAATTTATCATCTTCCTTAAAGCTAAGAAGCCCGATTACTGAACCTATTATTGAAAATAACAGACTTAACAGTCCAAGACTTCCTACCTTTAAACCTGCATATCCTTCAGCTTTGTATGATAAATACACGCCATATATCAAGGAAGCCAATGCAAGCAGACCCATTATGGTAGATATTATTCCACCAAGCGACTGCCTTTTATCCGAAAACTTGTATTTATTAAATAATTTCACGTTTAATCCTCTCTTCTAATAATTTTGCACCCGACTGCATATATAATGTATCCTGTCAGTCCTCCCAGACAATTTAATATCAAATCATCTACATCACAGCTTCCAACCATAGTTATAAGCTGTGTAAGCTCTATTGCCAAAGAAAGACTAAATGAATATAAAGTTGTTGCTATTAATTTAATTCTTCTGTGAGATAGCACTGGAAGAAATATTCCAAAAGGAATAAATGCAACAACATTTCCTATAATATTAAGTCTTGCTATTCTTCCAAGTGAATCATTGTCTAATATATATTTCCAGAACCTTTTTATTTCTTTAAAAGGTTCGAGATTGTATATGTGTCTTGTCTGCGATGTTCTTCCCATTGACTCAGCAAAGAATACAACGTATATAAGCAGGCACATATATATAACAAAAATTATCCATTTCATAACATTATGAAACTTCTGCTTATTCATAATCTCTCTCCACACAATATAATATGCCTGACATACCATTGCAACGCCATGTTAAAGCATTGCAATAATATGTCAGGCAGTATATACATTTAAAATAATATATCTGATTTATGCGCAAGAAGTCTTGCTCCATTAACTATCATCATAACACCAGCTCCAATACCAAAAGCGATTGTTACAATTCCAAACACAAGATTTGATACGCCAACTGACTTCATTTTTTTATATAATTTTTCTTCCACAACAATCCTCCATTCCTGCCAGCTTAACAAACTCAAACTGACTGATTAATTACATACCCCATACTGTTCATAATAAGCATCTATAGCTGCCTTTAACTTATCGTCAATGACAACTCTGCCTTCACATTCTTTATTATAAAGATGTTCTACAACATCTTCCATTGAAACGATTGCGCTTGTTTCAAAGCCATATCTTTCCTTAATCTCGTCTAATGCGCTCACCTTGCCGCCAAGACCTACTTCCATACGGTTAAGTGATACCATAAGACCGATAATTGTAACATCAGCCGCTCCTCTTACCTTAGGAACTGTCTCTTCCATTGACTTACCTGATGTTGTAACGTCTTCTATCATAATAACTCTGTCGCCATCTTTTAACTTGCTTCCAAGGAAACTTCCCTTATCTGCACCGTGGTCTTTTTCTTCCTTACGGTCTGAACAATAACGCACTTCCTTGCCATAAAGCTTAGCATAAGCAACGGCTGTAACTACGCTGATTGGAATTCCCTTATATGCTGGTCCGAAAAGCACGTCAAAATCATCACCATATGTCTCGTGAATTGCCTTAGCATAATACTCGCCAAGACGCATAAGCTGTGTACCTGTTACATATGCACCTGCATTCATAAAAAATGGTGACTTTCTTCCACTCTTTAATGTGAAATCTCCAAACTTTAACACGTCACTCTCAACCATAAAATCTATAAATTCCTGCTTATACTGTTCCATTGTATCTTAAAACCTCCTGTATATGCGGCTTCGCACTGTTATTGTTATATTGGGTCTATTCTAACATAAAACTTTATTGGTTTCAATGTGTATTTATATCGGCTAATACTTTCTGTACTTCTGCTGATTGTATTAATTCACTCATCTTCTGCAAACCCTCTTTAATATCTGGTTCTCCACATCTAAGACTTTCCTGATGTTCTGAAACACAACAATCTTTGTACCAGCAATCACCCATAAAAACGCCTCTGACAGACCACTTTTCATTTTCTGTCATTTCTCCTGCCAATGATTTCATTACCCTCTCTGTAGAAAATCTTTTAAAACCTGCTAAATATTGTAATGTTTTTTCATCTTGTATTTTTGATAAATTAATACGATGATCTTCAACTGTTTTCAATATTTCCCTATGTATGTTTATTTTGTCTTTTTTGCCCGTCCCTGTCCATTCTATCAGCTTATCAAAAGATAAAATCAAATATTCAAAGCAAATTATATCCAATACCACAATATGATTATCTGACTTAGCAGCTATTGATTGAAGTAATCTGTATTTGTTACGAATATCCTGATTATCAACCACATAATCAAATGCAATATAATATATATCATCACCTTGATTACTTACCTGTGATACTGCATTTAATATTCCCTGATTACTTCCTTTGCTTTCAACATTTAATTCTCCTCTAAAGAAAATCTCATTCACCAGCTGCCAGAAATGCAATCCTGCACCAGTATCTTCTGTCCATAAATACTTCATATTATATTTCCTCTTCTAGCGTTATCTTATTATCCTTTAACTGCAACACCTTAAAACTCTTGTCCGACACATTCAACCCATCACAATTTCTTAAGAACAACATATATTGATTAGAAAATTCAAAATTAATAAATCGTCTGATATCATCATCAATCTGAATATCTGCATTATCAATAACTATAAAGCAATTCCTGCATTTCATAAGATTTTCTTTCATATTCTCTGATCTATAATTAAATAATTTGATTGCATTATACTTATCTGTAAGCTTCAGATCCTCAAGCATTTCATACAATACAGTCTTTCCAGTTCCACTATCTCCCCCAACAAGTGTAATTCTATCATCAAATGACAATTCATATAAAAATGGATCTGCTTTAAATACGATATTCTTATAAATCATCTTTTTCTCTCCTCTTATATTCTTTGCTCCACCATTCATTATATCCTATACTCCCCATTACAACATCACTGTCATTAAATCTAAGTTCTGCATTATCTGGAATATCTGCAAAACTTGGTCTTGACATATATATTTTAATACCATTCATCTGAAATATCATTTTTAATACATTTGGTCCACACTCTTCAACACATACAACTTTTTCAGGATGTTTCATAATATTTAATAACGTCTTACAACCAGATGATAAATTTCTTATTGTTCCCAAACCATACTTTGTCTGTATATGCTTATCAGATGTCAGAATGGCATCATCAATCTTTTTTATAACCTCAATTTCTTTTTCTGACATCTCCTCATTACTGGTATTCAGATTAAAATAAAGATCATTTTGTATAATCCAATCCTCTGCCTCTTGTTTCTCTGTATAAATATCAATCATTCCTGTCACTTCCTTTAATTACCAATTACTTAAAGACATTAGTCCAATAAACTCACAAGTTCTCTTTCCTAAACTATATTGTCTTTAGTGTACTACCTGCTATTATCTTTTACAACACATTTCCAGTATGCTTCCTATATCATCTCCTGCTCATTCGGCAGCATTATCGAAAAATAAAATTCCCTGTCATCATACCTGATTGAATATGAGCCGCCACAGTTATTCACTGTTGTTATTATATTCTTCACCCCTATGCCGTGCTCATCTGGGTGGTCTTTCTTGGTACTTACCAGCTCACCATTCTCTTTTACTATCGTTCCGTCAAATGTATTCTTTACAGATATAATAGTCTGGTATTCTTCCATTATGAACTTAAGCTTGATTATCCTGTTACTTTCAAGCTTTTCGCAGGCTTCTACCGCATTATCCAAAAGATTATACAATATTGTCACTATGTATTCATCTTTAATGCTAAGCTTGGAAAGGTCATTGATATTAAATATAAAAATGATATTTTTATCCTGCATCTGCTGGTACTTAGTGTTTAATATTACATCGGTTATTGCATTATTGGTGTGTATTGTATCCATTTGTTTTAAAATGTTACCGCTAACCTGCTTTAAATATTGCTCAAGCTCATCGTACCTTTTTTCTTCATACAAGCCTTGAATACACATTATCTCATTCTTGTATTCGTGTATTCTTTTTCTCTGTTTTTTATAATTATCTGCCAGCGACCTGTAATTAACAGCTTCATTTTTAATATTCTGCTCATATATCTTTCTTTCCCTGATGATATGCTCTTTCCTTAAAATATCTTTCATAATGTAAAATACAACTATATTCATAACCGCAAGACAGACTGCCACGATAAGCAGCATATCGCTCTGGTTCCCAGCAGCATTTTCTACACAATACATCATAGCAACAATGGCTATAATCGAAAATATTGGAAAAAATATAAACTTTAACAGTTCCATATCCTGAAGTTCTTTTATTACGCCATTCTTTTTGCCGAGCCATTTCTGTAGCACGATAATAAGCATAAAAACTATTATTCTTGCTATAACAACAAGAAACTGCCCAGCCACATTCTGCTCAATGCTCCCAAGGTATGCGTTATTAAAAAGTGCCATCATAGTAAACATAACAAAATAATCAGAAGCTAACAAAAGCCCCTGATATAAACCAACCAGAACAAGTCCTGATATAATATTTACTTTATAATAAATAGTCATTAAAAACGCTGTTCCCATAATGAAAATAATCTGCCTCAACGCAAAGTTATTCTGTAAAAACAACGCCACAACATATGTATATATAATTTCACCAAGCACAATAATGCAGTTAATGTAATTATTATCATATCGTTTGTATGCAAATATATTTATAAAAAATACACAGCACAACACCTCAAGCACGATAAATAACAGACTTTCTAAATATATCACCACATCTCTCCCTTGTACTCTATAACTTTTCTTTCAATATCTTTGTATTTATTCTTAGGAATTCCTAACACAGAACCATCACTCATTAAAACGCTATACCTTTTAATATTCTTTATATGTCTGATATTTACAAGATAGCTCTGGTGAATTCTTATAAAGCCCCTATCTGCATACTCACTCTCAATATCATTAAGCTTACCATATAATGTATACACATCAGCCACATTTTCAGTTCCGTTTGTAGTTTCATTTTCCTTATTATTCTGAATATGAAACTTAAGCTTATGCAGGTCGCTTTCTATGTATATAAGCGCATTAAGCCGCACACTCTTTGTCTGTTCAATAAAGTCATACTGCCTACATTCTACCGGATATTTTAACTTCTTTGTAATTGTACTAAGGCTTTCTTCCAGCTTTATTTGAAATGTATCCATATCCTTTAATATATACCTGATTGCCTCAACCTCATAGCCTTTCAGCACATATTCCATATATGCTGTTGTAAAGACAATGTATACATCGGCATTACATTTTCTTATCTTTCTTGCCATATCTATTCCATTCATCTGCCCCATACTAATGTCAAGAAATGCTATATCAAGTCTGTCCAGCTTAGACTGCATAAAAGCCTCTCCCGACTTATATGTACATATATTGACGTCTATTTCATTATTATTGAACCATTCCTTTACAATAGAATATATTTTGTCATTAAAATATTCTTCATCGTCACATATTGCTATATTAAGCATAATTTATTTCCATTCTATAATAATTATTCCTTAAATTCTGTTTTTTCACTTCAAGTGAATTACGAAATAATATTTTCTGCTATCTTACAATATTTCTTATATAACATATTAAGTATAATATAGCATATACAGCCAGTTAATAGCTGCGAAACTACCTGAACTATTACTGTTTCCAGCATTACAACTACCTGCATTTTTAATAGTACGCTTAATACAATCTCTGGCAATACATATCCAGCAAATGCGTATATCAATCCAGTTATAAGAAACAACGGAATTACAATTTTCTTTAATCTATACAGTGAAATGCTGTTAAACAGCTTCAATATTATCACTGCCAGTAACACTATATACACCAATACCGCCACCTGACTGTTAATAATCATAAGTAAAATTACAACACCAGACAAATGTCTTTTCTCAACCGCATTATAAATAGAATAATTATTTGAATTAAATATTGTATTAATATCACTCTCTGGATAGTCAGCATTTTCAGTGTACTGCAAATACACATCTGACAACTGGTCATAATATTTTATATTATATAATGCAGAAGCCGTTATATCCTCGAAATTATATGCAAATAAAACCATTGTATATACGATAACAAAAAGAATTAGCAATTTAATTCCAGTCTTATTCACCTTCTTATGGGAAATTATTGCTTTTATAATATCAGTTTCTCTGTCGTCAAGCTTTTCTTTATGCTGTGATTTAACCAATACAGCAATTGCCATTCTCAAATCCTTTATTATATGCCTCATATCATCTACCACCTGATAGCTACAACCTTTTATTATTGCTACATTTTCATAGTATCTGCTTTAATTGGTAATTGCAATACGAATTGCATAAATAGGATTTTTTTGACAGAATTCGGAATATTTCAATTATACTGGAGTGTATAGTCCTATTGCCGCACCCACCAGTGCAAACGCTACATATGCACGATACAAATTCATTCCCACAATATATCCGTTAAATGTTCCATAGAAAGCTGCACCTGCAAACCCAGCTACTCCACCTAATACCGCACCTGCTAATACACTGACTACAAGCATAGTATTTATATTGCTGAACTTTTTACTTTTTAATTCCAGTTTATCAGCCTCTATTTCCTTAAAGTACTTCCCATATTCTCTAGGAATTGTCAAATATATTTTTTCAGCCTCTGCCTTCACTATCACTCTGTTAGTGAGCCACCTGCAATACCTGTTAGTTTTAAGATAAATCTTTTCACCGTTGTTTTCAGTTTCTGATTTTCTTCTGGTCTTATCACATATTATCTGTTCAATACTTTCTTCTTTACCACTTTCATTCTTAAAAGTCATACCAATTAATTCTGCCCGTCTGCTTGAAATATAAGCCACTGGCAATACATATACTATAAATGCCACAATATAAGTCAAAAGTGGATTTAATAATGTTGCTCCATCTATAACGCACAACACTGCGTAGATAAGCATTATTATTGTGATAATAAATGTAAAATTCAGTAAATATTTCTTGTTCATATGTAAACGCTCCAACCCATGTACCTTGACTTTTAAAAGACCGCTAACCACGGTCTTTTTGTTTTCTGATATATTCTGGCAGTTTTGGTGACCATGGAAGAAGGTCTTCCAGAAATGAGCGGTCTGTATCATCCATATGTGCTGGTATCTCGGTCAGCA
>JBNMLJ010000007.1:0-96277 GCA_050874785.1 Lachnospira sp.
TGATAATATATTGTCAATGTCAGATAACATTATTCTCACTGACAGACACAACGGGCTTGTTATATGTACAATACCACTTGTCCCGTTATATAAAGATATGAATGGATATGTGGCAATCTTTATAAAGATTGCCCTCTCGCAGAATTGACATCTGCGTATGAACTTGAATGCCTACATAGTAATGGGCAGGAATGGAGGTTATTATGAAAAAATGTATATATAAAGGAACTCTAAAATCTGTATACGTTGATAAGGATAAGGCTGAGAAAGTATTTGCACTATCTTACAGCAAATCCGATGTATTATATGAAGCACTTAACACTGCAAGAGTTGAAGATACAGGACTTGATATACCACGACTTCTTAATGTATCTGTAGTAGATGGCAAATGGACTATCACAAGCGAATATGCCAAAGGAGAAACTTTAAAAGAGCTGTTAGCTAAACACCCTGAAAATGCAGATGCTTACATAGAGGCTATGGTTGACTACCAGATAGCTATTAATAAGCACAGCAACCCTCTTTTAGTCGATATGAAAAGTAAGCTTGAGCGACAGATTAATGAGCTTAATATTCCTGCTGACACGAAATATGAGCTGGACTCAAGACTTTCAGAGCTTCCTTATCATACTAAATTATGCCACGGTGATTATTGTCCAGAAAATATTATAGTACAGACTGATGACAACAACCAGATAATTGCAATTACTGCTGTTGACTGGGTACACGCTACTAAAGGTAATGCTTCTGCCGATGCGGCTAATACTTACCTTACACTTAAACTGAACGATGAAGCACTTGCCGATAAGTACATATCAATGTTCTGTGAGAAGACTTCTACTGATAAGCGTTACGTTGATAAGTGGATGCCTATCGTAGCCGCCGCAAGACTTACTAAGAAAAAGCCAGAAGAAAAGGAAATGCTTGAGGCTATGATTGACATATGTGATTTCCAGTAATCAGATATTAACTTACGATACATCTGTTAATCAAATGTATTAATATTCTTCATTGTTCAACTTTATAAAACCAGCCATATGATACCCCTGCGTCCTTTATGGGAAATGACATCATATGGCTGGTTTTATTATATTTTATATATTATAATCAATTGTATACACTATAATCAATCATAAGAAAGGACTACAAGAACACTATGGAACTAATAAAAGGCAGACCAGCCAATGAAGCTGACAGACTTGATAAAGAAATCAGAGTATATGATTTACTTGACCAGTTAGGAATGGAATATTACAGAACCGACCACGAACCAGCAACAACAATGGAAGTATGCAACGATATTGATAAAATTCTTGGCACACTTATATGCAAGAACCTTTTCTTATGCAACCGACAGAAAACACAATTCTATCTTCTTATGATGCCGGGAGATAAAGTATTTAAGACTAAAGATTTAAGCCAGCAGATTAACTCTGCACGACTTTCATTCGCCGATGAGGAATATATGAAAGAATATCTTGATATAACACCTGGTTCAGTATCTATTATGGGGCTTATGAATGATACTGACAACCACGTCCAGTTACTTATTGACAAGGAAGTACTTGAAGAAGCTTCTCTTGGCTGTCACCCTTGTATCAATACTTCAAGCCTTAAGTTAAAGACAAGCGAAGTTATGGATAAGTTTCTCCCGGCTGTCCACCACGAAGCCATAATAGTTGAACTTCCACGATACGAAAATATTTAAGTATATTAATCTCTAACACTTAAAATAAAGTGCTTAGCGTTATCTATTATTCCCCCGAATAGATTAACACTAAGCACTTATTTTCATACCATTGTGAAATATACTTATAATATATAATCAATAGCAAATCATACAACAGCAATTCACAATCCTATATGAGCTATATCTTGAAATATACTGCCACAATTTATTATTGCTATGTAATATTACTGTATCTGTCCATCTGAAATAGTAATTATCCTGTCTGCGTAATCAGCCATCTGTCTGTCGTGTGTTACCATTATTATTGTCTGCTCGTATTTCTGACTTGCTTTTGATAACATCTTTGCAACTGTTTCTGCACTTCCCGCATCAAGATTTCCTGTAGGCTCATCAGCAAATATAACCGCCGGACTTGTAATAAGTGCTCTGGCAATTGCCACTCTCTGCTGTTCTCCACCTGACATTTCTGATGGATATTTATTCTTGCAATGGCTTATCTCTAATTCTGATAATATCTCATCAACCTTTGCATCATCTGGCTTTTTTCCATCAAGTAGAATTGGCATAACTATATTTTCATATGATGTAAATTCTGGAAACAGGCTGTAATCCTGATATATAAAGCCTATATTTCTTCTTCTGAAACCTGACAGCTTCTTGTCCTTCATATGTGTTATGTCCTCGCCTTTTATTAATATACTGCCTGTATCTGGTGTATCCATACTTCCAAGTATTCTTAATAATGTAGATTTTCCCGAACCACTCTTTCCTATAATAGCTGTAAATTCGCCTTTCCCGAATTCAAGGGAACACTGCTTTAATGCAGGAACATCTACACTTCCTGTATGATATGTCTTGGATATCTCTTTAGCCTGTAATATAGCCTCCATACTTATCCTCCATTTCTATATCTCTAATTGCATATATGTAATTCCATATATAATTATTTTTAATATTACCTAATCAAATATATATTTATAAGCTGCCTGTGCCTATATAACTATAATTTCCTTATATTACTTGAATATATCAGCACTTCCAATATAAGCATAAGCGGAAGTGTTACTATGCACCACAGTGATTCCCTAAGTGCTTCACACATACATATTCCAAGTAATTTCCCTCTTGTCATCCCCATTTTTCTAAAGAGAATGAACTTGCCGTGTCTGCTTTCTATCCTGTTTCTTATAATTATTGCCATTATAAGAAGCTGGATAATTATTACCGCCATTATAGTTATTCCATATTGCAGTATATTATTGACAAGCTGCGTTCTATATACATTCTTGCTGTCAACATTTGACTTATAAGTTATATTATTACTCTTAAGATAAAGTGCAACTTTGTTGTTAGTAGCAGAAAATGTTGATGACAGGTCGTAATCTATCTTTATCTGATTATACTGTAATTCAAAATCTATTCCGTCTGTCAGTCCTTCTCCCGTAATTCTTAGCATAAGATCTTTCTGGTTATCAACCGCCTGCTTAGCAAGTTGCGTACTTGCAAGTGCTGTATAATAACCATAATCTGGCATTATACCATTAAAATCTTCCTTAACTTCATCTGTAACTTTAATAACTGCTGCCACCTGAGGTGCTACACAGGCACCAAACATCGTTTCTACCTCTAAATCAGTCTGTGTGAAACTATATGTTGTACTTGCTGTATTAGGATTATCGTCATCTTTCAGTTCTACCTGTAAATCTATTTTTCCACTATTATTATATTTATTGAAAAATGGAATATCATATGGATATACTGCATTGCTTGATGTAATATACCCTCCTTTATTACACTGTCCAAATGGAACATTATAATAATTATAATATAATGTATCACCAGCTTTTAATGTATCATCATAATCACCCTCACAGTTATCCTGTATAAATACTATAACCTGTTTTCCACTTGCAAAGTCATCATAATTAATATTGGATTTATCAATATATTTGCTGGCTATATCATATATTTCCTTTGTTGGATTTACATATTCTGTTGCAAATAAATACCGGCTTCCATAAGTCGGATCTTTCATAGTTTTAGCTATAGATGAAGCCTTCTGTGCAGCTATAATCTTGTCAATTCCCATCTTATGATAGTCCTGGTTATCCCAGTACCATGTTCTTTCTGACTCAAATATAGAATAATCAATTGAAACTATACCCGGTATTTCATTTAAACCATCTATAACATCAGATGACACACCTTCTATAATGCTATTATTACCATCTTTAGCCAAAGGCGAATTCATTATTGCACAATTAGACTTTATAATTCTATCTGGTGAATTATATGGTATAGATGTAAATAATGCTGTCATACCATTATCTAATATCAACTGGCGTAATTCATCATACGGAATATTATATCTATTCCTGCTGTTGTATTCTTTATTGATAAGATCAACCTGTGTAAATTCGTCCATATTTAACGACTTAGCTGGATAGTTATCAAAATCTTTAAGGTAAGATATATATATCATATCAGTTCTATAATTAGATGATGGTATGTCCAGATATCCATATATATCAGGAAGTGAATTATTTTTCTTATATTTATCAAATGATGTAGCTATCTTCATAACGCTGAATACAAGTACAACACAGATAAACAGTGAAAATAATCTTACACCTATTATCATTCCTACACCATCACGCTTCATAAGCCTGCTTGTAATTACACGGCTTAGATTAGATACCTTAAGGTTGGATTTTCTGCCTGATGTATTCTTATTACGAACCTCAATATTAACTATCTGCTTTTTGCTTCTTGCCTTAAGACGCTTCTCTTTAACTGTATCCATAACATTAGATAACAGTCCTACTATCTCCTCAACTACAACTGCTATTACAACAGAAGCAATACTTTTTAACACAATAGAAACATTAATTGTATAAAATGAAAATCCTGCCTTGCCTTCAAGTATGCCTCCTGCAATTCCTCCAGCCAAAAATGCTGCAATTATTCCTATCAATGCTGCTGGAACTATTATCAAAGCATTTTCAATAATATACATTCTTCTAAGCTGTGAACTGTCTGCACCTAAGGAAGCATATTTCTTATAAGATGACTTTCTTGTATTCTTATACTCAATAAGCTGGTAAGAAAGTGCTGTTATTCCTATTGCCATAACTATTAAATACATATAAAGGTATATGCTTGTTGAACCCCAAGGCTTATAATCATATACACCTGAATTGTATGTATAACTCTTTGATGTCTTTTCCTTTATAGAGTCAAATACTGCTTTGTAGTCATCAGTCTTTATTGAAGCCTTTATAGGATATAAGAATACCGAACGTGTATCATAATTAAATTGTGATAACTCGCTGTCCACTACAACTGCTGATGGTATCTGCTTTCCATTATTCCATATATTAGTATAATTTCTGTATATACCAACAAGTGTATACGTCTTTGTGTTTCTTTTCTCTTTGTTTCCTATGCTGTTATTGTCACAATATTTAAGATTAATGCTCTCACCAATCTCACCGCTATAACCGAGTGTCAGAAGGGTGTTCCAGTCCATTGCTATCTCATCACTATTTTCTGGCTGTCTTCCTTCATCAAGCTTTATATGTGACTGTGCAAGAAACTCTGATGAAAAGCTTCCTACATAAAAGCCTGTACTCTGCCAGTCATCGTTAAGAACATTAATGCTTCTTGACACCTTTACCGGCTGTTCAATATAAATGTGGTCTGTAAGATTACTATCTGGCTGCTTGCTTCCTATATCCATAATAAACCAGTCGCCAAATCTGTCTTTATTGGACTGCATCTGCCACTGATACATATTTTCCTGAAATATAAGAACTGCTGTTACAAAAAATACTGCAAATAATGTTGTAAGTGCAGCTCTTATAATCTGCCTGTATCTTCTTTTTACGCTTTTAAATGTTATTTTTAGAATATTCACGTCATTACTCTGATATTAATATCAGCCACTCCTTTCTTTTAGGTTATAACTAGAATACCCTATGAATCTTACAGCAATCTTACAATCGTTATTATATTTGTATAGTTATTTTGTATAATTATTACTTTGCTTTTCTTTTCATATTATATTTAGGTATAATTATTCTGAAGCTTACTCCCCTGCCATCTTCATTATTATTCACGCTTATGCTTCCGTGATGTGCCTCAATTATAAGCTTTGAAAGATTAAGGCCTATTCCTGTATGCAGGGAATTATAGCTTTTTCCACTCTCAAATCTGTTAAATATATTATCAAGCTTATCCTTAGCTATTCCATTTCCATCATCTTTTATTGTTATAATACACTTATCAGCATTGCATACGGCATTTATATCCACATTTTCTGCTTCTTCACTGCAATTCTGTACAATATTAATAAATGCTTCCAACAGCCACTCTTCATCTGCATTAATAAAATAATCTTCATCATCACAATATGAAGTTATATTACAATTATTAACAACAGGAACTTCTAATATGACCTCATTAATAAATTCATTAACATTAATATCATCTTCTGTTAATACAATCTTTCCCGACTCCATTCGGCTTAATTTCAGCAGCCTTGTAATAAAATCCCTTATCCTGTATGTCTGCCTGAAACATTCTTCAAGATTACTAATAAGCTTTTCAGTATTGGACAGTCCTGTATCTGTCAAAGCTTTCCCAGAAACCACTTCTGACTGTGCCTCTGATATATAAGAATTAAGCTGTACCCCTGACATATTGGAGTTAAGTTGTTTCGCTGACATATTGGAGTTAAGCTGTTCCTCCATCATATCAAGCGACAGGCTTAGTGCTGTAAGCGGTGTCTTTATCTGATGTGCTATATTTTCCGTAAAATCCTGTAACTGCCTGTTACGCTTCTCCATATATGTTCTGTAAGTATCCAGTTCTTTTGATATATTCTCATTATCTTCCTTTAATTGGTTCATATAAGAATACACATCATTATGTCCGATTTTTACAATATTATATATTGTAAAGGCAAGCAGTATAACCATAATTCCAATAATTACAGCAAATGGAATATATTCCCCTCCATATAAGAACATATACCACGCACCATTTCTTGTATAACCTGCCTCCTGCAATATAGCCGAATAATCTGCTGTAACTGTATGACCTTGTCTTCCATAAAATAATATGTACAGAAGCTGTTTGCCTGCCTCTTTATTAACCCCATACAGGGTTGTCGCCATATATCTTACCCTGTATTCATAATATATTGTGATAACTGATACTACTATCACAGTTGCAAGAAACATCCCTATTGTATACACATATAATCTCTTTTTTAACGCTCTCTCCATCTGTATCCCACTCCCCTTATAGTGTCTATATAATTCTTGTCTGAATTATCCATTTTTCCAAGCTTGGTCTTTAACCTGCTCACTGTTACTGTCAATGTATTATCCTCAACAAATGTTCCCGTCCTGTCCCATAATTTCTGAAAAAACACTTCTCTTCTCACAATAAGGCCGCGGTTGCATACAAGTATCTCTAACAGAGCAAATTCTGTCGGTGATAACTGTATATCCTTCCCCGCCTTCTTTATTGTAAGATTATCAAAATTAATAACAAGCGAACCAAGTGTATATATATTAGAATTATTTTTATCCGTATTGGAAATGCTGTTATCAAGCATAGCCTGCCTTCTTAAGTTGGCACTTATTCTTGATAAAAGTTCAGATACCCTGAAAGGCTTCGTTATATAATCGTCACCACCTATATCAAGCCCTTTTGTTATGCTGTCCTCATCATCGCACGAAGTTAAGAATATAACTGGTGTAACACAGCCTTCACCGCGAAGCTTTTCACATACGTTAAATCCATCTCCGTCCGGTAAATACACATCTAAAAGGTATAAGTCTGTATTTTTCCTGTCGGTCTTATTAAAACTACTGATATCAGCATTTTCTATAACCTCATACCCCTTATCACGCAGAAGCTGTGATAACTGTCCTCTTATAACTTCATCATTTTCTAATATATTTATTACTGCCATTATTTCTTAACCTTTCCAGTAATGTTTTCTTTGTATCTTATCAAGATTATTTATAAATGTCCATATTACTTATCAGACACATACATAACCATCAAAGATTGTTTCACCTTCAGTTATCAGCTTGTATTAAACAAGGACTGCCGCATTAAATTGAACTTCTTCCTACTTATGTATACAGGAAGCTATTCCAATATTATTATGCGACAGCCCTTTGCTTGTTAAAATATTAGGTTTGGTTTAATGTAATGTCAGTCTATGCTAACGTTTAGTTGTTTGCATTAGCATTTTTAATTATTTAATAAATCCAACCTGCTTAGAGATTTCCTCTATAGCCTTATCTTTCTTCTGGTTGAATATAACTTTGTTCTCTTCGAACATATTGTTGCCCTGTGTATCTATTGATACGATAAGTGGGCCAAATTCCTTAACCCGGCAGTTCCAGAGTGTTTCAGGCATTCCTAAGTCACGCCATTCTGCTCTTACAATTTCTTCTACTTCTGTAGCTGCCACAACTGCATTTCCTGCTGGGAATACGCAATGAATAGCACCGAATTCTTTGCAGGCTCTCTCTGTGTTCTCTTTCATACCTCCTTTTCCAATAATAACTCTTACTCCTGTAAGTTTAACAAATTCGTACTCGAACTTCTCCATTCTCATACTTGTTGTTGGTCCTACAGATACCATCTCGAACTTATCATTCTCAAGTGGTCTGATAATTGGACCTGCATGGAATATAGCATTATTTCTTACATCTACAGGAAGTTCTCTTCCTTCTTCAACTAATCTTCTGTGTGCAACATCACGGCAGGTTGTCATACTGCCATCAAGATATACGATGTCACCAACTTTAATATCCTTTAAATCCTCTGCTGATACAGGAGTAATAAGTACCTTTTTACCATTTCTCATCTCTACCATTATAAAGTCACCTCCGAATGTGTTGTAATTGTATAATTAAGGTCTTTATCAAAGATAATATGGCCTCTTCTATGACTCCAGCAGCCAACATTAACGGCTACACCGATTGCTGATGGGTGGCGGGCTGTATTTTCAATATTAACACCCATAACAGAATATTTTCCGCCCATACCCTGAGGTCCTAAGCCTATAGAGTTAATTCCATCTTCAAGAAGTCTTTCCATCTTGGCAGCTCTTTCATTGTCATTATGTGAGCCAATTGGTCTCATAAGTGCTTTCTTTGAGAGTAATGCTGCTGTTTCTACAGAAGTTGCAACGCCAACACCAACAAGAAGTGGAGGACATGCATTAAGTCCATAGCTTGTCATTACATCTAATACAAATTTAGTAACGCCCTCATAACCTTCACCTGGCATAAGTACCATAGCCTTGCCTGGAAGTGTACAGCCGCCGCCAGCCATATATGTATAGATTTCGCACTGGTCGCTGTTAGGAACGATATCCCAGAATACTGTAGGTGTTCCCTTACCAACATTCTTGCCTGTATTATATTCATCAAATGTTTCTACACTGTTATGTCTTAATGGTGCTTCAAATGTTGCCTGTACAACTGCTTCTTTAAGAAGTCCCTCAAGTTCATCTATAAGTGGGAACTTAGTTCCACATTTTACCCAGAACTGTAATACACCTGTATCCTGACAGCTTGGGCGGTTAAGCTCTACTGCTAACTTCTGGTTCTCAAACATTGTATTGTAGATTGTCTTTGATAATGGACTATCTTCCTTATCTCTTAACTCCTCAAGCTTTGCAATTACGTCATCTGGTAATTTCTTAGCTGTATAGGCAATGAACTTTGCCATATAATCTGTAAGCTGTTTTACCTGTGCTTCCTTTGACATATTAATTCCTCCTTTAAATTCCTGTAAAATATTTTGTTAGTTTAATTAGTCTGTTTTATCTTTTAGGTTGTTTTATTTATCAATCTTCTCTTGTTTTAAGCCTGATTATTATACTCAGCTTAGTCTGCTTAATACCTGACTTAGTCTGCTTTATGCCTGGCTTAGTCTGCTAAGCTTAAGGGAAGAATGGATACATAATTGGGAGTAATATCATACTTACTATTGTTGATACTACTATAAGTGGTATTCCTGCTTTGGCATAATCTTTAAATGTGTAACCTCCTGCACCTATTACCATTGTGTTAGCTGGCATTCCAATAGGTGTTGCATATGCACAAGAGCCGCCGATTACACAAGCCATAAGCACTGCACTTGGGTCAGCACCTATTCCTGTGGCAATTGATAAACATATAGGAGCCATAAGTGCTGTTGTTGCTGTGTTACTCATAAAGTTAGTTAATACACAGCAGAGCATAAATACTACAAATGTTAAAAGGTATGGCGATGGATTATCTCCTAAAAGTCCTATTACCTTATTGGCTATCATCTCACCTGCACCTGATTTGGAAAGTGCAGAAGCTAACGAAAGTGTTCCACCAAATAAGAATATTGTCTTTAAATCAATTGACTTTAACGCCTGCTTTTCTGTTATTACACCAGTTACTATTAATGCTAAAGCTCCGATACATCCTGTTATGCAAAGTTTTATTCCAATCTTGTCCTCAAATATCATTCCTAATAATGTAAGGATAAGTATTATAAGTGATAACCACTGTTTCCATTTTGGAACATCGCTGAAATCTGTCTTATTACTGTAACCTGAGTCCTCACTTGGCTTTGTATCTGGTAATAATTTGTATCCAACTAATGCAAAGAATATTATTCCAGCTATTAATATTGGAACGCCTACCTTGGCATAATCGAAAAATCCAAACGACTTACCAATCTCCTGCATAGTTGACTGTGCGATAAGATTACCCGGTGCACCTATAAGTGAAAGATTACCTCCCATAGCTGCTGCAAATACAAGCGGCATTAAAAGCTTAGACCTTGAATAACCTGACTTTGCTGCTATTCCGATTACTACCGGAATAAGAACTGCGGCTGTTCCAGTATTTGATAACACCCCGCTCATAACTCCTACAATTACCATAATTGCGATTATAAGCTGCTTCTCTGACTTGGCAAAATGTGTTACAACTCCGCCTATCTTATTAGCCATTCCCGTTTCAAATAATGCTCCACCTACTATAAACATTGCTACAAATAAAATTACATTACTGTCAATAAATCCTGAAAATGCTGTTTTCCAATCAAGAACCCCTGTGATAACCAGCCCCACGCAGACTATCATCGATGTCACTCCAAGTGGAAGTTTCTCCCATATGAACATTATGATTGCAAACAACAAAAATATTAACGTTATTGTTGCGTGACTCATCAACATTCCTCCAATCACTATATATTCACTAAGAAATATTATTACCGGCTTTTCTATTTCCCTTTGCTTGATTTTATTATATAAAGACATTTTCTTGTTGTAAATTTACAAAAAATGATACTTCCATAAGTAAAATTTATACCTTTTAACCAATTTTAGACAAAACTACCAAATATATGCTATAATATTTAATAAAATAATTATAATTTTATATATACTTAACAAATGTGTTCTGTATACACTATAAATAAATAGTACTTCATATGAACTATATGGGCTTATTAATACATTTAACAGGAGCAAAATTCTATGAAAATCGTACAATTACAATATTTCTGTGCTGTTACAAGACTTCACAGCATAACGCAGGCGGCGGCTGAGCTTTATGTGACACAGCCTGCCATATCAAGCGCAATCAAAGAGTTAGAGAAAGAATTTTCCATTAATCTGTTTAACAGGACGAAGAACCATTTAACTCTTACTAAAGAAGGAGAATTGTTCTACCAGAAGGCAGTTGTGCTTTTAGAACAATACAATAATACTTTAGAGCAGCTATATGACTTAGGACAAAGCAAGGCTACTGTAAAGGTTGGAATACCACCACTCTTAAGCACAATATTCTTTCCACAGTTAATAACAGATTTTAAAGAATTATATCCAGATATATCATTTGAATTATTTGAGTATGGTTCTATAAGAGCTGCTAATATGGTTCAGGAGGGTAAGCTTGACCTTGCTCTTGTTAATATGCACTTTTATGAGATAGACAAGCTTAATTCTTTCACTATTATGAATGACAAATTAGTATTCTGCGTGTCTAAAAACCACCCTCTTGCCAAATGCCACGAGGTAACAATTGAGATGATTAAGGACGAGCCGCTTATTATGTATAATACTGACTCGGTACAGAATGAAACACTTGATGCCGCATTTAAACGTGCTGGAGTAAACCCGAATGTCATTCTGCACGCAAGCCAGCTATATACAATAAGGAACTTTATATGCAATAATCTTGGCGGTGCATTTCTTTACTCATCACTGCTAAAAAATCTCTCTGGAACTACGGGAATTCCAATAAGTCCTGTTATTAACCAGAATATAGGCATTGTATGGAAGAAAGGCAGCTATACAACTGACAGTGCAGAGAAGTTTATAACTTATATCATTAATAAATATAGTAATTAAATACAGTAAATATATATAATACAAATATAAAATAACAAGGAGTTAATCAATGAAAAACAAATTCAAAACATTTCTAAAGAAAAAAGACATTGAAGTATCCGTTAAAAGATACGGAATTGATGCACTCGGCGCTATGGCGCAAGGCCTGTTCTGCTCTCTTCTTATCGGAACAATACTTAATACGCTCGGTACACAGCTTCATATTGGGTTTCTTACAGACACAGTTGCTACTGTAAGCGGCGTTAATTATACTGTTGGAGGACTTGCCTCTGCTATGAGCGGCCCTGCTATGGCTGTTGCAATCGGTTATGCACTCAAATGTCCGCCTCTTGTACTGTTCTCTCTTATAACAGTCGGCTTTGCTTCTAATGCACTTGGCGGTGCTGGCGGACCTCTTGCTGTATATTTTGTAGCAATTATTGCCGCTGAGGCTGGCAAGATGATTTCAAAGGAAACCAAAATAGATATACTTGTAACACCTTTAATTACTATAGGTGTCGGAACAGGAATTGCCGCACTTATCGCACCTGCCCTTGGAAAAGCCGCAATGAAAATCGGCGAACTTATAATGCTTGCAACTAATTTACAGCCTTTCCTTATGGGTATTGCTGTATCTGTATTAGTGGGAATTGCGCTTACACTTCCAATATCATCTGCTGCCATATGTGCCGCATTTGGACTTACTGGTCTTGCAGGCGGTGCTGCCGTAGCTGGCTGTTGTGCGCAGATGGTCGGCTTTGCTGTAATGTCCTTTAAGGAAAACCGCTGGGGCGGACTTGTATCACAGGGAATAGGAACTTCTATGTTACAGATGGGCAACATAATCAAAAATCCAAGAATATGGATAGCCCCTATTGTAACATCAGCAATTACCGGACCACTTGCAACCTGTGTCTTCAAGCTTAATATGAATGGAACTGCCGTATCTTCCGGTATGGGCACTTGTGGTCTTGTCGGACAGATTGGTGTATATTCCGGCTGGGTAAATGATGTGGCAGCAGGAACTAAAGCAGCTATTACCGCTATGGACTGGGCAGGACTTATACTTATATCATTCGTACTTCCAGCAATTATATGCCCGCTTATCAATATGTTCTTAAAGAAAATAGGCTGGGTAAAAGATGGCGATATGAAGCTTTCATAAAAATAATACAGGAAATGAGGTTTAAATATGCTCACAACAATAAGAAAAGCTACAACTAACGATAAAACACGTATTATGGAAATCTACGCTTATGCAAGACAATTTATGGCTGAACACGGCAATCCTAACCAGTGGAAGAATAACAATCCTTCTGAGGAAACAATCGACAATGACATTGCAAAGCAGGAAATGTATGTAATTGAAGCAGACGGCGAAGTTCACGCAGTATTTTATTTTCATATTGGTGATGATTCCACTTATCAGGTAATTGATAATGGACACTGGCTGTCTGATGAACCTTACGGTACAATCCACAGAATTGCTGGTGACGGAACTATTCACGGCGTGCTTGAAATTGCTGTTAATTACTGCAAGAAACAGATATCACACTTAAGAATAGATACCCACCACGACAATAAAATTATGCAGCACGTTATAGAAAAAAATGGATTTAAAAAATGTGGAATTATATATGTTAAAGACGGTTCTGAAAGAATTGCTTATGAATTAATATAATCAAACAAGAAAAAC
Organism: Lachnospira sp.; assembly: GCA_050874785.1. Lineage (GTDB taxonomy): Bacteria > Bacillota > Clostridia > Lachnospirales > Lachnospiraceae > Lachnospira. The sequence goes on from JBNMLJ010000007.1 coordinate 13,792, forward strand.
AATAATAAAAAATTAAAAAATAAAAATAAGAAATCCCCCACCTGTAAGCTCTTGTACCGGTGGGGGATAATATATTCTATCGAGTTATGGCTGTACAATATCCGGTTAGATTAAATCTCCAAGTTATTTATTGTAATATCTTTATAATGCTTTCTTATAAATATCCGCTATCTGTTCCTGCGTGAATACAACTGGATTGTTCGCAACACTTGCGGCAGATACCTTCATACAGTTCTCTGCCATCCAAGGAATATCCTTTTCTTCTATTCCTAAATCTGAAAGTGTACAATTAAGATTAATGTTCTCAAGAAGCTCTCTTATCTTCAAAGCCAGATCCTTAGCTTCCTTACCGCCAAATAACTTTGCAATATCAGCAAATTTGCTTTCATTGCCAGTATAAGATGCTTCAATAATTGCCGGAGTAAGAGCCGCAAGACCTTTTCCGTGTACTATATCACGCAGTCCGCTTGCAGGGTGTTCCATTCCGTGTGCAAGAGTAACTCCTGCTGTATTAATAACCATTCCTCCTATTGTGCTGGCAAGTGTTATCTTCTCCCAGCCCTCTTTACCTGCATTACCATTATATACATTTACAAGATTACCAGCTATAAGCCCTATTGCATAAAGGCTTAATGCATCTGTAAATGGCTGTGCAATCCTTGAAGTATACGCTTCCATACAATGACACAAAGCATCAAAGCCTACAGAAGCAAGCACTGACTTAGGCATTGTCATCATACATTCAGGGTCAACAATTGATACCTTGGCAACAATTGCATTACATCTAAGTGACTTCTTATCACCATTATCAGGATTGGTAAGAACTGCAAAACCATTGCCCTCTGAACCTGTACCGCAGGTTGTTGGTATCAGTATTAATGGAAGTGCCTTATCACTTGACTTCTTTCCAAATATGTAATCACTTACATCACCATCATTAACTGCAAGAAATGCTATTGCCTTCGCGCAGTCCATTATGCTTCCGCCGCCTATTGCAACTACAACATCACAGCCTTTTTCTTTAGCGTAAGCTGCTCCTTCGCTGGCTGTTGTCGTAAGTGGATTTTGAGATACCTTATCAAAAAGCTCTGTTTCAAGCCCTGCCTGCTTTAAACTGTCATTAACTTTATCATAAAGCCCTGACTTCTTGGCACTGCTTTTTCCTGTTACAATAAGAGCCTTTTTGCCATAAGGCTTAGCAAGCTCGCCAGCCTTATTAACCTTTCCTGAACCAAATACAATATTAACTGGAAGGTAGTAATTAAATTCTATAGGTTTACTGCTTTCCTGTGTAATTACATTTTCCATTATCATTCTCCATTCTTTCAAGTAATTACTATTAACAGCCACAATTACGATTGTATAATTGTGGCTGTTATATTAATCTGTGCCTATTTTGTGCTAAGGCTTTCTACTGTTTCTTTGATGATTTCATATGCTTTATCGCAGTCTGCCTCTGTCAGAATAAGAGGTGGTACCATACGGATTATATGTGATCCGATAGCTGTTATAAGAAGCTTTCTGTCAAAACAGCCGTGCTTTACATCTACGCCGCTTATTGTATCATCAAATTCTACACCAACAAGAAGTCCCTGATGTCTTACTTCCTTAACGTGTGGAAGTTTCTCTAACTTTGCGCTGAAGTAATCACCCATTTTCTTGGCATTGTCAGCAAGATTTCTGTCAAGAAGCTCATTAACCTCTGCTAAAGCTGCTGCGCAGGATACTGGATGTCCACCAAATGTTGTTCCGTGTGAACCTGCTGTAAATGCCTTTGATACTTCTTCTGTTGCACATATAGCACCTATTGGCATACCACCGCCAAGGCCTTTTGCCATAGATACAATATCTGGCTTAATGCCATAATTCATATATGACATTACTGCGCCAGTTCTGCACCAGCCCGTCTGAACCTCATCTATAAGAAGAAGCATATCGTGTTCATCGCAGAACTTTCTAAGACCTGTCATAAATTCCTTAGTTGCTGGATGTACACCGCCCTCGCCCTGTACAGGTTCAATCATTATAGCGATTGTATTCTCTGTGCAGGCATCTTCAAATGCCTTAAGGTCATTGTATGGTGCATATGAAAATCCATAAGTCATAGGTCCGAAACCTACCTGACAAGCATTGCCCGGCTGACCTGTTGCAGACATAGCACCGAATGTTCTTCCGTGGAAACCGTCCTTAGCTGTTACTATATGATAACGGTTTGGTCCGTATTTTTCAACACCATACTTACGAGCCATCTTAATCATTGCCTCATTGGCTTCTGTACCTGAGTTCTGGTAAAATATTTTATCCATACCAATTGTCTTACATACCTTCTCAGCAAGTAATGCCTGTGGAATTGTATAAGGATAATTAAATGTATGCATTATATCCTCAACCTGATCCTTAACTGCGGCAACAACCTTTTCATTACAGCTTCCTGCATTATTAACTGCAATACCTGCGTAAAAGTCAAGATATGGTGTCTTATTCTCATCATAAAGATACATATCTTTTGCGGTTTCAGCAAGAAAATCGAAACGCTCATAAGTTTCAATCATATACTTGTTAACCTTGTCCTTAATGTCCTGTGCTGTCAATCCTGTATCCTTTAACTTCATAATAATCCTCCATTCCTGTGTCATTGGTATGGCACATATACGTTTTTTACAAATCAAAAAGGCAAAGGCTCGAACAACTTTCGTTGTAACGGCGCCTTTGCCTTTAATTAATTCGTATATTTATTTAACACTGATAAAATAACACACAATATATTGTATGTCAACATTATAATCTTACAATTATATTGACTATTACTTAATTATATTAACTATCAAAAGGTGAATTATTTACAAGAAATGTAATCATATATATGCTGTGCAGTTATCTGTATCTGTTCAATATTGCTGATTGAAGGTGTTCCATCACCCTTCTGCGCACCATACATTCCATAATATGCGTGGCACCCTCCTTCAATTATATACCTGCTGTATCCAGCCGGAAGATTGCTCTCATATTTATCGTACTTATCCCTGTTCATTACCTTATCTTCACTTCCGTATATTGATAATACTTTCAAGGAAGATGTAGATATATCTGATGTGGAATATGCGCCAAGAAGAATAAGCCCATTATAGTCATCTGTATGCTTTGATACATATGCCGCCGCCATAGAGCCGCCAAGTGAATGACCAGCCATATACCAGTCTGTTACCTGTGTATATTTTTCTTTTATTCCGTCAGCCGCATTAATATCAAGGACAGCAAGATTGCAAGGCATTTTAACTACTATGCTTAATATTCCACATCTTGCAAGCTCCTCCATAAGAGGTTCATATGCTGTATATTCAACCTTTCCTCCCGGATAGAATATAAGCCCTGCGACAGCATTTTCTGGAATATACACTGTCATATTCTTACTTGTTTCTTTCGTTATGCTGTTGTTACTGTACTTTATCTGTTCCGTGTTACCCTCTGTCACCTGACTGGCTATGCTTATAGTCTGTCTGTGACTGTCTATTGTCTTAACAGCTGCATTTATTGTATCGTTATATTCACTCACCGCCTGATTATCTGTGTGATAATAATCATTAACGTATATTGCGCTTCCTGTTATTATACATACTAATACTGCTATTAATATGCCAATTATAATCTTTTTCTTATTTAACTTCATACTTTTCAATTGCCTCAATTACTGTCTTAAGTGCTTTTATTCTGGCATACTTCTTATCATTAGACTCAAGTATATGCCAAGGAGCGTATGCTGTGTTAGTCTTTTCTAACATCTCATTGACTGCTTCCTCATAGCTGTCCCATTTCTCCCTGTTACGCCAGTCCTCATCAGTGATTTTCCAGCGTTTCTCTGGTGTATTCTCTCTTTCCTTAAATCTGGCAAGCTGTGTATCCTTATCTATCTGAACCCAGAACTTTACAATAATTGCTCCCCAGTCAGAAAGCTCTTTCTCGAACTCATTAATCTCAACATATGCTCTCTGCCAGTCATTCTTACTGCAAAAGCCCTCCAGACGTTCAACCATAACACGTCCATACCATGTCCTGTCAAATATTGCAACGTGTCCTGTCTTTGGAAGCCTGTTCCAAAATCTCCACAAGTAATGTCTTGCTTTCTCGTGTGGTTCAGGACTTGCAATCGGGTGGACTTCATAGCCTCTTGGGTCAAGTGCTTCTGTTATTCTCTTGATATTGCCGCCTTTTCCTGCCGCATCCCAGCCTTCATATGCAATTATAACTGGTATCTTCTTTCTATATAATTCATTATGAAGCTCCTTTAAACGCTTCTGATAAAGATCAAGAAGCCTTTCGTATTCCTCATCTGTAAGGCTTTTATTAAGGTCAACCTCATCTAACCTGTTTATTGGCTTTAATGGAAATGCGTTCTGAAGAAGTGGAACTGATAATGCACTGTTGGCAAATGCTGTGTCAATGCCCTGTACTATAGTCTCTAATATCTGTAACTGCGCCCACTTCTTATCCTCTGCATCTACTATATACCATGGTGCTGTAGAATGGTTGGTATCGCACAGATACTGGTCATACACTTCCATACATTCATCATAATGCTTATTCTGCCATCTGTCGTGCTTACTTACTCTCCACGCTGTATTCTTATCTTCCTCTAACTTCTTTAATCTCTTCTTCTGCTCCTTCTTATCAATATTAAAGAAGAACTTAAGCAGAAGATATCCATTATCCGTAAGCTGTCGCTCAAATCTTTTAATGCTTTCTATCCTCTTCTTGTATTCGTCCTCTGAAAGCTCACCATTTAACTTCTGGCTTGTAACCTCTGACATCCAGCCGCTGTCCATAAACACGAACTTTCCTGCTTCTGGAATTTTCACAAAATGTCTGTAAAGGAACGGCTTTCTTTTCTCCTCCTCTGTAGGTTCGTCCATAACTGCAACCTTGAAAAAACGTGGATCTATATTCTTAATTAACTTTCCAAGCACGCTTCCTTTTCCTGCCGCACCCCAGCCTTCAAGAAGTACAATTACAGGAAGCTTCTTTTCCTTCATAGCAATCTGCTGTTGTAAAAGGCTGTTCTTTGCATTGGCAAGTCTTTTATCCATTTCCTCTGCTGTTGGCTGTTCTACCCTGTTCCAATCTTTTAACATAATCAAATCCTCCAATCTAACCCGCTTTTTATAAGTATTATAACAGAATATAAGACAAATTAACAGTATAAAAGCCACATCAAAGCTATTCCTGTAATCAGGAACATTTCCTCTGACGTGGCTTAATTACTTAATATATTATCTCATATAATTCTTACTATTTATACAATAATCCAGGTGATACTGCTTATCTTGTTTATCAGCCATTACTTGTCTGACTTATCTGTGTCATCAAAATTCAATCTTTCTTCCTCAACAACCAATGGTCTGTTCATAAGTCGCTGGTTCATACTTAATATATATTCTCCCATAAGGCCTATGAATATAAGCTGTAATGAACCTAATATGCTGACAAGGAGAATAAGCGGAACCATCCCAGCTGTAAATCTGTTCCAGTATACAAGCTTAAGAACAAGATATACAATTCCAACAATTATGCTGACAATTCCAAAGAAACCACCAACAAATGTTGCAAGTCTTAATCCAAGCTTAGTATATGATGTAAAGCTTAACATTGCGGCATCATAAAGAGTGAAGAAATTATTATGTGTCTTTCCAGCTCTTCTCTGTGCCTGTGTATACTCAATCTCAGTTCTCTTAAAACCTAATTCTCCAACAACACCTCTTAAAAATGGAATTGGATCTTTTAAGTCCTTCATAACCTTCACAAATGACTTGTCATATAAACCAAAACCTGTAAAATGCTCTATCTGTTCAACAGAAGACATTTTCTTTATAAGCTTGTAATAGCAGGTTCTTAAGAAATACATTATCTTGCTTTCTTTACTGCTTGACTTTACTGCACATACTATCTTATAACCCTTTTCCCATTCCGCTACAAGTCTTGGAATTACATCAATAGGATCCTGAAAATCTGCACATACTGGTATTGTACAATCGCCATCTGTATTAATAATACCGTAATATGGAGAATTAAACTGTCCAAAATTCTTAGCATTAAATATTGCCTTAATCTTCTTATTACCCTCGCATAACTGTCTTAACTTAACTCTTGTTGTATCAGTTGAATCATTATCAATAAATGTTATGTCATAATCATACTGTGGCAGATCCTTTGCAAACATCTCTATCAATGCTTCGCTGAGAGGTATAACATTTTCTTCCTCATTATAACAAGGTACCATAATACTAATCTTCTTCATCTTAATCTCCATTCTTACTTCTTTATTACATCTAAGATATTATGAATTCTGTGTTCTACACCATTCTATTGTCTCTTTTATGCCCTCTTCAAAAGAATACCTTGGCTCAAATCCAGTGTCTTCTCTTAATGCTGTAATATCTGCGCACAAATACATTACCTGTAAAGGACCATATGGAATATCTCCATATCCTATTGTAACATTTTTATTGGCATTTTGTCCTATAATATCAATATATTCTTTTAATGGTCTTGCTTTGCCGCTTCCTATGCAGTATATTCTGCCGTCTGTGCCTTTCTCACCAAGTAATCTCATTGCTAATGCCGCATCCTTTGAATAAAGGAAATCCCACATCTGCTCGCCCTTAGTACAAGATGGCTTTTCCGAATTAAGGAGCTTGTAAATAGTGCTCATAACCATTGTATTCTCACCATCATAAGGTCCATATATACTAAGTATCCTTGTCCATATATGACGTATGCCCTTCTGCTTACAGGCAATTCTTGTCATCTGTCCGGCGCATAACTTGGCAATTCCATAACCATTTTCAGGAAATGCAGGAACACTCTCATTCAAAGAGCCCTCATATCTGCCATATTCAGCCTGTGAACCAGCACCTATAAATGTATCACAGCCAAGCGCAGAAGCAGCTTCAACCGCATCGAGTGCATATTTTACATTAAGATTTTGTCCATACATATTATTTCTGCTGTTGCCAAATGTTCCGTCCCAGCCAAAGTGATAAAACACATCAGCTCCCTCTGGAATAAGCTCTGGCAGTTTATTAAGCTCTGACAAATCGCAGTCAACACGCTTTACCATATCGCTTGTCTTAATTCTATCTGCACGTCTTGAACCCGGTCTTACAACAGCAACAACCTCTACTCCGTTAGATACAAGTTCCTCAATCAGTGCTAATCCAATAGAACCTGTAGGTCCTGTAATTACCGCTCTTTTCATTGAAATCCCCATTTCTATATTTACTGGTTTCTATATTTATCCTGATATGGGACAGCACATACTATCATTACAGATATTACGCTGTCCCAATAAATGATTATAAATTATCAATTACAGTTATGCAAGATGATTGCTTTCATATTCTTCCCTGTCAAGGAATGGTGCCATATCATCAACTGCCGCTGATACTATCTTTCCGTCTGGAAGCACCTTTGAACTTGACTTTGGTGCAAAATTCTGGTGCCAGTCTACAACTACCTCACAGAATACAGGACCTTTATGGTTAATAACTTCATCTATAGTTTCATTAATGCCATCAAGCTTATCTATTCTGTAATAAGGAATATCAAAAGCTGGAATAACTCTTGAGAAGTCTGGTGTGCTAAGACCATATCCTCCGCCAATTCCTACATATGGCTGTCCCTTAAACAGATTAGTCTGTGTCTGTCTGATAGAATGATATCCATTATTGTTAATAAGGAATATCTTAATGTCAAGATTATTGTATACAATAGTCTGTAACTCCTGCATATTCATCATAAAGCTTCCGTCACCTTCAACACAGATAATTCTCTTATCTGGTTCTGACACGCTTGCTCCTACTGCTGCTGGAAGTCCATAACCCATTGCCGCACAGCCGGAATTAGTATATAATCTCTGACCCTTCTTAATGTTAGCCGCCTGAAATGTTATAACACACGCCGCACCATTACTGCACACAACACTGTCATCTTCATTTAATTCCTCAAATAACTTTGTTGTGAATACATATGGATTTAAGCCGTCTTTATCTTCATAATATTCTGGAAGTGTGGCTGGATACTTCTTATCTAACTGTCTGCACCAGTCAACCCATTCCTTATGGCTGTCATTCTTCTCATATTCTGCCTCATTAACAGATTTGAAGAAATCCCTTAAATCTGCGTGAACAGGATAATCAACCTTTACTGTTGGCTTATTAAGCTCTGCATCATCTATATCTACAACTATCTTATAAGCATTTTTGCCAAAATCGCCAAAATTATATCCTATCATACGGATATTCATTCTACAGCCTAATACAATAAGTAAATCTGCATTCTGAACTATGAAATTACCTGCTCTTGTACCTACAGTCCCTGGTCTTCCACAATATAATGGATGCTCATCCCATATAATATCGTGTGCGTCCCACGCTGTAACAACTGGAATTCCAAGCTTATCTATACATTTAATGAATTCATTCTGCTGACCAGCGTGTCTTATAGCTGTTCCGGCAAGTATTACAGGTCTTTTAGCTTCTTTAATCTTAGCAAGAACATCTTTAGTATACTGTTCATCATATACTGGATTATCCTGATTAAATGATGCCCAATGCTCATCAATGTAACCCTGCTTGTCAAAGCCCTCTAAATCATCTGTCTCAATAAATGTTGAGGCAACATCACCCGGAATATCAAGCCATACTGGACCCGGACGTCCATTAAGCATAAGAAACCAAGCCTTCTCAACTTCTTTTCTGATACTCATAGGATCTGTAATCATCTTCGCATACTTAGTCATAGTAGATACTGCTGATGTAATATTAACTTCCTGATCTCCAAGCTGACGGAGTGGAAGGTTAGTTGACCATACTGTTGTCTCTCTTTTAGCCTGTCCAGTAACAACAAACATTGGAATAGAATCAACATATGCACCGAATACACCTGTAATTGCATTAGTTCCACCAGGACCGCCTGTTACACATACAGGAGCAATCTTTCCTGTCTGTCTTGTATAACCTTCTGCCGCAATTGTACAAGCCTGTTCGTGATGATTATAAGTAATCTTTAAGCCTTCCTGATGTCCAAAAGCATCATTAAGGTGCATAGCTGCTCCACCAGTTATCATAAACATATCAGTTACGCCCTGCTTAACAAAGAATTCTGATATATATTTTGCAACTTTCATTCTCATAATGTTTATCCATCCTTTTAATAATATTCTATCTTTATATTAAATCAAGCAGGTCTAAAGGCTTTGCCGCCGCTCCTACTGCCTTGAACTTGTATACATCTTCTGGTGTCCTGAAATCAAATCCATAAGTTACACCTATAAAATCCATACCAATCTTCTCTGCACCGATAGCATCGTGACTGCTGTCACCAATCATAACTGCATTAGAATAATCAGTAACTCCTAAGTCAACCATACATTTCTCGATAATATCAACCTTTTTTAACTTATTATTATGGTCAGCACCATACAATATATTAGTATACTTATCAAATCCAAAATGCTTTAAAATCGCCTCAGCATAGTCCTGTCTTTTATAAGTTGCTACTGCAAGCTTTACATTTCTTTCCATAAGCTTGTCAAACACTTCATATATTCCATCATATGGAACTGCCTTAAGAAGCTCATAGTCCTTATATCTGTTTCTAAAGCAGGTTGCAATGTCCTGTAATATATCTCCACTAAGATTATACGCTTTAGCGAATGAGTCCTGAATCGGAGGTCCGATAAATGTCTTTAAAACATCCTCACTTAATGGCTCAAAACCCATCTTATCTATTGTATATTTTACTGATGCAAGAACGCCTTCTGTTGTATCAAGAAGTGTTCCGTCTACATCAAATACTGCTATCTCATATTTTCCCATAGTTATTTCCTTTTTCTTTGTGCTATTTATATGATAAAACCGCATTTTCCTAAAATCGACTTTAATATATTTAATGAATTATCACCAGCTTCATCTGAACCGGTAATATTCTTGAATTCCTCTTTATCAAATACATAATCAAAATGGTCACCATTATTAGGCGTAACATCACTTAATGTAATAATCTTTACTGTATCTGCCCTGTATGATAACTGCGTTGCCAGATTAACATAGCTTTTGCTGTCACTGATAAATACATACTCGTCTGGCTGGTCTGATTTATCAGCCATACTGTTAACCCATATTACCGCACCCTTACAAGTCCGGTTATCTACTGATATTACTGCGCTGTTATCATCTACATCAGACTTAACCATAATATCCTGCTTAACCCCAGCATTTTTTATAATAATATTCTGATTATATAAATCTTTCTTTAAATTGTTATATGATTTATCTGAAATATCTGTAATAATTTTCTTGTAATTATCATATAACTGCTTTATAAACTGCTCATCATACATAAGCTGTTTATCTTCATTCTTGGCAAGTTCAGATAATATTTCATTAATCTGCCTTACTGATAGTGTTTCTTTATCCATAAGATATGAAACATAACTTGGATGACAGCTGTTAAATGCCGCCATATAAAAGAACATATTGTAGCCCCAAGGCTTAGTTCTGTAAATATTCATAATATTGCAGTCCAATGCTTCCAAAATCTGGCTTATATCATAATTCTTATTATAATAATCATTAAGGTGCATAGCCAGAAGCTCTATCGGACAATTACCTGCACTTTTTCCCATTCCGTATACTGTAGCATCTACAAGTACATCTCTTTGCGTATTGCATAGAAGCATTTCCTGACAATTAGCAAATGCTCTCTGGAAATTATTGTGCGAATGGTATCCAAGACTTATATTTTCCTTTAACCCCTCATCAAGCATATGAAAATAGTGCAAAAGACTGTCCTTCTGCAACAGACCATATGTGTCAACCATTGATACTGCATATGGTTCTATATCATTAGCAAGCTTTATTAAATCCTGCAATTCTTCATCATTATAGCTTGTAATTGAAACAAGCTGTACAAATACCTTATAACCAAGTGCTTTTACCTTGGCACAGTATTCAACAGCTTCTTTTCTTTTATCTTTTTTAAATATTACCCTTATTCCATCTAATATGGACTCATTACAAGGCTGAAGGTTAGACAGACTACAAGTACCGTAGTCTATCATACCTACAACCATAGTATCTTTATGGTTACATTTACCATATACTTCTTCAAAGCTTCTGGTATCAGGAAGGATACTTCTATTGATGTCGAACTTTCTTCTGTCATCAATAAATCCAACTTCTACTATATCAATTCTGGCATTTACAAGCCTTTCAAATATACTTATTAAATTATTATGACCGAAATTCCAGTCATTAACATATCCACCATCGCGTAATGTACAATCTAATAGCTGAATTCTACCCAAGTTACTTACCTTCCATCATAATTAGTTAATTACTTTTTGCCAAATGCCCAAAGCTTATTCATAAAGAAGTTGATTGGAATACTTATAACAAGATTAATAATAGGTGCTAACATCTTGCTTATATGAAGAACTGATACCCACAATACTGATAATATATTGTTAAGAATCAATCCTGTAAATCCATAAGAAATATATGTCTTAAATAATGCTGCCCATATATTTCTCTCTTCGCCTTCTTCTTTCTTAAATACAAACTTGTTATTCCAGTAAAATGACCAGAGAACACTAAGGAACCAAGAAACAATGTTTGCAATGATATAATCAAACTTTACACCGCTCTTAGATACAAGCAAAAGTGTTACAACATAAAGTAAATAAGAAATAATTGTATTAGACACACCTACTAATCCAAACTGTAAGAATTCCTTAAATGTCTGTCTTTTCTTGTCTGTTAAGTCCTTTTTAATAATCTTAAAAAGCAGCTCAACAAAAAACATATAAATTTTTTCAATAAAACCGTATATTGTCTTACCCATATTAATGTACTTTCCTTATGACCATAAATTACTGATTAACAGCTTCCTTGATTGTCTTAGCCATATAATCAATCATCTCATCTGTCATTCCTGGATATACACCTACCCAGAATGTATCTCTCATAATTCTGTCTGTGTTATCAAGAGTTCCTACTACTCTGTAGCCTTCTCCTGTTGCTCTCATTTCATCAAAGCAAGGGTGCTTTATAAGGTTACCAGCAAAGAGGTTTCTTGTCTGGACACCGTGGCTCTCGATATATTCTACGATTGCCTTTCTGTCAAGGCCTTCTCTTACTGTAATAAGGAAACCAAACCAGCTTGGTCTTGAATTGTCACAAGGAACTGGAAGTATTACCTTATCTTCAATATCAGCAAGTGCTGCTCTTAATCTGTCAAAGTTATGTCTTCTTCTCTCAACGAATGAAGGGAACTTCTCAAGCTGTGCACAGCCTACTGCTGTCTGCATATCTGTTGCCTTGAGATTATATCCAAAATGTGAATATACATACTTATGGTCATATCCTAATGGAAGCTCTCCATACTGCTTGTCAAATCTGTGTCCGCAGAGATTATCCTTACCAGAAGGACATACACAGTCACGTCCCCAGTCTCTGAATGAACGGATACACTTGTTAAGAAGTGGGTTGTTAGTATATACTGCACCACCTTCACCCATTGTCATATGGTGTGGAGGATAGAAGCTGCTTGTTCCGATATCACCGATTGTACCTGTGAACTTCTCTTCTCCATTAATTGTATACTTTGAACCAAGTGCATCACAGTTATCTTCTACTAACCAGAGATTGTGCTTGTCACAGAATTCCTTAACTGCTGATAAATCAAATGGATTACCTAGTGTATGTGCAATCATAACAGCCTTTGTCTTATCTGAATATGCTTCTTCAAGCTTTGTTACATCAATATTGTACTGTGGAATTGTAACATCTACAAATACAGGAACTGCGCCATACTGGATAGCTGGAGTAACTGTAGTTGGGAAACCAGCAGCAACAGTGATAATCTCATCACCTCTGTTAATTCTTCTCTCACCAAGAAGTGGTGATGTAAGTGCCATAAATGCGTTAAGGTTAGCTGATGAACCTGAGTTGACAACTGATACATACTTTACATTAAGGTATTCACCAAGCTTCTTTTCAAACTCATCTGTATAACGTCCTGATGTAAGCCAGAATTCAAGTGCTGAATCAACAAGATTCATCATTTCCTTGCTGTCATACACACGGCTTGCGTATGATATTCTGTCCCCCTCTTTGTACTTTTTCTGGTTATGATACTTCTTGCAGTATTCATCTACCATTGCAAGAATTTCTTCTCTTGCTTCTAATTCATTCTTATTATCAAACATTATTTATCCTCCATAATTAATTATTCTGCAAAGAATTCGTCTATCTGCATATCCATACATTTAACTACATCGCCATTAGCAGCGTATACCTTTGACCATTCAACTGACTTTTCAATAGCAGTATCAAAATTCCAGCGTGGTTTCCAGCCAAATGTTGTTTTTAACTTAGAGCAGTCAAGCTTTAAGAAATTAGCCTCGTGTGGACCTCCGTCATACTTGTTAACCCATTTAAGTCCCTCGCCCCATTTATTACAAAATGTGTCTACAAGAACTCCTGTTGTTATACAGTCGCTTTCATCAGGACCAACGTTATAGAAACCAGCATACTTCTTATCGTTGAACTGTTCCATAGCTATCATAAGATAAGCTGCAAGTGGTTCTAATACGTGCTGGTATGGTCTTGTTGAATGTGGGTTACGGACAACAATATCTTCCTTCTTAATAGCTGCTCTTACACAATCTGGCACAATTCTGTCATTAGCAAAATCACCACCGCCGATTACATTACCAGCTCTTGCTGTTGATACAGCTACGTCCATATCATTGAAAAATGAATTGATATAACTGTGTGTAACAAGCTCTGAGCAGGATTTACTGTTAGAATATGGGTCATATCCGTCAAGAGGTTCATTTTCTCTATAACCCCACGCCCATTCATTATTATGGTATACCTTATCAGTAGTTACATTAAGGAATGATTTAACACAAGGGTTAAGTCTTACACATTCACATATATTAACTGTACCCATAACATTAGTTTCATAAGTGTATACAGGGTCCTTATATGAGTCCCTTACGATAGGCTGTGCAGCAAGATGTAATACTATTTCTGGCTGTACTTCCTTAAACACTTCCTTTAAATGTGCTAAATCTCTTATATCACCTATAACAGAATTAATATTGTTCTCAACGTCTGCCATTGAAAAAAGATTAGGGTCAGTAGGTGCTTCAAGCGAATATCCTGTAACCTCTGCTCCGGCTTTTACAAGAATTCTGCAAAGCCAAGAACCTTTAAATCCTGTATGTCCTGTAACAAGAACTTTTTTGTCTTTATAAAAACTTAAATCCATCTTTATATCTTATCCCTTCCTGATAATAATTACCATTTTTTCCAAGGAGCTGTTCCTGTGCTAAGATACTTCTCAAGCATATCCATTTCTCTCTTGTTATCCATACACTGCCAAAAGCCATTGTGCATATAAGACATAAGCTGTCCTTCCTTAGCAAGCTTCTCAAGTGGATCTTTCTCAAATACTGTGTCATCGCCTTCAATATAATCAAATATTTCAGGATTAAGTACCATATAACCAGCGTTGATTGGTGCACCGTCCATAACACTCTTCTCTCTGAAAGACTTAACAGCATTATCTCCACCAATATCAAGAACACCCTTCTGCTGTTCAAGCATAACAGATGTAAGAGTAGCAATCTTTCCGTGTTGCTTATGGAACTCTACAAGCTTTGATATATCAACATCACATACACCATCACCATAAGTCATAAGGAAAGGTTCATTACCTACATACTTCTGTACTCTCTTAATTCTTCCACCTGTCATAGTGTTAAGTCCTGTATCAACTACAGTTACCTTCCAAGGCTCACAATGCTGTTCGTGAATTATCATATCATTAGAACCTTTAGTAAAGTCAAATGTAATATCACTATTATGAAGGAAATAATCAGCGAACCATTCCTTTATTACATACTGCTTATAACCAGCACATATAATAAATTCATTAAATCCATAGTATTCATATTCTTTCATAATATGCCAAAGAATTGGCTTACCACCAATCTCAATCATTGGCTTTGGCTTAAACTGGCTTTCTTCACTTATTCTTGTTCCGAAGCCACCAGCTAATAATACAACCTTCATACTGTTCCTCCAGTCTTTTTTAAGTATATTTAATATCTTGTGTCTTTTTGCTGCTTATTCTTGTTATCACATTCTTTGTTCCTCTCACAAGAAGTACAAGTAATATAATTACAATTGATATGTGATAACTCAATACATTCTGTGTCAAATAACTCTGAAAATCATTAACTATAAAGAACATAGCCATAAGTATCAGTAAATCCCAGTACGAATGTTCCTTCGCATTAAGAAATGCAATAAGTGCTGGAAGTATATATATTATACAATAATATCCAGAATGTGATGGTACTATAATAAGAACCATAGTGACTGCTAATATAGTTTCCCATTTTTTATTGAAGAAAAATGCTTCAAATAACAGAATAGCTCCTATAACATATGTTATATTCTGGACTACCTTCATCATATGTTCTGTTGCTTCTGCACCAAATGATACAAGAACCGCAACAAGTGTAGTTCCCTCAGCACTTGAATATGAAGCAAGATTCATTGAAGCATTCTTAAACATCTGCGCTATATTGCTAAATCCACCCTCAAAGAATAAGAATGGAAGAATACCAAATATAACCCCGTATATTATAACGCGGACCGCTTCTTTCCACTGCTTATTATACAATAGTAATATTCCTAATACCGCAGGTGTAAGCTTAAATGAAGCCGCAATTGCAAGGCTCATAAGTGCTAATTCTTTTCTAATCCTGTTCTCACTGTCATAATTAAATATATAAAAGAATACAAATACTATAGTGAGGAGTAAAAGATTAGCTCTTTCTATAGTAAATAACACCGGCATTGAAACACATACTGCAAGTGCAGTTGCAATCTTTACTGCATTATTGCCTTCCTTATAGCTTCTTACTATTTCATATATAATAAGCATATTAATTATAATTGCAATAATTAATATAATGAGTATCTGTGGATCCTTATATAAATCCCAGAAGAAATTGGCATCAAAATACGGCTGCATATCTATAATGCGCGAAAAGCAATATGCTATCACATAGCTTATTGGCGGATAGGCTCTTTCTGAACCACCAAAATAATATGTTTCATTGTATACATTTCTATGTGCCGCATATCCCATAGGATTAGTAATATCTGCAAAGAAATTATTACACCTGCCAATAAAAAGCTCTATCTGCTTTCCATCGACTCCATTTATTACCAGTCCTGTAATCCATGCAAGAAATCCTGCAAATGTAAGCACAAGAAATATAATTTCATATGCTTTTCTAGTCTTTAAATATTCCAATGTCTTTTTCATCAATCCGCACTTCTCCAATACTCAAGTGTTTCTTTAAGAGTCTGCTCTAATGAAATAACCGGCTGCCAGCCGACCTCACTCTTAATCTTATCTATATCAGGCTCTATAATTGGAACATCTACAGGGCGGAGCTTATTCTCATCAACCTTAACCTCAATAGCTGTATCAGACATTGCTACTATCTCATCAAGTATCTGTCTGATTGCAATTGCGTGTCCTGTTCCTACATTATATGTCTCGCCACGTCTTCCGTGTTCAACAAGAAGTGCATATGCCTTGACTACATCTCTTACATCTGTAAAATCTCTTTTAGCACTTAGATTACCAACATATATAACCGGCTCCTGTCTGCCCTTCTCAATATCTGCAACCTGCTTGCAGAAATCAGCTACAACAAACATAGGTGTCTGGTTAGGACCTATATGGTTAAATGCCCTTACCATCATTATATCAAGACCATAAGCATCAGAATATATCTTTCCTAACATATTCTGGCACGCCTTCGTAGCGGCATATATATTGCCTGGACGAACTGTATTATCTTCAACAATCGGACATTCGCCCTCTTTGATATGTCCGTATTCTTCGCCTGAACCTATAAGAAGTACTCTTGGCTTTTTATCAAGCTGTCTTACAGCATCAAGAAGATTAACACAGCCTTTGATATTGACATCAATTGTAAGTGTTGGATTCTTCCACGAATATGCAACTGACGACTGTGCAGCAAGATGGAATATATAATCTGGCTGTTCATCTTTAAGCAAATCTACTATCTGTTCAATGTTAAGAATATCAAGATTCTTAACATCTGCATTATCCATAACAAGCTGTTCTTTCTCTGTCTTAGTAACTGTAACCTCGTATCCACAATCATCTGCAAGATGTCTTACAAGATATGGACCGACAAAACCGCCTCCGCCAATTACTAATGCTTTCATATATTACCTCATTTCTGATAATCAAATATTGTCAGGACAGAATCTCTGCCCTGACTCCTCGTAACATTTATTAGTTATTAGCTTCTGCTTCTTTCTTTACTAATTCAAGGTCATTCTTAACCATTCTCTCAACTAATTCCTGGAAAGAAATCTCTCTCTTCCAGCCAAGCTTTGCTTCTGCCTTAGCTGGGTTACCAATAAGAAGTTCAACCTCTGCTGGTCTGAAGAAGTCTGGATTAACCTTAAGTACAACCTTGCCTGTTGCCTTATCCTTTGCTATCTCATTAACGCCTTCACCCTCGAACTCAACTTCAATTCCTGCCGCAGCAAATGCTGTCTTGGCAAATTCTCTTACTGTTCTTGTCTCGTTAGTAGCGATTACATAATCGTCTGGTTCTTCCTGCTGTAAAAGTAACCACATAGCTCTTACATAATCCTTTGAGTGACCCCAGTCTCTCTTAGCATCAAGATTACCAAGTTCAACGTGATCCTGAAGACCTAACTTGATATGTGCTACTGCATTAGTAATCTTTCTTGTAACGAATTCCTTACCACGTCTTTCTGATTCGTGGTTGAAAAGAATTCCTGAGCATGCATACATATCATAGCTTTCTCTGTAATTCTTAGTAATCCAGTGTCCATAAAGCTTTGCTACTCCATATGGGCTTCTTGGATAGAAAGGTGTATCCTCTGTCTGAGGGATTGCCTGTACCTTACCGAACATCTCTGATGTTGATGCCTGATAAAATCTGCACTCTGGCTTAACTATTCTGATAGCTTCAAGCATATTAGTTACACCGATAGCATCAATATCTGCTGTTGTACAAGGTGTATCCCATGATGTAGCTACGAAAGACTGTGCAGCAAGGTTATATACCTCATCTGCCTGTGATATTCTCATAGCTGATATTAATGATACAATATCCTGCATATCTGCATAGATAAAATGTATCTTATCCTTAATGTGGTCTACATTACCGTAATCAACAACACTCTTTCTTCTCATAAGACCATATACATTATAGCCTTTTTCAAGGAGAAGTTCTGCTAAATAAGAACCGTCCTGTCCAGTAATACCTGTAATTAAAGCATTTTTCATAATTCTACTCCATTCTTTAATTTAATCTGCATATTTTATAAATATTCATTCTTTCCTGCTTCTCTTAAACTTGCAAGGACTTTCTTTATCTCTCCAGCATTCTCTTTAGTTGAAATAAGTGTCGCATCTTTAGTATCAACAACAATCATATCTCTTAAGCCTACTGTTGCTATAAGCTTGTCTGCTCCTTCAATTACACAGTTCTTTGTATTAACAGTAACAACATTGCCGTTGACAACATTGCCATCTTCATTGTTCTCTTTAATTCTGCCGACTGCAAGCCAGGAACCAACATCATCCCAGCCAAAATTACCAGCTAATGTATATATATCATCAGCCTTTTCCATAATTCCATAATCTACTGACTGTGATTCAAGGTTAGGGAACTCTTTCTCAAGTGTATCCTGATAATCAGCAGTTCCAACAGAAGCCTTAATCTTCATAAGTCCATCATATGTTGATGGCATAAAGCTCTTAAAGCAGTCAAGTATTGTTGAAACCTTCCATACGAACATACCTGAATTCCAAAGATAAGAGCCGTCTTCAAGATATGACTTGGCTGTTTCAAGGTCTGGCTTTTCAACGAACTTCTCAACTGAATAGCTCACACCTTCCTTGTTATCTTTATTATATTTGATATAACCATAACCTGTTTCTGGATAGTTAGGTGTAATACCTACTGTTACAAGGTTAGCTCCACTCTCAGCAACCTCACAGGCATTAACAAATGTATCTTTAAATATATCATTATGCTTAATAAGATGATCTGATGGAAGAACTATCATAACTGCATCATCATATTTAGATGCAACGTGTACAGCTCCAAGGCCTATACAAGGTGCTGTATTTCTTCCTATTGGTTCGCAGAGAATATTCTCCTCTGGAATACCTGGAAGCTGTTCTTTAACAAGCTCTCTATAATTAGCATTTGTTGCAATATATACATCTTTAATGTCAACTAATGGACTTATTCTTTCTACTGTAAGCTGAATCATTGTCTTACCGTCATCTGTTAATGATAAGAACTGCTTTGGAAGGTTCACTCTACTCCTTGGCCAAAATCTCTCGCCTTTTCCACCTGCCATTATCAATGCTGTTTTTTTCATGATATACCTCATTTCTTAAATAACTGAATATTTAACATTTCAATATAGGCACACTACGCCTTTCTATAAGCTTTAAAATTATATCCCAACAGACCATATTTGTCAATTTTTCCTGTATATGTCTGTTTTATTAGACATTTTCTATATGATATTATATAATCAATTATTAGCTTTCCTGCTACACTAACCAGCATTAAAGCTTTTTTATTCTATAAATAAGTAGGAGATAATGTATGTCATATAACTTAATTAACCAGTTCAAAAAAGATAATAAAATAACACCTAAAGGTATCCTTTTTATTTTTATGCTGTTCGTTATTGTTGTACAGTCTGCAATAATTATTTACAGCAACTTATTTGAACTTGAACATCATCTTGGATTTGACGCTTCATCAGCTTATCTACAGGCTGTTGAAATGTGGAGATGCAAATCTTTAATTCCATCAACCTTTGCACTGACAACTACTCTTGGTCTAGATTCACCCACTCCGCTTGCCGCACTTTTCTATGGCATTACTGGCAATATCTTTCTTGGATTTGGAATTGCCAATATTATACTTGATATTGTAATAGCTGTTATATTCTATAACTTATTAAAGGAATTCCAGTTATCCGCTTTTGAGATTGCTCTTGGATTTATCTTCCTTTTATGTCCATTTATGACACCAGACCATTTCACAGATAACAACCTTTCTTATTTTGCAATGGTTCTTGGCGAGCAGGGCTCTTACAGTGTAAAGATAATAACTATGCTTCTTTTATTATGGGTTATTGTACAGTTAGAACACCGTAATAATAAAGCTTTACAGGCTGGCTCAGAAAACGCATCACACAGCAATATCAAATTATATGTATCAATTGTATTTGCAACACTTTTCTCTATGCTTACAGCAATTTCAAGTGGAATATATGTTGCTATTACAATATTAGTTCCTTGTGTGTTCTACTATGCCTTTAAGATTATCTATAAGAATTCTTTAAATGTGCTTAAAGACTACGGCTTTATATTCACTATGGCACAGCTTGTATTAACATTTGCCTGCAAAGCCATATCAGGTCATATATTTGCTTTCCAGTCTAAAGAAAGCTCTATGGTATTAACAGGAATATATGAATTCTGGCATAACATAGGAAGCCTTTTAATGGGATATCTGCAATTACTGTGTGGAATTTCCATCGAAACAACAACAAGCCTTTTCTCATTCAGGGGAATACTTCAGATATTATCCATAGGCTTTATATTATTCATTTTAATTCTTATGGTAATATCTGTTAAGCGTATTATTAAAGAAATAAAGCAGAAGGATATCGACTTTACAGAGATAATTCCATATACAATAATATTGGTTAATATTGCAATATTCATATTCTCTTACACTTTATATGACGGATATTTCTTTGAATATCGTTACCTTATTATTGTATACCTTATGCAGATTATAATATGCTTAAAGGCTGTTAATAAGCTCACTGATGAGCATATATTTAAAACACTCATTACATTTGCAATATCATTCGTACTCTTATGCGAAAGCGTTGGATTATTCAGGCTCTATCACGAAAAGACTATAGACTCTGACACACTTGTTCCTCTTCTTGAAGAAGTCGATACTCTTGATGTTCCTATAGCATATGTATGGGGTACAACTTCTGCGCAAATGCAGATAGATGCAAGAAATTTCAGAATAATGGATCTTAATCTTGTATACAGAACACTTACTGATGACACTTATCAGAGAAGCAACCGCTGGGGCGACTATCTTTACTATGATGAAAACAGCCAGTGGACAGGAAGAACCGTGCTTATCACAACACTTGATGATTTGACAACACTCCCTGAATTTATAGCTGGCAAATATACCTTTGTTAATAATTACGGCGATTATCTTATATATGTATCAGAAATCAATCCTTTTGATTTAACTGCATTTGATAATAACTGTACCGAAAATATTAACTTTATGTATTCAGAAGGTGTTGATATCGGAGAGGCTGAACTTGACAGCAATGGTTATCTTGTCGCTGATGATACTGTTTCCGGCAACATTATGAATATGACACTTCCTGGTGTTGAAGCAGGAACATATTCAGTTACAATAAACTATTCATCTGATGACAGTAATTCAGATACTTATTTTGAAGTATGTAACCTTGCTGATGACAGCGTTATTGCCAAAGCTTCTGCCACAACAGATAGTGAAACTACAATTAATAATATTGAAGTAAATGGTACTTCTGATTTAATAATTAAATGCTTCAAAAAAGACGGCTACAGCCTGACATTAAAGAATGTGCATATTAACAGAAAATAAGCCAGAATAAATTTATATCAATAAAAACCCCCTTATATATTGGAAATACAGCCAGTAAGATTTTCTATCTTATGGTTATACACCCGATATATAAGGGGTATTTTATAGTTATTATAATTTATAAGCTTACTCAAATATATTAACAGTACGAAATCAATTAATAATTTAACCTCTATATTAATTATTAATTAACTGGAACCCAGTATTCAAGCACTGCTGAGCCTACTGTAAATTCTTCTGATAACTCAAATCGTTCATAGAATTTATCAAGATTAACACCTTTATCAGTTAAAGTATAATGTGCATTATAATCCATAATTATCGGCTCATCAATGTTATCAAGCTCATTCTGTAAATATTCCAATGACTGAGGATATACATCTAAATCTGCAAAGTCTATAAGATAATATCCACTATCCCAGCCAAGTTCATAATATACCATAGGAATTGAAAATCCTATCGCCTTAGTGTCTTTAGCACATACATCTGCTATGCGCTGTATCTCACTATTATATACATCTGTATTTCTCATATCTGACAGTTCATTACCGCTCTCAACATATGAGTAGTTATATACTCCTGCCGCACACATAGCAAGAAGTATTCCTGCTGACAATGCCGCAAAGCCTTTTAAAAGTATTGATAGATACTTTGTCTTGGTCTTCTGGTAATGCTTTATACAGTAATCAGCAAATACTGCAATCATAATCACTGTTGTAAAATGGACAATTGTAAGATTACCATACGCTGTACGGTTAATATAATATGTCATCTGTCCAAGTGCCATAACTGCAACAACCGCCATAAATGCATCATATCTGCTGTCGTCAGTATTCTTATCACCTGTATTAAGATTAGAATTAAAGAATACATTTCCTATAAAAAACAGTCCGAAGAATGCTGTTATAAGCCACGCAACGATGCCCTTCTGGTATTCATATCTAAGATAATCAAAATAGTCTGAATTCATAAGCGGGAATATGAACTGCTTAATGCTTATAAAACTTCCGCCCATAAGCACATTGATAAATCCTGTGATAACCCACGCTCCTGCTATTGTTCCTATAAGTGCCAATATAACAATCAATGCGTTTGTATACAAGCCTGCCTGCTTGAAATTATATTTTTTGACAATATCAATAATATAATATGCCGCTACTGCTATAGTGTATACAATACCTGTTTCAAAGTTCCATATTACTGAAATCATAAGCAGACACACATTAATAATTATATATACAGGTTTATAACAATATTTTCTCTTAACACCAAAGAATAAATAAGCAAGTATTATGCCTGCAAATAATGTTCTATGTGGTGCAAGCTGGAAGTAAACACCTGTATGCAGTGAACAATTGACAACAATAAGTGCAGTTATCGCCATTATTCTGACTGCATTGTTACTTACAAGTTCAATTATTACATAGGCTGCTGCCATATACGAAAGTGCCGACAGAGCTGCCATAAGTATCATAAATGTATTGATACCGCCACCAATAATCTTTAATATCGGGGCTAATATAAGTGCATAATATCCATACACGCCTGAATTAAGACTGCTTCTTGCAACGCCATTAACTGCTGAATACACTGTATTAAAATATGCATCAAAATGATATACGTTATAATCTGTCGAATACACATTTGGCAGATAAAATGAATAAGCATATATAAGCCCTGCTGCTACCGCAAATAAATACAGATATACCTTATTCTTAGCCGGCTGTTCTACAGTATTTTCTTTCTTAATAACAGCAAGTGTTATTATAAATATAGCTGTCAGTGCAATCACCGTAATCTTTTCATTAGCGTGATACAGGTAATTATCTGCTGTTGGCCCGTCAAACAGATTGACCTCGTTAAGATAACAGCCTATAAGTATGCCGAATACAACTAATATAACAAGAGCTGCTATAACACTGTACACTTTGTTATCACTGTCTGATAACTTCAATCTGTTCTGTACCACCGGAATGTTCATAATAATACATACCAGCAGACAGAACACAAAAAGAAATACCGCATATGGAATTATATTAGATGTAATCTTTCCGCTGTATGCAGGGTTGCTCTCTATCTTGTATACATACAGCTCAATATCAGCCAGTGCAACAAGATACGCTATGCCTATGCTGAATATTTTTCTTATTAAATTATTCTCACTATTCATTCTTATTAACTCTCTATTATTAATTCTTTATTACCGATTATTCCAAACAGTTATTTTATGTCCATAATCTTACTGTCTGATTTATTCTTCATCTAATAATGGTATAAACATAATATCTTTAAGTTCTTCTCGTGGAAGAAATGGAGCTAAATCCTCAAGTGGAGGACTTACAAGTGTTCCGTCCTCTAATCTCTTAGTACTGCTCTTTGGCTCCCATACCTGCTTGGTATCTGTAAATATTTCACAGAATACAGGACCGTCTGCCTCTAATACCTTATCAACCGTTTCCATCATCTCTTTATTAGATGAAGCACTGTAATAATCATAGCCAAATGCTTCTGCAATCTTCTTGAATTCAGGGAAAGATAAATCTCCCGACTCAGGACCTATTCCTATTTTGCAATGCTCTTTGAACAGATTATTCTGTGTAAGTCTTATTGAATGGTAACCATTGTTATTAATAAGGAATATTTTAATCGGAAGCTTATTAGTAATTATTGTCTGGAGTTCCTGCAAATTCATCATAATACTGCCGTCACCCTCAAGACATATAGTAGTTCTTCTGCCACCACCGATACAAGTACCGATAGCTGCCGGAAGTCCGTATCCCATACTGGCAATAGCACTGTTGTTAGCCATTCTGCTGCCCTTTTTAATAACATAAGTCTGATTACCGACAACACAGCACGCACCATTAGACACTGCTGTAAGGCTGTTCTCTGGAAGCTGGCTGCTTAAGTATTTAACAAATGCGTATACATTTGCTGTGCTTCCATTTTCCTCCCACTGCTTTGGCTGTACAACAGGATATTCCTTTTTCCACTTCAATGTTGTACTACACCACTCATCTCCTCTGAATACTGGTGCTATGTCAGCAGCATATTTATCAAGCTTTGTAAGGAAATCCTTTGCATCTGCCCATACAGGCATTTCAACGTGGATAGTTGGCTTCTTTAACTCAGCTTTATCTATATCTACCATTATTACTTCTGCGGCTCTCGCCCAGGTCTTCCAGTTATATCCTGTCTGGCGGATTGATATTCTTGTTCCTACTGCCAATATAAGGTCAGAATTCTGTATAGCCCAGTTACCTGGTCTGTCACCCATATTACCAGCTCTTCCACAATAAAGAGGATTATCATCTTCAATAAGGTCAACTGCATTCCAATATGTCACAATAGGAATGTTAAGCTTCTTGGCAACTGAACGGAACACATCATATGCACCTGAAAGCCTTATTCCATAACCTGCGTGAAATACTGGTCTTTTCGCATTCTTAATCTTTTCAAGAACAGTCTTAACTACACTATCCTCAACAGGTGGTGGAAGTAACTTATCATCTTCCTCTGGGTCATAACCCCTTAATTCATCTGTTTCAATATATCCACCCTGATAATTAACCGGAATATCTATCCATACAGGACCTGGTCTTCCTGTTGTAGCAAGGTGCCATGCCTTTTCAAGCGCATATCTGATATCCTTAGGGTCTTCAATCATAGTTGCGTATTTAGTCATATTAGATACTGACTTTACTATATCATATTCCTGGTCCCCCATAGCTCTTAATGGAGTTTCTGTATACGAAAGGGCATATCTTGCTGTTGTATCATATCTTACCTGTCCGCTTATTATAAACATCGGTATAGAATCAAGCCAGCCGCCAACTACACCTGTAAGTGCATTAGTTCCACCCGGACCAGTTGTAACACATACTGCTGCAATTCTGTTATCAATTCTTGCATAGCTTTCAGCCGCCATAGCACAAGCCTGTTCGTGATGATTATAAGTTACCTTAAGCCCTTCATTGTGTCCGAGCGCATCATTAAGGTGCATAGCCCCTCCACCTACTACAGAAAACACATCTGTAACACCGTGGCTTACAAGAAAATCTGCAACATAATCAGCTAAACGTATTCTCATATTCTAATCTCCATTCTATTAATTTTTTTATAATTATTGTATTAATTCTATAATCATTCTATAGTCATTGATGACAATGGTATTTTAACACCTGTAATTTCATATAATGAACCATTTTCAGCCGCTTTTAATATATTATCGTCTGACAGCTTTATTTCCCAGTCAGCATCATCTGTATAATATTTTATTATAAAATCATTCTTATACTTTGTAAATATTCGTATACTGTCAATATATAATTCTACCGGACTTTCTGTGTCACCCAAAATTATATCTCTTATATCCTCTGCTTCGCAGACGTGAGCCACGTACACATATGAATCTTCTGGCTCGGAAAGGCTGTTAATCAGATATATATTATTATCTATGACATTAAGATTAGACATATTCATATCTGCCTCAAAATCCGTCTTCATCTTTACAGGCATATCCTTTTTCGCATATTTGCTGTAAAACATATTACTCTCTGCATTGTCATAATAATAATCTGATATTCCATATATTAAATCGCGTGACTCTACCTCATCAAACACTCCACTGTCAGCAGCAGCCTCCATATTCTCAACTGCATATCTGAAATCCCAGCTTATAAGGTTATTAAATGCTCTTGCTTCTGCTTCCTGCGCTACGAGTATAACCGAATTAAAGCATATAAGAATTAACGATATTATTATACACACTGCTTTATTGGTATGCTTCATTATAAGTGACAGCAAGCAGGCCACAACAAGTGCCAGTCCAAAGCTTTGAATATAAGCAGATAAATGGTTAATTCCCCAATCAAGGTTTTCCTGATATCTAATAGTTATAGATATAAGAAGTGCTGGAAGAATCATAAGGCTTATTCCACCAATAATGAGGTACACATAATTACAGCATTTATCAAGTCTGCTTCTAATCATTCGTACCAGCAGGACGAATATTATTATGTATACAATAATCATAATTATATCTGTAAATCTTATATTAGACAGAAGCTCATCTACAGTATAAGGCATACCAAACCTATATGTCTTATACATAAATCTGTTCAATGGAAGCACGCTTAAGCTCTGCTTTGCAAATGCAGTAACAATTGCCTTCATATCAAGATTAATGCTTATTCCTGTATATCCTACATCACTAACCCTCATTCTTAATATAAGATTAATAACACAGGCTATTGCATAAGCTATAAAATCTGGTATAAGTACTTTAAGCGTATATTTGAAATCCGATGTATATGCCCATACTCCAAGACCTATAAATACAACTGTAACAAATGCAACTTCATATGTACACAATGCCGCAAATAATGCTATCCCGCTTACAATAAGACATATAACTGCCGCTTTTTTATTATTATCCCTGTAATCAATATATTTCATTACAAGCAGAAGTGAAAGCAGTGTCCACAAAAATACCATCTGCATAAGCATATGAAAGGCATATAATGCACTGTTGAATTCACCTGTAAGCTGTATGCACATTGGAAATGAGAACATCATAAGAAATCCAAGAGCATAAGACTTAGATATTTTCTGAACACATTTTCCAAATAAAATACTATTAACATACACCGATATCATTATCAGAATTTTATATGCTAATCTTGACGGAACATAATAAAACAGGAAATAAACATAATCAGAAAATGGGAAGAAACGTCCTGCTTCCATCCATTCCTTCCCAATTCTTACCGTCTGCTGCCATACACTTTCTTTTCCTATGTGTTTGAGGGCGAGAGCGTTAGAGTTAAGCAGATCATCTGCCGTATAACTGCTCTCGCTTATTACATAGAAAAATAAAATATAAAATACAAGCATTAGCATATGAACAATATAAAGCATTGCTTTACTATTATCATCACTAAACCATTTTTTAATTCTATCCAAAACTGTATCCTCTAAAACTTATAGAAGCTAAGACAGCCATTATCACTTATAACCGGCTTGGTTCCTGTTGCTTCTGTCAAATCACTTTCTAACTGTTCTATCTCTTCTGCAAGGTACGCTCTTCTGTCAATATATATTCCAGCAAAGCCAGCTTCCTTTAAAGCCTTAACCATATCATCAGCTTTCAGGCTTCCAATTTCCTCATTCCAGCTATCGCCTTCTCTTCCCTTAACAGAACCATAGCTCCATTTAAGTGTGTCTGAATGAAGATAACCAACAAAAAGATGATAATCCCACATATCATTCTCCGCTCCTCCTTCTGGATATATATGATATGGAAGCTGGTAAATCATAGATCCTTCATCAACTGAACTTTCAATGTAAGACACAAGCTTATCATCACTATCATATTCAGTCTGTATTGCCTCATAAGTTTCTGTTGGTGTCTTACCACCACAGCCTTCCCATATACTAAACACACATACAAGTCCTGTCACTGCTGTGACTATAATTGAAGCTGTGCGTTTATCAGATTTGAGCTTGTCAACAATAGCACCCATAAGCAGAGCCACCGCCAATATACATACATATTCAATAAATATTGAAATTCTGTTGTATCCTCTTATCTTATCTGTGATAAGAAATGCTATCATAGTTCCAAGTCCACTTGTTGTACCAAGAAGCACAAGCATAATATTAATCTCAGAAAGTGCTCCTAATCTCTTCTTTAATGCACTGTCTCTGTTCATAAACAGAGTGAACATAAGTATGAAGAAACCAATGATTGCAATAATTCCAAGGTACTCTGTAACATTTTCATTAAGATATGTAGTACTGCTGTCATACATATCAATAGCCCTCTGTATTATGCCTATACCATGTGCATTTCTAGGCATAAAAAGCATAATAAGCTTCAAGCCATACATCTCTGTTTCAATAAATCCAGCTCTTGATACAGCATCCTGGTTAGCACCATGCTGTAAATTATATATCTTGGCTGGCACCATACAAAGAATGAAAAATACTGCAATAACTGCACATATTGAAAGTGCTCTGACAAACCCTTCCGGCTTCTTATTCTTTAACCACTTGCATACACCTGTTACAAGAAGTATAAAGCAGGTGAAATATGGATAATAACCTATTCCGTTATTAGCAATAAGCAATGCCATGACAATCACAACATAATTGATTGGTCTTTTAAAGAACTGCTTATCAAACTTAAACACTTCTTCTCTTTCAAGAATATAGAAACATAAAAGGAATGATAAAGGCACAAAATAAGCCTCTGCAAGCACCATATGTCCCACACCTCTTGCAAGCATAAATGGTGACATTCCATATACTGCTGATGTCAATGCTGAAATCCAGCAGTTAATTCCAATCTGTCTCATTACAATATATGACACAATTCCTGCAAATATAAATATGCTTAAATATGTAAGATTAAATCCTACAACAGCATTACCACCAGCAAGGAATACAAATATCTTCATTATAACCATTCCAGCATTATGCAGATAGTTAGCTGAGAAATCATACATCTGTGTCCCATTTGGCGCACCCAGCCTGTCCGTTGTCATAATCCAGCTCTGTTCTGAGAACATCTTGGCATCTACAAGCATACTAAGGTCATCTCCGCCTGAATATGCTATTGGATATGTTATATCAAAATTAAATAGATTAAACTTATAAATCATTGCCACTGTTATAATAAACAGCATAAGTATAACACTTGCATATTCCTGCCAGTTATTCTTCATATGATTACTTATTTTCTGCTTCATTCTTCTCTCCCACAAGCTTAATTATGTCATCAAACTTCTTCATAATATCTTCCCACTGGAAGTAATCCTCAACATACTTTCGTGCATTCCTGCACATAATCTCATATACGTCAGGATGTTCAAGCAGGTAATTAACACAGCCCTCGAATTCAAAGAAATTCTTGTAGTAAAGACCGCCGTTACTCTTAATACAGTGTCCCTTTAACACATCACATATACCATTAACGATAACTGGCTTTGATAATGTCATAGCCTCTAATACTGAGATTGAAAGGCTCTCAAATTTAGATGGAAGTATAAGTGCCTTAGCACCGCTTATTCCATCAAATTTATCCTCATCAGTAACAAAACCAAGACTTATAATATCAGGGTGCTTAGGTATATCACATACCGCCTTGCCCATAAGTACAAGCTTAAGGTTATTCTTATTACGTTTCTTATATTCCATAAAGTAATTAAAAAGTCTTGGACAATCCTTACCTTCATCAATACGTCCTACATATATAACGTAATTATCAAGGTTATATTTCTTCTTAAATCTGTCAGCATCAACAGTTGCTGGAACATCTACACCAACACCGCATACTTCGTATGGAACATCTTCGTTATGGAATATTGAATGTACCAGATCCTTTTCCTCGTCTGTAAGGAATACGAACGCATCAGCAGCCCCGAATACCTTTTTATACATATCAAAATGTATAAATGGTTCCTGATGTGCTGTAGGAATAAATATTGCCTTATTCTTAATTCTAACAATGCTCTTAACTGCTGTATAGTAAAGATAAGTTACAACAATAATTGCCTCATATTCGTCCTGATGTTCATCAACATATTCTACAAGCTCTGGGCAATATGGTCCCATATGCTCTATCCATCTGTCTGATAATTCTTCGCCAGCATCAGGATTAGAAAGCATTTCTGAATCAAGTGCTGAGAATATCTTAGGAATTCTTTCGTGTACTGTCTTAAATCGTCTTACAGTTACACCATTAATATCCTCAACGCCTTCCTTGTAATAGTTCTGCCATTTAACATATTCAACAGCACAGGAAGTAAGAACTTCTACCTCATACTTAGCCTTAAGTCTTTCAGCAATCTGTCTTGAATAAAGTTCAGACCCGCCATTAACCTCTAATCCGTATCTTTGATTTATAATAGCTATCTTTTTCATATTTATCTCCGTTTCTAACTTTCAAAAAAATCAAGAAATCTCTTAACAATTACATCCCATTTGAAATTATCTAATACAAACTGTCGTCCTGTCTTACCCATAGTCTCAGCAATTGCAGGATTGTCCATATAATAATTAACACAGCCTTCAAATTCAAAATAATCATTAAAATATAATCCTGAATTAGACTCTTTGGCAAAATTAGCTGTTACATTGCAAGCCGCATTAACAAGAACTGGTCTTTCACACAGCCAGCTTTCCATTATTACAATAGAGAAGCTTTCATTCTTTGATGGCTGGCAAAGGCATACCGAACCTGCACAGGCATCATATTTATCCTGTATATCAAGAAATCCCAGGTCAACTACATTATCTTTAATATCATCTGGAATATTAACATCTCCTCCGCCTATCAAGACAAGCTTTAAGTTCTTATCTGGATTTCTTCTTGTGAATTCGCCAAAATATTTTATAAGTGTATATATATTCTTGGCTTCGTCTTTACGTCCTGCATATATTATATATGGTTCATTAATATTATATTTCTTTCTGAACCTGTCAGCATTATATTCAAAATCTGTTTCTACGCCTTCTCCTAAAAGCACCTGATTAACATTTCTTAAATCAAGCACTTTATTGGCAAGTTCCATCTCCGGTCTTGCGTGGAATATAATTCCCCTTAAATCCCTGAATGTCTCTCTATAATGCCTGAAATATGCGTATGCTTCATCGTGCAGGCATGGAATAAGAATTGACTTAAATGGGCACGCCAGTATTCCATAATAAGTTGTACCAAACATATATGGAATAAACACATATCTATGATATTCCTCACTATGTTCCCTGAGATAATCATACATATCAGGACTATTGACCATTTCCCTTAAGAATATATCTTCTTCATCATAGGATATTGTCTTTCCCTGCATAACTTTGGCATTAATTCTATGAAACTCTTTCATATTTCCTTTTCTTACTTTGAATCTTCTTATTGGAATTCCGTCAACTACCTCTACGCCTTCCTTGAAATAATTCTCAGTCCAGTCAGCAGTAAACTCTTTTACACAGGTTGTTATTATCTCTAAATCAACATTATTAGCTTTCAAGTGGGTAACAATTCCTCTTAATTCCTGTTCTGCTCCCCCTCGTATATCTTTATGATACCATGGAACTACAAATCCAATTTTCTTCATAATGCTCAATCCTTCTTATCAATAAACTTTGACAAATACTCCTTGAACATTGCAGATATATTATCATAGCTATAATATTCAAGTCTTTCATTTTGTTCTTCTATAACATAATCCCTTAACTTCTTATCCTTAACCATCTTGTCAATACAGGCAGCCACATACTGTGGATTATTATCATCTAATATCATACCCTTATGGTTCATGGTTTCAGGCACAGCAGCCTTGCCATAAGCAATTATTGGAACCTTGAACTTCATTGCTTCAACAAGTGGAACACAGAAGCCTTCGTGCTCACTCATGCAAAGAAATACATCTGCTGTCTTATAATAGGCAAGTATCTGGTCAAACTTTATATGTCCTGTAAATATAACTGTTCCACCCATACCAAGCTTCTTAGTATATTCTGTTAGCCTTATATAATATGGATCATCATATCTGAATGAACCAGCTAGTATAAGACGTGACTTCTTATTATACAGCCTGTTGTAATAATAAAATGCTGATATAAGATTTTCCTGTTTCTTATTAGGCGCAATACGTCCTGTAAACAATATATTTACACAGTCATCAGAATATTTCTTTACAACTGATTTGTCTGGTGCTTTATCATAATCAGACATTGGTATAATAATTGGAAGTACATCAATAGGACATTTATAACCCATATCAAGCAGATCCTTCTTATTAAACTCTGAAACTGCAAGACAATAATCAACCTTATCTGCTAATGACTTTGCACCTTTAAGACCATACTCACATATATCACTGAATCTTTCATCATTATTCTTGAAGTATTCTGGTGGTGTTATGTTATGATACACTACAATTTTACGGCAAGGATACTTAGCCACATCAAAATTCAGGCGGCTTCCTGTTGACATATGAAATATTATAATATCATCATTGGACACATCTTTTAATTCTTCAACTGGAAGTGCTGTCTTTTTATCAAGTGGTGGCACTATGCTTTCGGCATATATTCTTGTCTGATATCCCATCTGCTTGATTGCCTTTTCCATAGCTGCTGTATCATTACTAACAGCATCACCATAAGCAATAGTAGATAATAACTGAAAAATACGCATATTACTTTCCGCCCTTTAATTCTTCTATCTCTTTCTTAAGTTCAGCTATCTCTTTATCTTTTTCTTCTATATAACAGTTCATCTGGTTCATCATACGGACAATTGAAGCATTAAATCCGTCCTGAGCCATAACAATAGGTTCTACAAAGAAATATACAAGCTTTCTTATTGCCTTTTTAAAGAATACTGTTACTTTACCACCCTGTAATGGTCTGTATGGATTAACTTCCCATTCGTGGTTAGCAACGTATATATCCTCATTGAATTTTACTTTATCAAACTTATTAACATTCATTGAACCAACATCAACAATAACATCATCAAAGCTTAATAAGTCATTAGTATAACCCTTAACTTCAATCTCTTTCTTAATCTCTTTCATAATTGATTCTACATTAATCTGTTCTGACATATACTCCTCATTTCTGTGTATCTGATACACCACTTCATTTACAAGCTAGAAATTAGCATATATAAAGCCCTGTGTTGCGCCTATATATCCAAATATTAATATAACAGCTATCAATGCATAATAAGCAACCCATCTTACTGCTAATGGCTTAGCTGCTATGCTCTCTCTTATAGCTATTCCTTTTTCTTTAAGTACACTTATAATAAATACTACAATACATCCAGCAATTATAATTATATAATCCCTTGCTTCTATTCCAAGGTCTAATAGTGAGCTGTTAAACTGTGAAAGGCTTAATCCCTGAATTGACCATCTTATCATACATAAAGCCTGACTTACACTTTCAGCCATATCAAAGTACCAGCCTATATTAACAAGTATAAATGTTCTTATAATCTGCCATAAAGTCCAGCCCCTGCTTGTTGCATTAATATGGAACTTTGCAAGAAGCTTCTTGTATACAGGCTCTAAAAGATTACTTATTGCAATAATAAAACCGTTGTAAAGTCCATATGCAATATATTTCCAGGCTGCTCCGTGCCATATACCTACGACAAAGAATATTACTATATTAGCAAAACATATAGGAAGTGTTCTTCCAAATGTATTCCCAAAGTGCTTCTTTCCCCACTTTCCGAACTTATTCATCTTCTTGGAAAGTGACATTGGATAGAATATGTAATCCTTCATCCAGGTACCAAGTGTAATATGCCATCTTCTCCAGAATTCACCTATTGACTTAGAGAAATATGGCTGTCTGAAATTCTCATCCATTGTAATTCCAAACATCTGCGCAGCACCGATAACTATATCAATTCCACCAGAGAAATCCATATATAAATCTACTGAGTACATAAGCACTGCCATAATATAATGAAATCCGCTGTATGCCTCATAATTATTAAATACATTAAGAACAAGCACTGCCGCTCTGTCTGCAATAACGACCTTCTTAAAAAGTCCCCAGCCGATTCTTTGAAGTCCGAATTCTACATTCTTTAAATTAAAGCTGTGTCCACTGTAAAGCTGTTTTCCTAATCTGTCATATCTTCCAATTGGACCCTGTAAAAGCTGTGGAAAAAAAGATACGAATAATCCCATTTTAAATATGTTCTTCTCACACTCATATTTGCCCTGATATACATCAATTGCATATGATACAGACTGGAATGTAAAGAACGATATTCCAAGTGGAAGTCCCATTTTAAGAAGTCCTATCGGCTCTTTACCCATAAGTCCAAGTACAGAATTAATATTCTCTATTGCAAAATCACTATATTTTACAACTGCTAACATTCCAAAATCCAGAAGAAGTATAAAGAATAACACCCATCTCTTCTTTCTTCTAAGGCTTTCTTTATAAGCCTTCTTATCTTCTCTTGTAATTGTTTCTTTATTATCTTTTAAATATCTATCACCTGTATTCTGTATATTCTCAAGCCAAATGCCTCCGAAATATATAGTTACAGTTGCAAATACCATAAATAACGAAGCTTTAATACTAAATGTAAAATAATAAATATAACTTAATATAAGAAGCCATATCCACTGTACATTCTTAGGAAGAACATAATAAACAACTATTCCAACTAATAAAAATACAAAAAAGGCTACTGTTGTGAATGACATTTATTGTTCCTCCATCTCTTTATACATCTCATCAAAAGTATTATAAAAATACTTTGTTTCATCTAATGTTCCATTAAAATGTCCTTTTAACACTTCTGCCAATACTTCTGAGTATTTCTCTGCAAGTTCTCCACCCATATGGCCTTCTTTATCTCCATAATCAAGGTCACTTCTGTCAAGAACTGATAATCTGGCTTTGTTAAAATTATAATAAGGTACATTCTGTTCTTCAAAGAACTGCGAAAGTACATCATTAACTGTTCCCATTCCGAGCTTTTCCATAACACTTGGTGTTATTGGTGATGTAACACATATAAGTTCTATGCCATTATCATCGCAGAACTTCTTTATCTGCTTGAACTTGGTTACTGCCACCTCTGAAAGACCATCATTCTCTCTTCCTACCCAGCCGTCAACATAAGCATCTCCACCAGGTTCAAGTCCACTTACTTCACGATAGAAAAATCCCTTTCCAATATATGGACCATTGGCATCTGGTACTTCTATTGAATAAATGTCTGCGTCCTTATATTCCTGTGAACGCTTCTGTGAAATATTAGCCTTTACTGATGATGGTGTGCAAAGATATACATTTCTCTTGGTAAAGGCATTTCTAACATCAAGATTAAGCATATTCTCTGCCATATACTTCCACTTTACTGGTGATGACCAGCTAAGCTGGTTGTATATGAATGGTTCCTGAAAATATCCTTCTGCCTGAGGTTCCATCCAGTACTGG
This sequence comes from Lachnospira sp., assembly GCA_050874785.1. GTDB lineage: Bacteria > Bacillota > Clostridia > Lachnospirales > Lachnospiraceae > Lachnospira. The sequence goes on from JBNMLJ010000007.1 coordinate 49,634, forward strand.
TAATCCACATCAAATATAAGTGTCTTAATCTTCTTACTGCGGCACGCTTCCTGTAACACATAATAAGAATCCTTTACCATCTCACCCGGTATTGCAAGACTGAATGAATTCGTGCCGTTAACATCATCTATCTTCTGTGGGTCAATTGCACTTCTTGCGTGCGATGCACCTAATACAAGTGTATCTATATCCTCATCTGAATTCTGGAAATATGTAAGCACATATCTTACATATCCTGTCTGTGCAAATGCATAATCGCATATTGCCACCAGTACAACAAGCCCAACTATAAATCCAGCCACTCTTATCCATGGCGCTGCCTTTTTCATAATTCTTCCTATCTCCTCATCTTAAATGTGTAATTCCCACTTATGTGGAATTCTTGTAACACCAACATCTGTTATATTAGATACAACCTCGAACTTAAGAGCCTGCTTGTAATAATCAACAGGTATGCCCTCTCCATATTCAATAGTTATATCTACCCAGTAATTACCTGGTATAAGATTAAGATCTTCAAGTTCTACCTTATATCTTCCGTCTTTATCAATGTCAAAATTCTCTATTCTGTCTATTCTTGTATTAGTACCATAGCACCAGAGAGCGTCATTTCTGAATATACCAAAGCCAAATACTGCATCCGTAACTTTATTATCAACGTGATAACCAAGGTCAAGTATAACTTTCTCTCCTGTCTTGAATATTCTGCTCTCCTCGCCAGCCGCATTATACATATGAATATCTGTAAATCTTGCGTCTTCGCTTCCGTATCTTGAATTAACCTTCGCACGTTCTTTCTTAATACGTTCTTCTTCTTTCTTCTTCTCCATCTGCTCACGTTCAAGCTTTGCCTGACGTAGCTGCTCTTTCTCAGCCTGTTCCATTCTCTCCTGATTCATATAGTCAAGATATTTAAGATGGACATCCTTTGGAGTTCCTTCCGCTTCTATAAGACCATTTTTTATCCATATAGAACGGTCACATATCTGCTCAATCTGGCCTAATGAATGTGATACAATAACGATAGTTGTTCCCTCTGCCTTAATCTCTCTTAGCTTATTGAAACATTTTGCCTGATAGTTAGCATCACCAACGGCAAGGATTTCATCAATAAGAAGAATATCAGCATCTACATTGATAGCAACTGCAAAAGCAAGTCGCATATACATTCCTGAAGAATAAGTTCTTACTGGATTATCTATGAAATCTTCAAGTTCTGAAAATGCTATAATATCATCAAGTCTTGCATCTATCTCTTTCTTGGTAAGTCCGAATATAGAAGCATTAGTATATATATTTTCTCTTCCGCTCATATCCGGGTGAAAACCTGCTCCAAGCTCTATAAGGCTTGATACTCTTCCACACATCTCAATTGTTCCTGAGTCAGGGTATATAATCTTAGTAAGCATTTTAAGTGTTGTACTTTTACCACAGCCATTCTTACCTACTAAACCTATAGCCTCACCTCTCTTAACATTAAAGCTTATACCATTAAGAACATGTCTTTTCTCATATCTGTTGCGCTTCCAGAAAAGCATTTTTTCCTTAAGTTCGCTTCCTTTATCATAATACACTTTAAAATCTTTAGTTATATTTTTTACTTCAATTGCATTATCTTTATCCATCATAATCCTCATTTCTGCTTATATATCTAATTGTCTATACTATTCTAATTAGAATTCTTCTGCAAAACCTCTCTGAAGCTTCTTAAACAGAACTTCTCCGACAACTATAAATACAATACCTATTATTAATGCAAGAGCCAGCGAACCAAGTTCTGGAACTTGTCCATAATAAATAATCTGTCTGTATATTTTAATAATAGGTGTCATAGGATTTAAGTTAAATATTAAAATAAGCCAGTCACCAGCACCAGAATTCTCTACCATATCAACGCCATACATTACCGGTGTCATATACTGGAGTGCCATAACAAATATTCCAAGAATATACTGTAAATCCCTGAGATATACTGTAAGTGATGATACTATAAGTGCAATACCAAGACATAGTACATACTCTACAACCATAACAACAGGAAGACATAATAATGCAAGTGGATTAATACCTCTTCCTGATACAATAACAACTATAAATACAACAACAAATGTAAGTATCATATTAACAAATGCACTTGTAACTGTTGATATTGGAAGAACCTCTCTTGGGAAGTATATCTTTTTAACCATATCCTTCTCTTTTAATATACTTGCCGCACCGTCAGTTACACTTGATGAAAAGAACATCCAAGGCACAAGTGCCACGAAAAGAAACAGATAATACTGTTCATAGCTTGCCCTCATTATTATTGAGAACACAATTGTATACACAATAAGCTGTAATAAAGGGTTGACAAATGTCCAAAGAAATCCAAGAACCGAACCCTTATATCTTCCTCTTAAGTCTTTTCTTACAAGACTTATAATCATTTCCCTATATTCATATAATTCTTTAATATGTTGCATCAGAAATTTCTCCTCTATATCTAAATCCTGCATATTATAATAACAATCATTTTCTTTGTCAAACGAATAGTTTAAAACCCTTAAGACTTTGAATGAATCTGTCTTAAACGCTCACTCACAATATCCGCTGAACGTTTGTATGCAAGATGTTCTCTGGCATATGCCTGTCCATTAACTACCTTGGTATTGTAATACTCTTTGTCTTCATAGAGCCTTACCATATAATCAGCAGCTTCATCAATGTGTGCATCTGCCCACACATTGCCCTTCTTAAATACATCATAGTCCTTATCAAGTTCTATCATATCGTATCCAACCATACACGCCGTATGATCATTCATAAACTCTGTATTACCCGACCACGCCGTTGCTATAACCGGTGTTCCAAGATACATAGCCTCCGCCATTACAAGCCCGAAGCCCTCTGAGCGGTGAAGTGATACATATACATCTACGTCTTTAAGAAGAGAATTAACTTCTGTCTTATTAATCTGTCCACACATAAAGTAAATATTATCTTCTTTATCTACAATAGAGCTTATAATCTTCTCATCGTCTGCTGAAAGCTCTGACTCACTTATCTTAATTACAAGACCTACATCCTTATACTTGTTCTTAGTTGCTTCATCTTTCAGGAATGCCTGCTTAAATGCTTTAATAGCTGCCAATGGATTCTTTCTTTCCATAACACTTCCACTATTAAACATTATTAAAAACAGGAACTTGTCTTCTGGAAGATTAAAATGCTTCCTGCCATACTGTGCACTTGCAACAGGTTCTATACAATGTGGAACCGTAACCACAGGCTTGTCGGTATATTTCTTAAGTGTATTAGTAACAAAATCCGATGGTGTCCACACTTCATCGACAAGCTTAAATGCCGGAAGCCATTCCTCTGGAAATGTCTCCAATTCCCACGCCCAGTAACCTATGTTATATCTGTAATCCCATACGTCTTTACCAAGGCTTAAATATGCTACCATAAATTCACTGGCATTAACGTGTATTATATTGACATCATATGGAAGCTGTGTTGTGAGCCTGCTGTCATATGTATCATTGGTTCTTGAACCTCCTGGTGGAACAAAGAAATCTCTTATAACGTGCGGCTCATTATTCTCATCAAGCAGACTGCACATAATACGTGCGCTCTGTCCCAGACCATTGTCACCCTTTATATTGCCTATTATATTAGCGCCTTCTTTGTAATGTCCCGGTGCATATTTTTCTATAGTATCTGCCGACAGCTTTTCTGTTGCATTATTAATAATTCCCGCCTTCATCTTACTTAGCAGTTTCATCGGAAGCACTTTTACAAGAACTGGTCTTAACGCTTCACCTGCATTTAAAAATAATTTGGATAATGCCATTGTATACCTCTATTCTTCTATATTTAATAGTCTGCTTATCATTATACTGTTATAAATAACATTCCCATATAATAGATATTTAATCGCTTAAATTGCAATAGCTGTATAATTTTACCACATTATTAATATAATTACCATATATCTTTACATATAAATAATCCTGCATCTTTAGTAATCTTAAAAGGCTTCCTTGCAAGCTTATTTCTTATAAATGCCTTAAAGTCGGAATATCTGTCAAGAAGATACTGGTTCTGGTTGCCGTGGCAGGAAAGAATATATTCAATAAGCGGCTCTGCTTTATCAACCAGCAGGTAATCATCATATTTTCTGATATCTACATTATTAAAATGCTTAATCAACATATCCCTTCCGTTATCCAGCCCAAATTTATCATACAGATTATCCGCAGCAAGAACAATTCTTTTATCAAATTCTGTTACAAGCTCACTAATCTCTTTCATATGAAAAGCCCCATAGGTTGCACATATGAACACTCCTCCCGGCTTTAACACTCTTTTTACTTCTTTTAGAACATTTTCTATATTATCACAATAAAACAATACGTGATTAGCAAGCACTATATCAAAATAATTATTCTTATAAGGAATATCCGCACAATCAAAGGTATTAAACTTAAATGATACCTGCTGTCCTGTCTTATGCGCAGTACTATCCTGTATATCTTGTATATGCTGTATATCCCTTGTATTCTGCATTTCCCACGTATTCTGTATATCCCGTATATTCTGTGTTCCCTGCAATGTATCTTCTATCCCACTCTCATTGGCATATTCGGCTTCTATATTTCTTCTTGCGTCATTCACCATACCATCGGATATATCACTTAAGAACACCTGTAACCCTGAAAGCTTTCTTACATTATTCTTATTATCAACCCACAGTCTTCCGTCACCACAGCCTATCTCCAGAATACGCTGGCCTGTCTGTATATTGCTCTGCTCATATATCCAGTTAAACCAGCCCTGCTTATTAACTGAATATTCTGCGTGAAGATTAATTCTTGCAGTTATATTTCCAGCATTAAGATACTGTGTCTTTAAAGTACTTTCCATATTAGTAAGGTGGATAAGTAAAAGCATATTGCTCCAATCCACGGATTTGTTATTCTTAAATGTATCTATAGTGTCTTCAATCGCATTCTTCACAAGCTCCATCTGCGCTATTTTGTCCTGAATAAGCTTAAACTGCAAATTAAGCGAATTAAGAAGAATATTATAATCTGAGTCACCGATAGTCATATTCCTTATATCCTCAAGCGAAAACCCCAGATACTTAAACAAAAGTATCTGTTGTAATCTCGTAAAATCCGAGTCCGTGTAGAACCGCACACCATCCTCTGTAAGCAGTGACGGCTTTAAAATATTCTGCTTGTCATAATATCTTATAGTTCTTACTGTGACATTTGCTTTCTTTGCAAACTCACCAGAAGAATAGTAACCTTCTTTATGCATAACTGCCCCTTTTCTTTACTGTAATCATAAAAAATTATAAAATTTCTTCTTGTATCACAAAAAATACTTGAAGGTGACGTTACGTCACCTTTTATTATATATGTATCAAAATAAAAAGCAAATATTAATTTACTAAGAAAAGAGGAATGACTATGAAAGGTATTATTCTCGCTGGTGGTTCTGGCACACGCCTTTATCCACTCACAATGGTAACAAGTAAACAGCTTCTTCCTATATACGATAAGCCTATGATATATTATCCTATGTCAGTTCTTATGACTGCTGGAATTCGTGATATTCTTATAATATCTACTCCACAGGATACACCTAGATTCAAAGAACTTCTCGGTGACGGAAGCCAGTTCGGTGTTAATCTTTCTTATGCCGTACAGCCATCACCTGACGGACTTGCACAGGCTTTCATTATCGGTGAGGAATTCATCGGCGATGACACTGTTGCTATGGTTCTTGGTGACAACATATTCGCTGGCAACGGACTTAAGGAACGTCTTAAAAATGCTGTTAAGAACGCAGAAGACGGTATAGGTGCTACAGTATTTGGTTACTACGTTGATGACCCTGAAAGATTCGGTATTGTAGAATTTAACGAAGCCGGCAAGGCTATATCTATAGAAGAAAAGCCAGCTAAACCTAAGAGCAATTACTGTGTAACAGGTCTTTACTTCTATGATAATAAGGTTGTAGAGTATGCAAAGAATTTAAAACCATCTGCAAGAGGTGAGCTTGAAATAACAGACCTTAACCGTATATATCTTGAGAACAATAACCTCAATGTAGAACTTTTAGGTCAGGGCTTTACCTGGCTTGACACTGGTACTCACGAAAGCCTTGTTGAAGCTACTAACTTTGTTAAGACAATTGAAACACATCAGCACCGTAAGATAGCCTGCCTTGAAGAGATAGCTTATCTTAATGGCTGGATAACTAAAGAGGACGTGCTTAAGACTTATGAAGTCTTAAAGAAGAACCAGTACGGACAGTATTTAAAAGATGTACTTGACGGAAAATATATTGACGTACTTCATAGCTAGAATATATTCTCACTTATATATTTTAGCTGCTCTTTAAAGCTTATTTTAAAATACTTTAAATGCACTTTGATTTATTTCAATATATCAAACTACATTTTAACTAATTTTTATTATATTATCATTTGGTGTATTGGCGCACGTTACACCATTTTATCATCAATATGTACGTGTGCAGAAACGAGGACTATATATGAATATTATTGTTACCGGCGGTGCCGGATTTATCGGAAGCAACTTCATTTTCCATATGTTAAAGAAATATCCAGATTACAGAATTATCTGTCTTGACTGCCTTACATACGCAGGCAATCTCTCAACACTTGCTCCTGTAATGGATAATCCTAACTTCAGATTTGTTAAGGAAAGTATCACTGACAGAGAAGCTGTATACAAGCTTTTTGAAGAAGAACACCCAGATATGGTTGTAAACTTTGCCGCTGAGTCACACGTTGACCGTTCTATTGAGAACCCAGAAGTATTCCTTGACACTAACATCAAAGGTACTGCCGTTCTTATGGACGCTTGCAGAAAGTACGGAATTAAGCGTTATCATCAGGTATCTACTGATGAAGTATACGGCGACCTTCCACTTGACAGACCTGACCTTTTCTTCACAGAGGAAACACCTATACATACATCAAGCCCATACAGCTCATCAAAGGCTGGTGCTGACCTTTTAGTATTAGCTTACCACAGAACTTATGGACTTCCTGTAACTATAAGCAGATGTTCTAATAACTATGGACCATACCATTTCCCAGAAAAGCTTATTCCTCTTATGATTGCAAATGCTCTTAACGATAAGCCACTTCCTGTATATGGCGAAGGTCTTAATGTCCGTGACTGGCTCTACGTTGAAGACCACTGCAAGGCTATTGACCTTATCATCCACAAAGGTCGTGTCGGCGAAGTATACAATATCGGTGGACATAATGAAAAGAGAAATATTGACATCGTTAAGCTCATCTGTAAGGAACTTGGCAAGCCAGAATCACTTATCGTTCACGTTGGCGACCGTAAGGGACACGATATGCGTTATGCTATCGACCCTACTAAAATCCACAACGAACTTGGCTGGTTACCAGAAACTAAGTTTGAAGATGGTATAAAGAAGACAATCCAGTGGTATCTTGACAACAAGGAATGGTGGGAAACTATCATCTCTGGCGAATATCAGAACTACTATGAGAAAATGTATTCTAACCGATAAGATTAATCAAAGAAAGGTAATAACTATGGGACAGATTAAAGTAACTCCTTGCGATATTGAAGGACTTTATATAATAGAACCTACTGTTCACGGCGATAACCGTGGATATTTTATGGAAACTTACAATCAGAATGATATGCACGAAGCTGGTATTGATATGGTATTTGTTCAGGATAACCAGTCACGCTCTGTTAAGGGTGTTCTTCGTGGCTTACATTTCCAGAAAGAATTTCCTCAGGGAAAGCTCGTACGTGTAATCAAGGGAAGCGTATTTGATGTTGCTGTTGACCTTCGTGCAGGTTCTAAGACATACGGCAAATGGTTTGGCGTAGAACTTACAGAAGAGAACAAAAAGCAGTTCTATATAAGTGAAGGCTTTGCACACGGCTTCCTCGTATTAAGTGATGAAGCTGAGTTCTGCTACAAAGTAACTGACTTCTATCATCCTGGTGATGAGGGCGGTCTTGCGTGGAACGACCCAAGCATTGGCATAGAATGGCCACAGGTTACAGGCGAATATCCAGGCAGTGCTGACCCATCTGGATACAAGCTTGAAGACGGAACTCCACTTAATTTCAGCGAGAAAGATACTAAGTGGGAGACACTTGAGAATACATTCAAGTTCAAATAAATTCTAAAAATGGTGCTGTTGCATATTCCACATATTTATACAATATAAAAACCTGCAAGTTGTTATTGTATAGATTATGTTTCGTGCAACAGCACCATTTAATATAGCACTCTCACCATAAGAATTATATACCACTATATAGTATACTTTTTCTTATTCCGGCAGTTCTCTGTTTTTATGATATTTTTCAATGATACATTCGTGTACCTTTTCTTTTTTATTATAATTAATGCCAACCAGCAATATATCTCCAGAATATTGAAGTAACGCCCTTGGATATTTATTCTGTTTTATCTGCTGTATAGCTGTATCAGCACTTTTATTCCATTTTAATTCTACTACTAATACAGGATAGTCCATACTATATTCTTTCTTTGGAATGTATACAAAATCCGCAAATCCACGTCCCGTTGGCAATTCTCTTATTGGTTTAAAATAATATTTCATTGAGCTAAGATATGCTATTGCTAACACACTGCTGAGTGAATTCTCATTATTATATTGAATTGCAGAAACATAATCCATATGAATTTGTTCAATATTCTCTGCAACAGCTGCTTCGTCCATATCCAGCGTTGCTTCCAGTAAATCGTCCGACTGCCTTTGAAACTTTTCAAATTCATTCCATTTATCTTCTTCAACTACATCTATGAACTCTCTTCTTATCTCTTCATTCGGAATATATGCTGTATTCTTTTCCTGATTATACGCAAGATAGCCTAAATGTATCAAAAGTGTCAACACATCATCTTTATTCTTAAATGATACCATATCATTTTGGAATGATGTTGTCTTAACTTTAACCTCATCACCTGACAGCATTGTCAATATATCTGTTCTTAACCCATCAAAATTCATATTAATAAATGGCACTATCGACTCATATGTTCCTGTCTGTGACCAGTAACTTTGGAAATCTCCCCAAAGCATAACATTAACAACAGCTTTAGGGTTATAAATATGATAATCTGATAAATAATATCCATCATACCAATGCTTAACATCTTCATAATTTCTATTGTACTTTCCGCACAACTGAAATACCTCATCTTCTGTAAAACCAATATAAGGTGCAAAGGCTCTTGGGGTAATCATTGTAAATTCATCAAAATTATTAAGAGCTGACTGCGTTTTCAGCTTTTTAATTGGCAATATTCCTGTAATATACGCAAGACTGATATATTTAGTCGGTTCTGTCCCCTTAAACAATCCGCTTAAGAACTCAATATACAGCTTCTGTATACCACTATTATTAGCTTCATCTCTTATTAATACATCCCACTCATCTATAATAACTATAAATCTGCTGCCTGTTATCATATTAATCTTTGACATTGCATCCGGCAGAGAACAGATTTCATCTGGCAGAATATCTGAATATTCTTCTTTTAATTCATCTATCACGCTTTTTTCTATAAATGAAACTATGTTATCAGCCCCTTTAGCTGGAGCTATGCACCACTGTACATCGAAATGTATAACATCAAATTTATTCAGATATTTACCAAATTCTTTATCTTTACCTATTGCCAATGACCCAAACATATCCTTTGAATTACAGCCCTTGCTATAAAATGCAGTAAGCATATCCGCTGTAATTGATTTGCCAAAACGTCTTGGTCTACTGTTACATATAAAAGCCTGCTTGGTATTAATAACTTTATTCGTATACTTTATAAGTTCTGTTTTATCTATATATATTTCTGAATTCAAAGCTGTCTGAAATGCACTATTGTCTGGATTCAAAAATCTCCCCATATATATGCCCCTTTCTATCTTGCTATCTCACTTCAATACTATATATAATAGTATCATTGTAAACTTTCATTATCAACCCATAAAGCTATACCTTTCTCCCTTTTTCAACTGGACCACAACGCATTTACTTCCATTTTCCTCACCAATATACGCCTTATTATCAAGCACAAGATTAAAACTTGTATCCCGTAAAGCAGTTAAGTCTGCTTTTACACTTCTCTTATCAATATCCCAGCTTAAATCATCAACTCTCACACCAGCGCGTGTTAAAAGTCCGCTTACATTTCCTGCTGGTATGTTACTGCTTAATGCAGGAAGCAGTTCTATAGTATTCTTATCCGAATACACAAGCATTTCATTAATAATTCCAGCTATTCCATATAATGTATCCGTGCAGGCGACACCTTTAGCCCTGTTCGTATTATGGTCGGTAAATAATGTTGAATAAAATATATCACTATGTACAAGCATATTTAATATATTATATACTTCCTCTGAATTCTTAAGTCTTGCCTCAACAAGTGCTTTATGAATCCAGCCGTGTGATGCTGTGTCATCTTTTCCGGAATTCTCTTTATTGCGGTTTAATATTGCCTGACGGCATGCGTTGGCAAGCTTATCATTATGCTGTGTCTGATATGCCGGCCACGCACAATAAAGATGGCTTATATGCCTGTGGGCATTATTTTCCTGATACTCCTTCATCGCCCATTCTCTTATTGCACCACTGTCATCATACTTATAATCTGGAAGTTGTCCTTCAAGTATTCTCGCACGCTTAATTCTTTCCTCATAGCCTTCATTTTGCAATTCATTTTCCATATCAATATACATCGCTATAATGTCTTTTGCCGCAGCTATGTCCATTGCCGCATTTGCAGTTATCGCACTCTTATAACCAAGCGGCTTATTTTCTGGTGAAAATGAAGGAATTATGAGATATTTTTCTCCAGCAAGCAAATGCTTCTTACCCTTTTCATATCTTGCATTGCCCTCAATATCTGTGAAGTACTCAGGTGTGCAGAGCTGCTCCCAGAAATTATACGTCTTTTGAAGAAGTGGCATAAGAATATCCTTCTTTACATTAAAGACCTCTTTGTTATACTGCTTTATTATCTTTTCATCAGTTGTTGTAATTGATACATCACCATAGCAGTCAACCCATTCTGCTATAGGAAGTATCATCCAGCTTGCACCTGTGTTCCAGTACTGGAACGGATAATTAATATCATACTCAACCATCATTGCCCTCTGTCCATCTGTATTGACAGGTGCTAACAGGGCATTTTTCATTCCATATACCTTTTCTGCGTTAATCTCCCAGTCTTTAAGCTGCCTTAATACGAACCATATGTATCCAACACCAGCTTCATACATATCGCCGCTGTTAATTCCCGATACCTGAATATTAACATTAGCATCCATTGTATACGCATTACGCCACATCAAATTCCACTCACCAACACCCGGTCCATTAAGCCTTGGCGCTGTATAGCCAGCCCCTGACATAAGTCCATATCTTGCATTATTGTATATTCTTTCAAGAAGCGGCATAAGAATATCTGGCACTTCTTTCTGCTTATCAAGAAGCTCCTCATTAGTTACCCTATTATACCCATTGGCTATACAATCAGTATTATCGTGCAAATGTAATGATACCCTGTTGTATCTTTCAGCACTTTTAATGCTGTGTTCTTTGATTGCTTCATCATAGAAATTTGCTTTACCATTAAAAACTTCTCTATCATAGAAAATTTCTTTATTATTAAGAAACACTTTATCATCTGTGTTTAAATCATCATTTACCTTTGCAAAACATTTTCTAATAAGCTCTGTATCAAATATACTGCCATTCTCACATTCTGATTGGAAATCTTCAAGCCTGCCAAGCTTATCTGTCCAGTCAAGATATGTTATAAGGATAATCTTGTCCGATTTATTCAATTGAATAATTGGTTCTGCATTATCTATACAGGTGTATGCCTTGTCCGATTTATTCAATTCTATTATGTTAATTGTGCCATCTGTAATAATTTTAGTTGCACCTGCAAACCCTCCATTTGCAAGCTCACTCCCCTCAAATGAAGGATAGTGTGCCACAACACCAATTATGTCATCTTTAACAAAACGTGAATACTTCATTCCTCTCTCTGAGGTTGCCTGTTTATTCTTGTCCACACCGAACTTATGCATTGCCTCAAAATCATCTATTGAAATATTAACATTAAAATCCTTCACGCCTGTAATCTCTGTGATAACAACATCATCAGTTAATGAAGCAAATGTTCTTTTAGTTATAGCTCTTCCATCTGCCTTATATTTAACAACAATCTCAAACCTGTTAAAATCTGTATATCGTTCATAATCTGTAATATTTATATCAGCATTTCTTGTAATATGAAGTTTTGGGGCAGCTTCTGATATTAATCCGTTAGTATCCGTTATATCAGCACTCCTGCATAATTCCACCCTGAGCTGGTGTCCCGGATGATGACAATACATATTGGTACGTTTTCTGTTATGTATATTCCAGGTGTCGTCCATATTAATTACTGACTGTCTTGCCTCATCCAGCTGTCCTCCAACTTCAACAGGCACATATCTTGGCTCTTCTGACGGCATAATATACTCAACATTCTGGAATATAAAGCTGTCATTTAAAGGTGCACACGATGTAATCACCCCTATGTGACCATTTTCCGCTGACATACCCTCGTGCCACGCAACGTCAAACATACTATGTTCATCATATGGTTTAATTTCTTTATATATTTTTGAATATGACCAATTATTATCTCCCATAATTACCCTCATTTCTATATACATTACTGTATACATTAATCCACAAACATAATGATGTCAGGGGCAAAAGATATTTTACACCTGACTGATGTACTTAGATTGCTACATTGCTACACAATTCTCGCACTCCTCTAAAACCTCAGACTCACGCAATTATATTATAATGTATAATTCTCATCTGGATTAATTAAAAGCTTTACTCCTGTGCTAAATACTCCATCTCCATTTTCTGCAAATAACGAGAACAATGTACCAGTAAATGTCATTGTCCGTGTGCCTTCTGTGCTAAGTCCGGCATTAAGTCCTGAACCAATCTGCCTGTATGCCACCCTTGCACCAAGATTAGCGGTATCAGCTATTGCGTAAGAAAATGTATATTTTTCCCTGTCTGTATCTATTTTTATCAAAAGCTTTAAATTCATATCCTGATTATTTGAATTCATATCTTCATTATTTAAGTTCATATCTTCATTATTAACAGGAATTCTTTCAAGCTCCACACCCATATCGTGTATATGCTTATAAAATCCTATATACCTGCCATTATCATCATTGCCTATGTATATCTCATAATGATAATCGTTATTGTAGTACGCCGCAACGCCACATCTTTTTGCATTACATTTTGCTATATCAAGACACGCATATAAAGTTGTCGTAAATTCTGGCTGTTTAAATGACACAATTGTTGGCGATTTGCCAGCCGTGTTAAGGGTTATATCTGTTCCCTTAAGTGTAAGCACGGCATTTTTATTATCATATATATACTTTGACATATCAGGATTTCTTGTATATTGGAGCCTTTTATCAAGCAGTTCATCTGTAAAATCTATATCCACACTGTGGTCTGCGTATAGAATTGGCTGTCCTGACTCTTTATCAATACGGATATTTTCAACACTCTCTTCACAATCAAGTCCAGGCAGTGGTGCGTCCATTACAAGCTCGATTGTTCCATTGCCATTATAACCAACAACTGGCCAGCCATTTTCCCACTTTACTGGTGCAAGAAATGTTTCTCTTCCAAGATTATGAAGCAAAGCGTGGCTGAATCTTCTTATTCCAAGAAACACAAGCCACCAGTTACCGTTCTCGTCCTCTAATAAATCTGCGTGTCCTGTTGCCTGAATTTCTGATTTCTTATATTCCTTATGAGATATAATAGGATTGTCCGGACAAGCCTCATATGGACCATATACATTATGCGAACGCTGTATTGTTTCACGATGTGCATATTCCGTTCCACCCTCTGCTATCATAAGATAATACCAATCGTCCTTCTTATAAATATGTGGACCTTCCGGACACTGTCCGCCACACCCCTCACTTATAAGCTTCTTCTCAGATAATATCTCACCTGTAAGCGGATTTATCTCAAATGCGACAATTCCACGTACACCGTCAATTATTCCTGTTGAGCAATAATAACATTTGTCATCATCATCAAAGAATAATGATGGGTCAATTCCACCCTGGTCAATCCACGCTGGCTCAGACCATTCGCTGTTAATATCTTCTGTGTGAACGACAAAATTACCCTTATCAGTAACATTTGTTGTTATCATATAAAACATACCTTTATGATAACGTATCGTTGGCGCATATATTCCGCCCGAATTACGGCAGTCCTCAAGTTCTAACTGTGAACGCCTGTCCAGACAATATCCTGTAAGCTCCCAGTTAACCAAATTCTTACTATGATATATAGGCACTCCGGGGAAGAATTCAAACGTGGAATTCACAATATAATAATCACTTCCTACACGGCATATGCTTGGGTCAGGATTGTATCCCGGAATAATTGGATTTTTAAATAACATATGACACCTCCAACTTTTGCAAACTTATTTTATAAATGTATATTATAATTATTATTATATTATTTCAAGGTGAAATATCGCTGTTTCATATTATTTTACAGAAATAATACCTATAAATTGAAAATGTAACAATCGTTATAATATTATAGAGATAACATTAAATCAGGCAAAAAAATTTAATTATTATATAAAAGTTATCTGTGTCAAAAGAACTATAAATGTATTATTGAAATATCAAATTATATATATTATAATGAGGGTTAGCATTTTAGACACTTAAACAACAGAATACATCAGGAGGTACTTATGGCTATCAAAGTCAAAAGAGAAGTTCCCGAAATGGAACGTAACAATCGTGTAGCTATGCTATCACACTTAATAGAAGTGCTTATTATGAGCCTTCTTGTTTTTATGCAGACGGCAACTGGTGCAACATCATTCACATACGCAATTATTATCTTTGCTATCGGAATGGCACCCGTAATCGCTGAATTTATTTTCTGGAACAAGAACCACGAAACTAATGCAATAAAGCATTTAGTCGCCATAGGATATGCTGTTTTCTATACCTGCAACATATTTACAACAACAAGTATTGCTATGTATGCCTTTGCACTTCCTATGGTATTTATGGTTTCATTATATAACGAATTCCGTCTTATGTTTCTTGTCAATTTTGGTGTAGTTATTGAAAGTATTATCACTATTGTTATTGGTGCAAGAACTGGCGGAATGGGCTATCTTGGAACTGATGCCGCCGCTATACAGCTTATAGTCGTATTAATAACTGGTATATATGCCTGTATGCTTGCTCTTACAACTAAGGCAAATGCAGACCAGAAGATTAAGAATATTTCCAAATCAAAAGAGCAGAGCGATGAGCTTCTTAGTGAAATATCAGAAATGTCTGCTACAATGCAGAATGGTATCGCTGAGGTATATGCTGATTTAGAGAAGTTACAGGAATCTTCAAAGATTACACAGTCAACTATGTCTGACGTATCCAATGGTGCAACTGATACAGCCAATGCCGTACAGAACCAGCTTACTCAGACAGATGCAATTCAGAAAAAAGTTGAGCTTGTAGATATGTCCGCTAATGAAATCTCTGCAAGTATGGCAGAAACCCTTGATATTCTTACACAGAGCAGTAAAGATATTGAACAGCTTGTTACTACAGTTGATGTATCTGTTAAGAACGGGGAAATGGTTGCTGATAAGCTTACTTACCTTAACAACCACATTTCAGAGATGCACTCTATCATTGTTATGATTGAAGAAATTGCTTCCCAGACAGAACTCTTAGCATTAAATGCAAGTATTGAAGCCGCAAGAGCTGGCGAAGCCGGAAAAGGTTTCTCAGTTGTTGCTTCTGAGATTTCCAAAATGGCAACACAGACCGGTAATGCAACTGAGAATATAACAAAGCTTATACATAATATGTCATCAGCTATTGAAGATGTTGTATCAGTTATCTACACTATGATAGACGGAATTAATGCTGAAAAATCTTCTACTGAGAATACAGCTAAAAGCTTTGATAACATTCAGACTAATACATATACTGTACGTGATAATGTTTCAAGACTTTCATCAAGCATTGATGAACTCAAACAGGCTAACAGCGTAATTGTTGATTCTATACAGACAATATCTGCTGTATCTGAACAGCTCTCTGCACACGCTGCCGAGACTACTAATACAGAAGATGCCAATATGAAGATTCTTGAATCAATCAATGCAAGAATGCACGGTCTTATAGACACTATTAAGCACAATAATCAGTAATCAACAATACATTTTAACAGACAATAATTAATAACAGTTATTGATTAACCAGCAATAATTATGCTTAATAATTTATAAGATTTTGCTTAACAATTTATAAGATTTATTAATCAACATATAATAAATAGATTTTATAACAATAACAATTCATAATAAAATACCCTGTTATGTGGAATTCAGGTTAACTCGTTTATCCTTAATCCTTACATAACAGGGTATTTTGTATTTTATATTATATAATTATTTATTATTTAGTTATTCTGTATATTACACCTCTACTTCTTTTCTATAAGGTATCGATGGTATTGCTCCTTTTCTTGTAACAGCTATTGATGATGCCTTGGCACTCATTCTTAATGTATCGCTTATATCCATACCTTCTAACATACCTGTAATAAAGTATCCTGTAAATGTATCACCTGCCGCTGTTGTATCAACCGCCTTTACACTAAATACCGGCTGTCTTACCCTTGTACTGCTGTCAGCATATACTGCGCCATCACTTCCCAATGTAAGAACAATCTTCGCCGAAGGGTACATCTCCAACAGCTTATCAATTATTTCATCAGGACTGCTTACACCTGTTATCTGTCCGCCTTCAACCTCATTAAGAAGGAATATGCCTATCTTTGACATATCTACTTCGTTAAGACTGTCATTAAATGGTGATGGATTAAGTGCAATCAACATTCCTTTCTCGTAGGCTTTATCTACAATATAAGGTATCATATTAACTTCATTCTGAAGTAAAAGCACATCTCCCTTATCAAATACAGATATAACTTCATCTACATATTCTTCTGTAAACTGCTGGTTAGCACCTCCATATAAAAGTATACAGTTCTCAGCATTATCATCAACCTGAATAATTGTATGTCCAGACTTTTCATCTATTATTTTAATATAATCTGAATTAACACCGTATTCCCTGCATACATCAAGAAACAGCCTTCCGTCCTCACCAATAAGTCCACAATGGTATACCTGTGCGCCTGCTTTAGCAAGCGCAACAGACTGGTTAATGCCTTTACCACCCGGATAAATATTCATACCTGTACTTGCCAGTGTTTCTCCTGGCTTTACAATATGTGGTACAGAATATACATAATCTATATTTAAAGAACCTATATTTAATACTTTCATATATACCTCATTTCTGCGCACATTTTATACAATACTGCTGTGCTTATTAATATCAATATGTGTCAGGTGCGCACCCTCACATATCAGTTATGACGCATTATCCTTTGTAATAAGTGTTACTTCAACAGGAATAGATGATGGTATAGACTCTCCATTTATAAGCTTAATAGCATTTTCAACTGCTGTAGAACCTATAAGCTCTGGCTTCTGTGCTACTGTTGCCGCCATCTTGCCTGTCTTTATTGCAGCTATCGCATCATCTGTCGCATCAAATCCTACTACCATAACATTTTTGCCTGCTCCTGATACTGCTTCAACAGCTCCTAATGCCATCTCATCATTTGCCGCAAATACAGCTTTTATGTCACCATCTGCCTGAAGCATATTCTCCATAACGCTCATTCCTTCTGTTCTGCTGAAGTTCGCTGTCTGGCTTGCAACAACCTTAAGCTTTGAGTCTGCTATGTTATGGAAACCTTCTGCCCTGTCAATTGCCGCAGAAGCACCTGATGTTCCCTGTAATTCAGCTACCTTAATCTGTTCACCTAACTTATCAACAATATACTGTGTTGCAAGCTCTGCACCAGCTACATTATCAGAAGCAATCTGGCAGTCAATCTCTACATTATTGACAACTCTGTCTACAGCGATTACATATACGCCCTGATTTTTAGCCGCCTGTACAGCACCTGATACTGCATCTGAGTCAACCGGATTAACAATAAGTACACTTATATTCTTAGATACCAGATCCTCTATATCACTCACCTGCTTAGTTGCATCATCTGATGCATCGACAACAGTAAGACTTACTCCAGCTTCATTTGCCGCCTGCTTTGCACCTTCTGCTAAAGTTACAAAGAAAGGATTGTTCTGTGTAGATATTGATAAACCAATTGCTCCACTCTTTCCACTTGTATCTGACGAACCTTTTCCTTCGCCTTCAATAACAATCCCACAGCCTGCAATAGTAAATATAAACATTAACGAAACTGCCAGCGCAGTAATTTTTTTAATTATATTCATAGCCAATCCTCCTATCACTATAAATTAACGCTTACGGTCTGACAATACCGCAACAAGTATAACTAAAGCTTTAATAACCTGCTGGTAATATGTAGACACACCAAGTATATTAAGACCATTATTAAGAACTGCTATAATCATTACTCCTGCTATAGTACCAGCGATTTTACCACGTCCGCCGCTCATACTTGTTCCACCAAGTGCTACAGCCGCAATCGCATCAAGCTCATAGCCATCTCCTAATGTTGGCTGTGCTGAATCAACTCTTGATATCATAATAAGTCCTGCAAGTGCTGACATAAAACCTGATATTGCATATACCGCAATCTTTACCTTAGCTGTATTAATACCTACAAGCTTGGCACATTTTTCATTACTTCCTGTTGCATATATTCTCTTTCCAAAAGTTGTATGATGTAACACAAAATAGAATATTACAAATGCAACTATAAGAATAATAACCGGAATAGGAATTGATATTGCATCATTAGGTCCTAACACAAGCTTTCCTTTACCTAATACTTTAAAAAGAAATGCTCCTGAATCGCTTTTAATATTAGCTGCAAGTCTTGATACTGGCTTTCCGTTAGTAAGTATAAGTGCGAAGCCTCTGTATGCTGTCATTGTAATAAGTGTTGCTATAAATGGCTGTAATCTTCCCTTTGTAACAAGAATACCGCTTATCATTCCGAGTAATGTTCCTGCCGCTAAAGCAATAAGGATAGCTGCTCCTGCCGGAACTGAGTGCATAATCAGCTCTGCACATATAATTGCTGATAATGCAAATGTTGAGCCTACCGAC
Organism: Lachnospira sp.; assembly: GCA_050874785.1. Lineage (GTDB taxonomy): Bacteria > Bacillota > Clostridia > Lachnospirales > Lachnospiraceae > Lachnospira. Next base: position 68,973 of record JBNMLJ010000007.1, read on the forward strand.
AAATCAATTCCATCAGAAAGAATTACGCAAGTCATACCAAATGCTATAAGTCCATTAAATGAAGCCTGTCTTAACAGATTTAAAAAATTGTTAGCTGTCCTGAATTCAGGGCTTATACAGCTTATAATTATTACTAATAATGCTAATGCAATAAATGCACCATATTCGCCTATTATAGCTCCTATATTTTTCTTACTTTTATCCATAGTTAATAACCTCCATTCTTACGTACAACTGAGTTGTATTTTATATATTCACGCCTGATTAGTACCAGTTGCAAGTGTCATTATTGCTGACTGGTCTGCTGTCTTTCCGTCCACAATTCCCATAACTTTACCTTCTCTTATGACCATAACCCTGTCGCTCATTCCAAGCACCTCAGGAAGCTCTGATGATACCATAATGACTGCAACCCCTTTAGCCGCCATATCATTAATGACATTATATATCTCTTTCTTAGCACCAATATCAACGCCTCTTGTTGGTTCATCAAGAATAAGTATCTTAGGGTCTGTATATATCCATTTGGCAAGAACAACCTTCTGCTGGTTACCACCACTTAGATTGTTACACTCCTGCTGTTCTGAGAAACATTTTATCCTGAACTCATCTATTGCTTTCTGGACTATTGATTTCTTCTTGTCTGCCTTGATAACACCTTTATCTGAAACCTTATTAAGGTTAGCTATCTCAATGTTATCTGCTATGCTCTTTTCAAGAAGAAGACCTTCTGTCTTTCTGTCCTCGGTTATAAATCCTATTCCAGCTTTAATTGCCTGAGCTGGTGTCTTTATAGTATGCTTGACACCATTAATGTATATGTCACCTTTGTCATAATGCTCATTGCCAAATATTGCCTGCATAATCTCTGTTCTTCCTGCGCCCATAAGACCAGCTACACCAAGAACTTCTCCTGCTCTTACGCTGAAGCTTATATCATTAAATTTGCCTTTTCTTGACAAATTCTCAACTCTTATTACCTCATCTCCTATAGTTACATCTCTCTTAGGAAATCTTTCCCCAATCTCACGTCCTATCATCATCTGGACAATATCGTCCATTGTGATATCGCATATATTTCTTGTTCCGACATATTCACCATCTCTAAGGACGGTTATTCTGTCGCAAAGCTCGAATATTTCTTCCATTCTGTGGGAAATATATACAATTGATACACCTTTGCTTTTAAGTGTCTTAATAACATCAAACAGCACTTCCGTTTCACTCTGTGTCAATGCCGCTGTTGGCTCGTCCATAATAATTACCCTGGCATCAACCATAAGTGCCTTACATATCTCAACCATCTGCTGTTGTCCGATTGAAAGCTCTGACATAACAGCATCTACAGGAATGGATACACCCATTTTATCCATTATCTCCTGTGCCTTGGCACGCATAGCTTTCATATCACATATACCGAAGCGTTTTGTAATCTCTTTTCCCATAAAAAGATTTTCAACAACCGTTAAATCGAACATTACATTAAGTTCCTGATATATAAATACTATTCCTGCCTTCTCAGCCTCTTTAGGTGACTTGTATACAACTTCCTTCCCATCAACTGTTACAATTCCAGCATCCCTGCTGTATACACCTGTAAGAATTTTCATAAGTGTTGACTTGCCTGCACCATTTTCTCCCATAAGAGCATGTACTTCGCCGTCATTAAGCTCAAACCCCGCATTTTTTAAAACCTTGTTATTTCCAAAGGCTTTATCAATGCCTTTCATCTTAATATTCATTACGCTACACCCCCTTTGCTTTTAAGCAAATATGCACCCTGACTGCAATATGATATTAGCATATGGAGTAGTTTCTCCTGTGCGGATTACCGCTTTACAGTCCTTAGTCTGTCTCTTTAATTCCTCATGTGGCACATAGACCACCTCAATATCTGCATTGCCAAATAAATCTTTAATCTGCTGTAATACCTGTGGATTGTTGTCCTTTATCTCCTCTGCAAGAACAATCTTTTCAACCTTCATATCCTCAGTAACGCACTCTAACACTTCCATAAATGCTGGAACACCAAACTTAAGCGCAAGGTCTATTCTTTCTGTTTCCTCTGGAATTGGAAGCCCGCAGTCACCTATACACAATGTATCAGTGTGTCCCATATACGATAAAACCCTTGAAATATCACTATTTAAAATGCCGTTCTTCTTCATAATATACCTCTTTTCTTATACTTATTTTATTTACTCTTATTCCTGATTTAACCCGCTTGTTATTTTTTCTTTTTATTTTTACTTGTTATTTTTCACCTATTATTTTTAGTATTATCTTATTATTTTTAATGTTATCTTATTAATTATCTTTATTTACTAATTATCACTAATTTTATCTGCTGGCTGTTTTATTTGGGTTGTCTGCCTGATTTTTAATTCTGGTTTAAATATGACTGCCTTCTGCTCTGAATTATCATTATTGCCTATAAGCATATCAACTGCCGTTCTTCCCATCTGTTCAATAGGCTGTGAAATCGTTGTAAGCTCAGGTGTTACAAGCTTTGATATCATCACATCATCAAATCCGACTATTGCCACTTCCTCAGGTACTTTGATCCCTTTGTTATGTAACAGCTTATATATAAATAATGCTGTCAGGTCATTACAGGCAAATATTCCATCAACCTCTGGACATTTGCTGTATATCTCATCTATGACATTTTCCTCAAATGTAAAGCCATATGGGGACTCTACATAATGAATACCTATATTATTCTCCCTGCATACATCACGGTACCCTCTGTATCTGTCCCTCGCACTTGATATGCTCTGCCTGCCACGCACACATACTATATTATGACAGCCGCAATCCAAAAGATGTCTTGCTGCAATGCGTCCGCCATAATAATGGTCACTTGTCACAAGCATATCAGCACAGTCCTCAGACATTGTCCTGTCTACCATAACAACCTTCATTCCTGATTTATCCAGTGTGTCCATAAGGCCTTTATTATTAGATGTTACGATTATTCCATCTGCATTCATTGATTGAAGCATATGTACTGCATTTTTCTCTTTTTTGATGTTATTGTCTGTATTATAGTATACAATTCTGAAACCGATTTCATCAGCAGCCTTTTCTACCGCATCAGCTAACTCTGTAAAAAATGGATTCGTTATGCTTGGTATTATAAGCCCAATAATCTTACCTGACTTTTTAAATAACGACCTTGCTACTTCATTAGGCACAAAGCCTGTCTGTTTAACCGCTTCATACACTCTCTGTGCCTTATCAGGGGCAACATTGGCAGTTCCGTTGATAACTCTGGAAACTGTAGCCGGCGATACACCAGCAATCTTAGCAACTTCTCTTATACTTATCATACGCCCCTCCAATCTGTAATTCTCTTATTACATCCTAATTCTGCATAGCCTTTTAACACATATAAAGTTGTGCAGGGAACTTTCAAAATGAGTACTTCTGTACACATTATATGTTATTGTAATCTTTAATGTCTTTCATAAAATATTATTACTAAACACAATATTCTTTTCAACTCCTGACACTTTATTATTCTGTTAAATTGTTCACGCTTTTTGAAACCGCTTTCAAGTTAGTTTCATTGTAACATTTTTTATTTTATTGTCAACACATATTTAATGGCTTTTATTAATAGATTTTATCATAAACTCCCAGCTGTTAATAACTTCTGTCACAGAATACAGGTGTTTCAATATATTTTTTAATATCTGTAACTGCATTTTTACCAAAATGCGCCAATGCCCACATAAGCTTCATAACAACCGCTTCTGTCGTCATATCAGCGGCTACGATAACATTTTCCTTAGCAAGCTTCTTTCCAACCTCATATATATCAAGGTCAACACCCTCATAATTGCACTGTGTTGTTACAACAACTGCAACGCCAGCCTCTATAAGCTTATGAATTTCCTCTACAATATTATTATCTATATTCGGAATTCCACCAATTCCAAAGCTTTCGATAACAACACCTTTGTAGTGTTCCTTAATAAATTCAAATATCTTATTATCTATTCCCGGAAACAGCTTAATAAGCATTACGTCTGAACACAACTCTGGCTCTATTTCGCTGTTATCATACTTATTATACTCACACTGCACAGCCTCATTATGTGTTACCCTGCTGTGCTTAATATGCGCAACAACTGGATAATTAACGCTCTCAAATGCATCATAACTGCGTGTCTTAACCTTTCTTGCGTGTGCGCCATTAATTATACATCCGTCAAATGCCACATATACGCCTGCACTTCCCTCACACGCATATATTATCGCATCTGATAAATTCTTCTTCGCATCTGTATATTCAGCCTCCATTGGCAGTTGTGAGCCAGTTATAACAACAGGCTTGGCAAAGTTTTTCAGCATATATACAAGTGCCGCGGCAGTATAACTCATTGTATCTGTTCCGTGAGCCACGACAAATCCATCATAATTATCCTTGTATTCCTTTATTGTCTTTGCAATATTCATCATAAGTTCAGGGTTCATATTGGTACTGTCAATATTCATTATTGAAACCCCTGAAAGCTTACATTTTTCTTTAATATGTGGTATATATGAAAGCAGTTCGTTGACATCTGCTGACGGTGTAAGTCCTTCACCAGAAGACGAACAGGCTATTGTTCCGCCAGTTGCTATTAATAATATATTCTTCACGCCAGTTCTCCTTATCTCCTGCTGCCCATTCCACAGCTCATACCTGAATTATCATCAGGAATTTCAGAAATGTATCTTGCTGTAAATGCTGCATTAACCTCTGAAATCTCCTTAACTCCGTCAATATAATCACGGAAGAATTCCATAAGATCTATTCCACTGCTCTCACAGCCCTCACTTTCCTCCCACTGCTTAACAAGCTCTATTCGCTCTGATTTAGTTGTATCCTTAATTAATGTACTCTTCATACTACTCCTCTTTCCTGCACATATATTTTAACTTATAGTAATAATATATTTAATATGTGTCACTACAAATATCGTGTGTAAAAATTTATTTTTCACCACTTTTATTTTCTGCTTATTGTATATTTTATTTATCAGTATGTTCCCCGATGAGCTTTTCCATCCAGACCATATTGTACCATCTTTTAAATTTATATCCGCAGTCATAAAATTCTCCTACAAGCCTGTATCCAAGATGACTATGGAACTCTATGCTGTTTCTGTTAAGGTATTCATCTTCCTGCTTAGGACAGGCTATACAGGCGTACATATTCAGAAAACCATTTTTCTTTAACTCATCTTCTAATGCCTTATGAAGTATTCCACCAATACCCATATGCTTCATATTATTATCAACATATATAGATGTTTCTACACATCTGCTGTACGCTTCTCTTTCGTGAAACATTCCTGCATACGCATAACCAACAATTGTACCATCATTCACCGCAACAATATATGGATACTTTTCAAGTGTATGTCTGATTCTTTCAATAAATTCTTCCAATGTTGGTACATCATATTCAAATGTTATTGCTGTATTCTCTACATACGGTGCATATATCTCAAGAAGTCTTTTTGCATCTTCTGGCACAGCATAACGTGTTGTTATCCCATTTGCCAATTCACCTTTTGATTGTACATTATCTATCACGTTATTTAAGTCCTGCATATTACCTTACGCCCCTTTTCATACTTACGAACTTATATAATATTTTATTGCTCTTTTCCTATTATAATCTTTATAAGTTCTTTATCAAGCATAAGTGTCTTATTCCAAGGGTTAATTATAACTCCGCTAATCTCATCAACCTGCAAAGCTGACTTTAACAGCTTATCTATATCTGTTAAAAATGTCGATTTAATATTATCTGCACCTTTTAATTCTTCATCAAAGCTTGTGTACGCTGTCCACCAAAGCTGTCCGTCTTCAGTCTTTATAACCTGCAAATTCATCTTGCCATCTGGCAATGGTGGCTCTACCGCTATTATCATCTGACCTTTATCATTCATTCTATGTCTTACAATAGACAATGCTCTTACAAGATTTTCCTCTGTCGGTACTTTCTGTATATTAACAATTGCTTCTTCTATTTTATCATTACCAATTAATGAAACATCTATGTGTTCTTTATTCTCTGACATATGCTTTCTCCATTCTGTTTACATTCATTATTAAAATGCTATATCAACATAACATTTGATTGTGGGCAAGTCAACTTATATATAAATATATTTTTTATATTTTTACTTGATTATTTATTGTGTATATGTTATATATAATATAGATACGCGTACTATAATCACGAAAGGAGTTCTGCATTAATGCTATACATTTTTGAATGAATTATAACAATACACATTCTAACGATATTCTTTCCATTATCAGGAACAATCCCAATTTTAACAGGCAGTATGAATATTTAAAGAACAACCCTATTAACAATAAAGAGTGGTCTGAACGATTTACAAGTTACATAGCAGGAAAGAAAACACTTCCGCTGCTTTATGACCCATTTTTCAAAGCCATATTTAATGGTGATGAACACAGACAGAGGCTTTCACAGCTCGTAAGTTCCATTCTTGGGCAGGAGCTTACCGTTATAGATGTTCTTCCAAGTGAAAGTTCTAACTTTGCTGACTCTTTTATTATTATGGATATGATTGTGAGGATGTCTGACGGAAGCCTTGCTAATATTGAAGTCCAGAAAATTCCTTCTTTATTTCCTGCTGAAAGACTGAGCTGTTATTCTTCTGATGCAATTATGCGCCAGTACCACCGCCTTTCTTCACTTAACGAGGATTGGGCTGATACATCACCTGCCCCGCATACATTTTCATACAAAGATATGAAAAAAGTCCACACAATAATATTCTTTGAACACAGCAGTAAAAATCTTATAAGCCCTGTCGACAGTCATATGTATTTCCATATTGGAAAGACACGTTTTAACACGGACATCAATCTTGAACTTCTTCAGGAATTTCACCTCATCAGCCTTGACACTTTCAGAAAATACCGATATTCTGATATTATAAAAGGAAATGTAAATCCCACTGAATATGACTATGATAATACTATGTATCCACAGCCCCTGACTGATAAAATGCTCAGAAACAGGCTTATGTTTCTCTCGCTTTTTGTAGCTGATGATATTAAGGATACATACATTTTACAAGACATATTTCCAGAACTTAAAAGTATATTTAAGGATATGAACGAATATCTTACAAGACCCGGGGAGGTGTTGAATATGTTTTCAGAAGCTCTGCGTATTCTCGACCACAACACGGCTATGCTTATGGTTGATGAGTACAGAAAGAAATTTGAAGAACTCAGCCAGCAGGTTGAGGATGCCAATAAGGAATTAAATGACACGATTGCTGCTAATAAAGAAGAAATTGATACAATGCAAAATGCCATTAATATGAAGAATAAAGAACTCAATGACAAAAACGAACAGCTTGCCGATAAAGACCAGCAGCTTAAACAGCTACAGAACGAACTGGCAAAGCTTAAAGAAAACTACAACATAAAAGAATAACCATATAAAATATAAATATAATAAAACACACTTTACTAAGCCTTAATCTTTTTAAAACATTTTATTTTATGTCTAAAAGCCCAGTAAAGTGTGTTTATTATATATATTCTCTTAATTCAACAGCATAGTACTATTATAACTGACACTATATTCATATGTTCTCATCACTATATATTCTTATCAAGTGCCCTGAACACATCGCCCATCGCACAATTAAACTCTATGTCCTTATTCATATCCAGTTTGAAATCCAAAGGCTCCTTATTCATTACAACAAGGTGATTACCAGCAAATTCCCATACAAGTCCTGCCGCTGGATATACTTTTAATGATGTTCCTGCCACTATTAACATATCAGCCTTTCTTATAGCCTCCACCGCACTCTCATATGCACCTGCTGGAAGCTGTTCACCATACAAAGTCACATCAGGTCGTATCATATGGTTACACTCGACACATCTTGGAATTGCTTCCCTGCTCTCAAATATATAATCTGCTGGATACTTTTTACCACATTTTTCACAATAATTTCTTGTAGTTGCACCGTGAAGTTCAATCACATTAGTGCTTCCAGCCATCTGATGAAGCCCATCAATATTCTGTGTAATAATCTTATCCAGCTTTCCAAGCTTCTCTAATCTGGCAAGCATATAATGCGTTATATTAGGCTTTACATTTCTTGCATCCATTTTCTGTCTGTAGAATTCAAAAAATACCTTAGGCTTATGATGAAGACACTCCTCACTGAGCAGATATTCCGGCTCATACATATCAAATTCGACATCGTGCTGGTTATATAAGCCGTCCTTACTACGAAAATCTGGTATTCCAGACTCTGTCGACACCCCAGCACCTCCAAAGAATACTATACTATTACTCTCATTAATAAAATCCGTAAGCTTATTTATTTTGTTATCAAATTCATTATCACAACCCATAATAAACCTCTTTTCCAAACACCTTACTGTATCACAACTCTGTCCTGCACTAACGAATTTTGTCTGCGCTTATCTGTTATTATAATCATTCATTCCGCCGTGTACATCTAAGAACGCTTAGCTAATCTAGACTATAGGACATTCCCTTATATGACAGTATACCACATTTCCTATGCTTCTCCACCTGATTTTCTTAAATTCATTCACAATACACTTGACTTTAAGCTAACTCTAAGTGTTAATATAACAATATAATAATCAGTTAAATGACCGAATATGAATGGAGGATATTATGACAATCAAAGAAGTAAGCCAAAAATATAATATTTCACAAGATACACTACGATACTACGAACGTGTTGGTCTTATACCAACTGTTGCCCGCACTTCCGGCGGCATAAGGAATTATACAGAAAATGACCTTGGCTGGGTTGAAAATGCCATCTGTATGCGTAACGCCGGCGTTCCTATTGAAGCACTTATTGAATATGTAAAGCTTTATCAGGAAGGCGATGAAACATTTGAAGCAAGAAGACAGCTTTTACAGGAACAGCTTGATGCCCTTGAAGAACAGCACGCACAGATTGAAGCTACTATGAAACGTCTGAAATATAAAATTTCAAGATATGAAAATGCTGTAAAAACTGGTGTATTAAGCTGGGATGACTGTCCTGAAGATGTAAATATCAAGCATAGCTGATATAAGCTTATACGTCATATAATTTAATCAATATTTCGCATATTACACGCCAAAAGAGGGTTTCTGCAACAAGAAACCCTCTTTTTATTTATACCAGTTAAAATATTATCCTCCAACCAATATAATATTTTCATACCAAATGTATTGACAGTATATAATATATTATGATATATAATACTACGACAGATGTACTACGACTAACGTAGTATGTCAGTCGTAGTATTTTTTTTGGAGGTTTTATGGCTGGTATAAGTAGTGACATTATCAGAGGTTACAACGACACTATGATACTCTATCTTCTATTAGACAAACCATCATATGGATATGAAATATCTAAGCAGATTAAAGCTCTATCCAATGAAAAGTATATTATGAAAGAAACAACTCTCTACTCTGCATTTACACGAATGGAAAAGAATGGATATATAACTTCATTTCCTGGTGTAGGTGACAATGGTGGAAAGAAAAGAACTTACTACAGCATAACTGATGCTGGAAGAGAGTATTACAAAGCCCGCTGTGAAGAATGGGCACTTACCAAAGAAGTCGTTGAACAATTTATTAAGAAGGAGAATTAACTTATGGAAACAATCAAAAGTTATCTTGAAACTATGTTCGCCAATATGCCGAACACTCCTGAAGTTCTTCGCGCCAAGCAGGAACTGTGGGGAATGATGGAAGACAAATACAATGAGCTGATATCAGAAGGTTTAAGTGAGAATGAAGCTGTTGGAACTGTTATATCTGAATTCGGCAATCTTGACGAACTTTCCGAGACACTCGGACTTAACAGACAGCAGTATAATACACCTGCTGATAACAGAAAATGTCTTTCGCTGGAAGAAATCAAGAAATACATAAGAGCTTACAATGTGAAAAGTATTCTCATTGCAATTGGCGTATTTTTATGTATTATAAGCCCTATATTTCCTATTATTGGAGATATGATTGGAATTACCTTTGTTGAAAACATTATGGTTGCTGTTATGTTTGCAGTAATTGCGGTTGCAGCTGGATTTTTCGTATTATCAGGCATTACACTTAAGCAGTTTAATTATATCAAATACAAGCAATGCCGCATTGACTACCAGTCTGCTTCATACATTCAGAATGAATGTGACCATATGCGTACAATCCATTCGCTTTGTTTAAGCATTGGTGTTGCATTATGTGTTATGAGCATTATACCACCAATAATTATTGATGCACTTAACTTTAAAATTCTTGATGACCTTGGTGGTATCGGCTTATTATGCTTTGTCGGCGTTGGTGTATTCTTAATTGTATATCAAGCAAATGCTTCAAAGTCTTATAAAGTGCTTTTATCACTTAACAACCCTGACACAATAGCTGGCAATTATGCCAAACCAGCTAATAAACCTGTTGAATATATTAATCCTACAGCCACCGCTATTATGTCCGTATACTGGCCAACAGTAAGCTGTATTTACCTTTCTATCAGCTTTTTAACATTCTACTGGCACATAACCTGGTTTATATGGCCTATTGCCGGAGTAATCTTTGCTTTATTAAAAATTGTTTTAAGAAAATAATATGAGGGTCTAAGATAGGAGAACACTATGAATAAAAGAATTTATCTCATTATCATATATATAATAACTGCATTATGTATAATAACTGGTATATTAGGAAATATATTTAATGCCGCACCATTCAACAGATTGACTGCTTCCTCTTCTGGTAGTCATTGCGATTTCTACGAAGAATTAAAAGCATTTTCTAATATTACCATCGATGGCACTGTAGCTGATATTAAGATTGTAAAAGACGATACTTACAGCTTCAAATATGAAGGTGGAGAACGCTTTAAAGCTTCTGCTACTGTAAACGGCAGCACTCTTAACGTAACACAGTCTACAGAACATTTTCTTGGTAATATTAAAAATGCAGATTGCACAATAACAATTGGAATTCCTGAAAATGCATCTATAAGTGACCTGCATTTATCTTCTAATGTAGGAAATGTTAAAGTCGACTCTATAGATATTGATTATTTAACAACTTCTTTAAATATGGGGAACTTTAAGGCTTCCAACTGTAATATAGAAAAGATTAACGCAGAGATTAATATGGGTAACTGCAAATTTGATAACTGCACATATACGTCAGCAATTATTAATGTAGATATGGGAAATTTAACTGTCCGTATGCCTGAGAATAAAGATTATGGATACGACCTTAGTGTAGATATGGGTAACATCACATTATATAATAACAAATGTTCCAACACATACACTAATAATCTTAACTCCCCTACTCTGCTTAAGGCTACTGTAAATATGGGAAATATATCAATTAATAATTAGTATATTTTGATATAATAATATTATAAAGAGCTGTCGCAAGAAACATTGGTATACAATATATAGAGTTTACCAGACTCTGCATAATGTATAAACTGTGCTTCTACGACAGCTCTTTTTACTAAATATTACACCTAGAAATTAAGATCAATCTCAATTCCCTTAATATCCTCATTGACAAGATTATTCTTCTTCATAATCTGTTCAACCTGCTGTTGTGCTTCTGATAAATGGTCTACAGCCTGATTTTTAATTGAAGTGTCAAGTTCAAGCTTATCTGCCTGCTGTTCATTTTCAAGCATTTCTTTCTCTTCCTGACGTTTCTTCTTGGCTTCATCAATCTGCTCCTGCTTCTTCTCTTTCTCTTCTTCCGCCTTCTTTGCCTCTTCCTGCTGTTCCTTCATATTATCATCTATATTCTGCTTGCCTTCGTTAACAAGCATACCGAATATATCTTTCTCAGCCGCATCAATAATACTATCTGCCGCATCGCTTGCCTTTAACATATCCTGCGACTTAAGCTGTTCTGTCTTGGCACTATTAATAGACATTGTCTTATTCATTGCCTTTAAATCATTCTGGTCTATCTGTGACCTTATGGCATCTTTAGAGCTGTTAATCATAAGAGCTTTCTTCTGGTACTCTGTTAATGGCTCGTTCTGCAATTCTTTTAATCTGTCTACTTCTTCCTTGCTGAACTTGTCATTAGACACACCACTTCTGTTATCCTGATATTTCTTTAATAATTCAAGATCCTTCTGCTCCTGTGACTCTGGGTCTACACCATATAATTCCTGTAAATCCTTCTGGCTCTTATCAATATCCTTAAGCTTTGATTTCAAATCGGAATTCTGTACAGCAATATCAGCTTTTTCAGTTTCCATATTCTTAATATTCTGCGCCGCCTTATTATCTTTATCCCATGCATCTGATATAAGCTTCATTGCCTGCTTTCTGGCACTCTTTCTTTTCTGGCTGATATTAAATTCCCTGTCAGTCATATTATTAAGATTGCCTGCTGATATAGACTTGACGTTCTTCTTCGCACCTGTCTTACTATTCTTAATACTCATATCTGAGTTATTAACATTAATATTAATACTTAAAGCCATACATAACCTCTTTCCCTGATGAAAGAAATACTTTATCTTTCCATTGTATTTTTGAAATAATTGATTTTACACAGAATAATCGAACTGCTGGCCTACCTTCTTCTCATCATCAGTCTTCACATCATTGCTCATATACTTCTGTGTATATTCCTGTATCTTCTGTAACAATTCTTCCATAGAAGAAGCTGTTATAGTTACTGTGTCATCATCTTCCTCTATTCCATTGTTATCATCTATCTTACTGTCTTTCTTGTTCTCAAGACGTTCCTGTTCTTCCTTCTTCTTGGCTTTCTTAGCTTCTGCCTTTTTAGCTTCCTTTTTCTGTTCAGCTTTCTTGGCTATCCTTTCTTTCTGTGCTGCCCCTGACTTCTTAAGTACAGCAAAAAATGAAGCTGTTCCACCATCATTGACCTGCATACCGTAACCCTTAACATTCGCTCCAGTTGCGGCAATGCTCTGTCCAAGCTGTGAAAGACCACTTGCGGCATTGGCAATTATTCCTTCATACTGCTTACGGTAATTCTCATCTTCAGCCATTCGCTCGATTTTATCCTCATCAATAAGAACGACCATATTATTAGCATTGGCATAGCTTGAAGCCTGCGCCTTTGCATATTCTTTCTGATCCTCGCTTACAAGAATAAAATTCATATTAGAATATTTCTTCTTGAGCTGGTCATAATACTTTGATGCCTTCTCACTTAATCTTGGATTACCGATTGTCTGTCCGTTTACAGCAACCTTTCCGTCTGCCTTAGTGTTCTTAGCTGTCGAAGTATCCTTAACCGATGCTGTATCGCTTGTCTTAGCAGTATTGTTAGCTGTGTCACTCTTAGTCTTTACCTTTGAAGCACCTGTACTGCTGTAAGCATAATTCTCTGCTATTGAAGAATAACTTCCATTGTAAATTGTATTACTCATATCCACTCCTCCTTGAATGAAAAAATTTAATCTGCCAAAATCCGTTCTGACATTATTTACATATAATATATCGGCAAAATATTAAAAAGTATAACAATATACATAAAATATCCAGTAAAATTTTGATAATTAAAAAGCCACATTTACACAGACATCCCTGCCTGAATAAATGCGGCTTTAACACACTGATATTCTATTAATTGATTACTTAACATCTAAGAATTTGACTTAATCCATATCAATCAACTTACATTCTGCCTATTTTAATTATTTGATAGCCTTTCCGTCTGAAAATGCGTTGCCAACCTTTTCTCCAAGTACATAATATTCATTGTTAAATGGATCAAATGTAATTGGTGCAACCTTAGCAACATCAACTTTTCCGTCTGTAAGTACAGCCTCATCAACGCTTACATTTACAATCTGGCCAACAAGTCTGCAAGTATTCTCATCATAGCTTTTAACCTTACACTCAACACATACTGCAAGCTCATTAATAACTGGCGCATTAACATTTTCACTCTTAGTTACTGTAAAGCCAGCCTTTGAAAGCTTGTCAGGAACAGTATTAGCTGACACAATACCTACATAATCGCACTCTGCAACGTGCTTTGCATCTGCCATACTTACTGTAAAAGCACCTGTCTTTAATAAGTTCTTAACTGTCTTATGTCCTGCGCTAAGGCAAAGTGATATCTCATCACCCTCGCTTATTCCGCCCCACGCTGCGTTCATAGCATCTGCGTTACCATTCTCATCATATGTTGCAATAATGAATACTGGCTGTGGGTAAGTATATGGCTTTGCTCCAAAATTCTTTCTTGACATAATATATAATCTCCTTTCAATTCAATAAATTTATAATATATGTGATAACTGTAAAATAATATTTTACAGATAATCATCTTTATGCTCTTTTTGAAATAATCGGACATTCAATAACTGTATCCTCTGGGTTAATCTTATCTTTTTCCATAATAAGTTCGCCAATTTCATCTGCCCTTATAATTCCTTTTGATGGGTTCATAACACTATCAATCTTTCCATTAACCTGTACATCTACATTAGAATATTCAAATGCAAGCGTAGTATTAATCAATGTACAGTTCTTCATAACAAGATTATCTATATAACACATACCCTGAAGGCTTTCTATTGTACAGTTAATAAGTGTAAGATTTTTAGAATTCCAGCCAAGGTACTCGCCTGATATAAATGAATCATATACTGTTACATTATTCGTGTTCCAGAACGCATCTTTGGACAGAAGCTTGGCATTATGGATTTCTACATTTTCAGCACCGTCAAATGGATAATTACCAGCAAGCTGGAAATCCAGTATCTTCATATTACGGCTGTTCATTGCAAAATAATCGCCTTTGGCACTGACCTTCTGCATTGTAACATCATCACAGTTCCACAGTGTTTCAGCCGCATTAGGCATAACCACATTCGACAATGTAATATTCTTACATCTTCTGAAATTCTTAGGAGCTTCAATTAAGGTATCTTTAACCAGCAGATTATCTGTATACCACACTCCAGCCCTTGCCATCTCTGCCCACGAACAGTTATTAGCAACTACATCTTTGCAGTACCATAATGGATATTTCCATTGGAAGCTGCTGTTATTAAGTTCAATATTGTCCGATTCTTTCAATGGTGATTCGCCCTCGCCAAATATTGTATTATTAATTTTAATATCTTCACTATTAAACAATGGGCGTTCTCCAGTGAAATAACCATTATTTATCTCTTTCATATGTACTCCAATTCCTATCTTTTTAACTTAAGCTAAATATATATTATATTTTAACACATATATTTACCAACCGGTCTGATATGTTTATTAAATTATAATAAAATTATTTCTTTTCATCAAGAAGCATAACTCCCTGTGGTGGATTGTGGTCTATTGCTCCTACTACTGAATGTGGTACATATAATTCATCAAGGTATTTAACATCTTCATCTGTAAGATTAATATTAAGTGCCTCAGCGGCTTCTGTAAGATAACCAGCCTTTGTTGCACCTATGATAGGTGAAGCTACATTTTTCTTCCAATGCCAGGCAAGCGCAATCTGTGACATTTTACAATTGTATTTTTCGGACATTTCTTCCACTCTTTTTACAATCTTAATATCACTTTCTTCCATTTTATCATACTTACCCATAGCTACTTTATCTGTTCTTCCCCTGAGTGACTCCGAACGCCATTCAGGTCTTGCAAGATGTCCTGCGGCAAGCGGACTATAAGGCATAAGTGACACGCCCATCTGTCTGCATATTGGAATAAGCTCCCTCTCATCTTCCCTGTATAAAAGGTTGTAATGGTTCTCCATTGCGCAGAACTGTGCCCATCCATTTTCTTTAGCTATAATCTGCATATTATGAAACTGATAACCATACATAGCAGATGCACCTATAGCACGCACTTTTCCCCCGGCAACAAGCTGGTTGAGTGCTCCCATAGTTTCCTCCATAGGCGTATCATAGTCAAATCTATGTATTATATACAAATCCAGATAATCTGTTCCAAGACGTTTTAATGTACCATCTATTTCTCTTAATATTGCTTTTTTAGACAGTCGTCCTTCATTAAAATACACTTTTGATGCAATGACAACCTTATCCCTGTCTACATTATTCTTAAGAGCCTTTCCAAGATATTCCTCACTTGTACCAGCAGAATATCCGTTAGCTGTATCAAAAAAATTGATTCCAAGATTTAATGCCTGTTTAACAACATTTTCTGTTTCATCCTGTGCAAGTGTCCAGTTGTGCATAGTCCCAGCCTTGCCAAAGCTCATACAGCCTACGCATAATCTGGATATTGTTATATCCGTCTGTCCTAATTGAGTATACTGCATATATGTCACCTCTATTTCTTATATCATTATCTTAACATATCATCATATTATCTTATTATTATCTGTAAAATTCATATTATCACCTGCATTTCCCCACGAACCTGTACCTGAAGTGCCTCCCCAGCTGTTTTCCTGTGCATTAATATTAGCTGTGACAATGCTGATTATTATTATAATAAGTGCCACAATGATATCTATTAAAGCTTTTCTGGTATCTTTCTTTATTCCTACAAGTGCTTTATTGAAATAATATCCTGCAAAGCACCACATAACCATCATACATATGTTATTCATTATCACGACAACTGATGGTGAGGCATAATCTAGCATTGCAAACTGCACTCTACCAAACATATAAGAATATACCTGTGTACTTCCAAATATGTATGCACCATATACCGCTATAAGACCGGCGATTATTCGGGCAATCCATTTTAAATATACCTTTGACCCTTTAAATCTATTGGTAATCATACTCCAATGCAGTCCCAGATGTACGCTCATTAACACAAATGCCCAATATGAACACGACATATGCAGCTGTCTTGCTAACATCATTCCGCCACCAGCTGGAAGCCAGCTAAACAGATATCTGGACATAACAATTCCGCTATAACCTGTAAGCACAATTGCCACAAATGTAGCTAAATTAACCACCGTTCTTAATATTCTTGAAGCTGTATATTTTCCTTTAAACAGCTTGGAATACCATCTTATATTAAGAATATTATGTATGACAAATAGAAGCAGCATTGCCGCTCCTATCCATTCGTGGTATTTTCCACCTGTAACCTGATATGCCATTAAAAACAGCAATAATACTGTCATAAGAATATCCACTGTTATTCTTATGCTTTTATTATAAGTTCTTTTATCCATATTATCTCCTGTAATTCAAACCTAATTAATAGAATTTAATCATAATAATTTAATCACATAACTCAATAGTAACACTTGAATACTGGTCTAACTTATCAAGATATTCCATTCCTGACTGTACAGTTCCTAATGGTGCAAGCTGTGGTGACTGTCTGAATTCCTTATAGAATAATGACAGATTGCCCCAGGGAATATAGTATGCAAAATCACCTGCTTCCGGCTTACATTCATCTGGAGTATCACTTATATCCAATGCACTATCCAGATAACTTATCTTTTCTGTATTATTAAAATCATCAAATTTAATTGTAAGTGGAAGTCTGCTTACCAAATCTTTAGCCGCTGAGTTATCATCAAGCTTAATTGTAACCTCTCCATCATCAAACACTAATTTAATCATATTGTTCTCTTTATTATCTTTAATTAATGTGTCATTATTCTGTACTTTTTCATCTGCTACATTACCAGACTGAGTACTGCTATCTGACATTGTTGTATTATCTGATACTGTAATGCTATCTGACATCGTTGTATTCTTATCTGATATGGTACCATTTTCCTGCATTACAGTATTTTTTAATATTGCACTATTGTCTGTATTTGCAGTATCCGCACACGCAGTAATTAACAACATTGTTGTAACAAGTACTCCACATATAAAGGATACTTTTAACTTTTTTACAATATTATTCATTACCTTATTATTTGTCTTACTCTTCTTTATTTTGCTATTCTCTAATTTATTATTCCTCATCATCAGCTATCAGCTCCATTCCAAGCCCATTAACCCAGTTCTTAATTTCTTCATATCCAGCATTATCAGAAAGCTTTCCACCGGTAAGCCATACCGTATTATCCATAAGCTCATCCGCACTTGATACACCGTTAATAATATCCTGTGCCACGTCATATATTACAACGATTGTCTTACCATCAAGATTAATATTGCCAGCAAATTCCTTTATATCATCCGATATTCCGCAATCATCAGATGAAGGATTAACAAATAAAGTATTATACTGGTTAAGATTAATATTACTAACATCATCTGGCATATCAATGAGGTCAGCATCAACAATTTCAGCAAGCTCATCCATAACTGTACTGTCCTTGTCCATATTTATAACCGCAATCTTTTTATCTGAACATTTACCTGAATACTGAATAGTGCTATTACTATCTATACAATAAGTCTTATATGCTACCTGAGTGCCATACACAACATTCTGCTCATTATATAATGTTGTCTTTGTACCAGCCAGCCAATGCTGTGGCTCTTTACCAAAAAGACTAAATGCCGCAATTATACTCATACAAGTTGTTATAACAAGTAATATTTTCCCACCAGTTTTCTTTGCCATTTTCTGCTCTCCTTTTAACCCACAATAACCAGTAACCAAAATATTAATACCAATTAATTAGTACTAATTCTGCCCGATATCTGGATAAATCCATTCTATTTAACATTAAGATAAATATATCTACTTAATATTAAGACTATCTACCCACGATTTTATCTCACTGTCAGATGTACTTCCTGTAAATGCCTTTCCGTCCTTGATAACTGCACCGCTGGCAGATTTAGAAAGGTTCTTTCCACTGTTTCCAAGTCCGCTTCCACCCGATGTACAGAACGGAATTATTGTTTTGCCTGTTAAATCGTAACTTTCAAGAAATGTATTAATTATTCTAGGTGCTTCACCCCACCAGATTGGATAACCGACAAAAATCAAGCTATATTGTGACATATCTGTTACATTTCCTGATATTGCTGGTCTTGCTGATGAATCATTCATCTCTTTAGTACTTCTGCTATTCTTATCATTATAATTAAGGTCTGCTGATGTATAAGGCTCGGTAGGCTTTATCTCATATATATCAGCGCCTGTATTATCAGCAATTTTCTTAGCAACTCCCTCTGTTGTATGAGTTGCGCTGAAATATGCAACAAGTATTTTACTGCCATTAGCTTCTGTATTATTATCTGTAGCTGTCTGCTCCTGCTTTATGCTATTATCATCAGCCTTAGTATCAGAAGCACTGTTCTGTGTACTATTACTTCCATTATTATTCACTGCTGTAGTAGTAGAATTGTTCGCTGAACTGTTATCAGAATTACTGCCACACGCAATAAGCATTACACCCATCATTACCGTTATCACCATTATTACCAGTTTTTTCATAACCAATGCACTCCTTTTCTTTAAATATAATCTGCCTTACCAATATTAGTATCCTGTCAGATACTTATATTGTCCTGCATATAATTTTCACCATATCACTCTGCTTTACCTGTTTCGTATCTTAGATAATCTAAATCCTCTAATTGCTTTTCCAGCAAATGTATATTATTTAAGATTATCTTTCTTCTTGCGCTAAGAATTAAACTGCGCTCATTCGCTGTTGAACTGCCCATAACATATAACTTCATATACTGTTCAATATCATTTTCACTAAAACCGATATTATAAAGTGTTACCATCATTCCAAGCCTGTCTATATCCAGCCCTTCATCTTCATATTCTGCTTTAACAGAACCTCTGCACCACTCCCAGCTTTCATACAATTTAAGAATATGTATAGGAATATTATAGCGTTCGCTTGCCTCATTAATTGTCATATTCTTGCCATAACCTCTTAATTTAATTGCAATTATTACTTATTACTATATCTGCTATATTACATTTTCTATCCAATTGAATATTAATCCTTGAAGCTGACTCTAAGTCAATACCCTTTTTACAATATTTTTATCAACACAGTGTGAATACATAAATGTATTTTAAATATGTATTAAAAAAGGTACCCTCTTAAGGATACCTTTACTATACTCACTAATATTATATATGTCTAATACCTATTATACATACTCTATTATGCCTTTTACGCATTGCTTTGTATAATCAAGAAAATTCTTCACAACATCTGTTACAATTCTGTTCTTCTGCCACACAAGAACGCACCCCGTCTCCAATGGAGGCGACAGTGGAACAAATGTCAGGTCATCATAATTGTTATTTAACTGAAAACACAACGCCACCCCTATATTATTCTTTACCATTATCGCAGCATTATTAAGAAGATTATAGCTTCCTGCTATATTAAGCTTCTCATAATATTCACCAAACCAGTTTTCAACCTCATTTCTTACAATATCCCTCTTTACCATAAATAACGGCACACCTAACAAATCCTCAGGCTCTACACATTCTTTCATCGCAAGAGGTGACTCTTTTCTTACAAGAATTCCCCAGCGTTCTTTCTGCTTAAATCTTATAAAATTATATTTGGAAATGTCCACAGGCTCCGTCAGCAGTCCAATATCTATAAGCCCCTTATCAATTCTTTCCTTTATCTCATCAGCATTTGCCGTATATATGTCATACTGGACTTTAGGATATTCCTTTTGAAAATGCGCAATTATCCCTGCAAGTTCATTAACATTCTTAGTTTCTCCACAGCCAAACACAATCTGTCCTGTTATATCATCACTTTTCTCCCTGAACTCTTTCTCTGTCTTATCGGCAAGTTCAACAATATCCTTCGCCCTTTTCTTTAGAAGAATTCCATCTTCCGTAAGCGTTACATTATGTCCGCCCCTTATGAACAATTTAGTTCCAAGCTCCTCCTCCAACTGCATTAACTGCCTTGAAAGCGTAGGCTGGGTAATATGCAGAAGCTCTGCGGCTTTAGTTATATTTTCTTCTCTGGCTGTCATTAAAAAATACTTTAATACACGTAATTCCATAATTTATTGTTCCTAATTATTTAAAATGTGTTATTATAAAACATATGTGACTATTAATTATAACTGTTCACATTATAAATATATATAATTACACAGGAGATTACAATATGCCAGTATTTGATTTTAAAAATGCTTCAAAAGAATCATCTTTTGAATGTACCTATACAACATTTGCATCTGACAATAAGACTGCTTCACCAGAACACCCTATATTCGTTCTTGATAACAGTGAACATAAATGGGATACAGAAACTATCGGAATGTTTGCCAATCCATACAAAAAGACTGCATTTGAATTCCAGACAGATGACGGCAATATCTTAAGCAATATTCTTAAGGTAGATGCTAGATTTACAAGCCTTATCAAATGGCTTGGTGAGAACCGCATTAAGGTTAAGCTTTCAGGTAAAAATGTTGAAGACGGTTATGCTGTATACAGAATAAGAGAGATTGCTTTTAATAACAGCCAGAAATTATCATCTGAGGACGGATTTTTACAGTATATGATAGAACGTCTTTTAGACAGCAGTATCGTGGCTCAGGATATTCCTGATGACGAATTAGACGAGTCAGGCGATAGTATGAAGCTTACAAGTATTACAAGCATTTCTGATTTCCTTAACTGCGCCGGAATAACTCTCCCTGATAATATAAGATTATGGGCTAGAAGAAATCTTGCAGTTGCTCGCTCAAGCGAGGTTACTCCTGAGGAGAAACGTCACGCACAGAGAGCTCTTTCAATAATGCTTAACATACAGTGGAAAAGCAACTATTTTGAATCAATCGATCCTGTTGAGGCAAGACGTATTCTTGACGAGGAACTTTTTGGTATGGAGTCTGTTAAACAGAGAATTATTGAAACTGTAATTCAGATTAACCGTACACACACACTTCCTTCATACGGAATTCTTCTTGTAGGTCCTGCTGGTACTGGTAAATCACAGATTGCTTACCTTGTTGCAAAAATCCTTAAAATGCCTTGGACAACTCTTGATATGAGTTCTATCAATGATGCCGAACAGCTTACAGGAAGTTCAAGAATATACTCTAATGCCAAGCCTGGTATTATTATGGAAGCATTTAATAACGCTGGTGAATCTAATCTTGTATTCATAATCAACGAACTTGATAAGGCAACTTCAAGCAACGGCAATGCGAACCCTGCCGATGTATTACTTACACTGCTTGATAACCTTGGATTTACAGATAATTATATGGAATGTCTTATTCCTACATCTGGTGTATATCCAATTGCAACTGCTAACTACAAGGAACAGATTAGTGCCCCATTGCTTTCAAGATTTGCAGTTATTGATATTCCAGATTACTCCAGAGAAGAAAAGAAGACTATATTTAAGCAGTTCTCTCTTCCTAAGGTATTAAAGAAGATTGGTCTTCACGAGAATGAATGTACTATACTTGATGAAGGACTTGATGTTGTACTTGATATATTCAAAGACACAACAGGTATCCGTGACCTTGAACAGGCTGCTGAACACCTTGCCGCACACGCACTCTATTTAATAGAAGTTGACCACGTTAAGGAGGTTGTATACAACGCAGATATGGTTAAGGAATTATTCTCTACACACCACTAATAAACTGCTGTTAAGAAATGCGTGACATAGATATTTAACTATGCCACGCATTTTTTATTACTTATACTTTGATACATTAGTTGAATCTACCTTCTCAAATGGTACCCATACATATAAGCCGTCATCTGATATTCCTTCAATGCCACTTGTACTACTTCCTGTTCCAAGTGCTACAGCGGCTTCTATAAGTCTCTTTCCCTGTCCGTCAGCAGACTGGTATACTGTAAATGACATTGTTCCTGCTTCTATTGCCTTACAGCCATCGCTTGTCGCATCAATACCAAGAATTAATATATTGCTCTTTCCAGCTTTACGGCACGCATCTACAATACCAAGTGCCATAGTATCATTGTTACATATAACAACATCACACTTCTGGTTAGTCTTTAAGAATATATTAAACATTTCTTCTGCTTTTGACTGCTCCCAGTCAGCGTGGTCTTCAAATACATAATTAATCTTCTTTCCAGAAGCATTAAGTATCTCTTTAACAGCTTTAGTTCTTCCCTTAGTTGCTGAATGGCTTGATGGTCCTTTAATTATAGCAACATTAATCTCTGATGATGATTTTAACTTATCAAGAGCATATTCTGCCTGAAACTGTCCTGCTGTGTACTCATCTGAGCCAACATACATATACTTGCCAGCTTTAAGTCTTGATTCATCTGGTGATACATTAAAGAATACAATAGGAATATCTCCTGCAAGGGCTTCAAGCTCTAATGAAGTATCCTTATCTACCATATTACAAAGAATTACATCATAATTCTCTGAAACTGCCTTCTTAATATGCTCAACCTGCTTTTCAATTGAATTATCGGCATCTAATATATCAAGCTGTGCATTATTCTCCTGTGCTGTTTCCTTTGCTTTATTAACTAACTGTGTTCTAAAGGCATCAGCCTGTGCCAGTGTCATTAACATTTTTACACTGCCCTTACCGCCTGTTGAAGATGTATTAGTACCAGTGCCACAGCCCGCAACACCTAATACAAGCATTACCAGACACATTAATAAACATAACCTTTTCTTCATTCTATAACCTCTTTTCTGAACATTTTATCTTCTCTATATATGAAACTGCTGTACCTGATTAGAAAGCTGTTCTGCCGAAGCTGCTAATTCTTCTGCTGAGATTTCTACCTGTCCGCTGTTCTTAGAAATATTCTTAGCCTGTCCTAACATAGACTCAGATGTTGCCATAATCTCATCTGAGCTTGCAGCCTGTTCCTCACATATAGCGGCAACATTAGTAGCAACCTCATCAACACGTCCAATCTTCTCAACAACATTTGCCATAAGTTCATTGGTTGCCTTAATATTATTGAATATTGTATTAAATGTATCTACTGCTGTATGAATTAATACTGCACTGTCACCAATCTCTCCAACACTATCACCTGCCTGGCTTACAGCATCTTCAACAAGCTTATTAATCTCTGTAATAAGCTGTGTAATGTGTTCTACAGACTCTGTACTGTTCTTTGCAAGCGAACCTATCTCAGAAGCAACAACTGCAAAGCCTCTTCCTGCTTCTCCTGCTCTTGCAGCTTCAATAGATGCATTCAGTGATAAGAGGTTAGTTTCATCAGCTATATCACCTATAAGCTTAATAATATCAACGATTTCCTTAGAAGCTGAACCAACTTTATTAACAGCCTCCTCAAGACTTCTTATTGATAACTCAATATTGTTAAGTGCTTCGCTGACGTGTTCCATATCCATTCGTCCTTTTTCGGATACTTCAACTGTTTCACGCATTTTAACATCAACTGAGTCGCCATCGTTCTTAGTTTCTGCGGCAACACCTGCAAGCTGTGTAGCATTTTCTGCTATCTCATTAACTGACACTGATAACTGGTCAACTGTATCGTTAAGCTCACGCATTGACTTAGACTGTATATCCGCCGCAGTATTCATCTCGCCTGCTACATTCTTGCTTGAATCTGCCTGATCCTTTAATCGTACAGATACATCCCCAATCTGTGATATCATCTGGCGCATAGCCTGAATAAACTTCTGTATGCTCTGTCCCATAACAGCAATCTCATCATTGCCCTTAACATTAACTGATACTGTAAAATCACCAGAAGCCATCTGTGTGATAGCTTTAGTCATATTCTTTACTGGCTTAACTACTACATTAGTCATTCTCTCAACAAGAACACAAAGAACGATTATACATACAATTCCTACAATTATCATAATAGTTCTTAAACGTATAAGCTCTGCAAGTACAATACTCTTAGGAATATATGATACTAATACCCAGTCAGTGCCATCGACCTCCTGAAATACTGTCATATTGCCGTCAATAGTTGTGAAATCGTAATCATTTGAATTAAATTTGTCTGCTAACTTCTGATAATATTCGCTCTGTCCGGAAGCACCAAGCTTCTGTGATATTAATGAAGACTCTCTGTTAGCAAGTATAACTCCTGTATTCTTATCAACAAGAAATGCCTCCGCATTATCCATATCAATGAAAGAATTAACAATTATAGCAATTCGGTCAAGTGTCATATCTGCTGATATTACCCTTATATTATCAGTTCCGTCATTAAGAATACCTGAAGCACTAATTACATTAACCCCGTCAGCATTCTTATATGCCGAACCAACAGCCATATTAACCCTTGTAAGACCTTCCTTATACCAGGTGCTCTGTACAGGATTGCTCTCCTTCTTAGTTGACTTATCTGCCTTTATAAGATTACCGTTAGAGTCAGATACATATAAACCATCTGGATAATTATCATTATAGTTGTAATATCCATCAAGAATAGTCTTTAGCTGTGTATCATCTGGATGGAGATTTTCTATTGTGGTCTTTGCCATCTGGAAAGAAGCAAGATTCTCACTTAACCACGCCTCTATCTTAGATGACTGGTTGCTTACCGATGACTCCAGCAAATTCTGTGAATAATCTTCAATTATGCCCGCTGATGCCTGATAAGCAATAAGCACAAGTGCCGCTACGATAGCAATAACAACCGGCATTATGCTTCCCAAAAGCTTGGCTTTAATTGATATTTTCCTTTGTTTCTTCATAGTTACAAAACCCCTTTCTTATGTATTCAATTGTATATAACTTTCACGCAAATACACTATATTTATTATAACACTTTACAATTATTTAACAATATTTTTATTATAATTCACTATTGCCATTGCACATATGAACATTGGAAATGTTATTACTTCCAAAATGTTACCTGCACCCTGTACAGCATACACTAAAGCTGCCATTCCAAAGCCTGCAATTATATCTGGCACGCCGCGCTTCGCTGAATTAACCACTGTATGAATTAAAATAACCAGTAAAATAATTGCACCAACAAAACCCATAGTAACAAGCATTTGCAGCCATATGCTGTGCGCGTTATCAACTACATTTCCATATAAAATATCCCAGTGGCTGTCTGAATAATAGCTCAGATTTTTTCTTACTGTTCCCTCGCCAAGTCCGAATATTTTATATATAAATGGATAATGCTTATAGCCATTAATAAGATTACTCCATATGTAACCTCGCCCCGAACCCCAGTTATCTGTTATATAAAATGCGCCATTTTTATTAACATTATCATTAATAACACGGACTATGGCATATATTCCAAAGCCGCCTGCCATTACGCAATATATTATCTGGACTATGCGGATTTTAATATTGTCAAGCAGCTTCTGCAATCTGTTATCATTAAGCACTATCAATACATATAACAGCAATAATACTATAATTATGATATTAAATATATTATTAGTTGATATAAATCCTGACATTATATTACTGAGCTTTCTTACTTTATCCGGCATAATAAGCCTGATACACCCTACAACACGCCCTGCAAGCAGGACTGCCGTAACTGTTACTATGTATTTTTTAATTAGAGCCGCTGATTTAATTGAATATGGAAACAGAATAACCAGCGGAATTACAATAGCCACAAGTGCCATATCACTGTCACATATTATAATTCCAATTATTCCAGATATTACTGCAATATAATAGAATATCTCTTTAGCCGCTGTTTCTGCCTTATAATATGCGGCAATAGCTATAGACAGGGTCAGTCCTGTATACATTCCATACACATTAATATTTCCAAGTGTTGACATATACACTGTCTGCTCTTTTAAAGTAAGATTGCTGAACAAATGTAATATATCAATATTCATATAATTAAACACTGCAACCAGATGTACCATAATCGAAGCCGCCAGAATAAGTATTACATCTATCTCTTTAAACTCATAACACTCCGAAACTGTCCAGTAAAGCAATGCTGCCGCTATAAAAAATATCATACCTATATATCTTGAACCAGCACCATATAAGGCTATATTCTTATACGGAGATACAAGATACGATATTATTGAACTTGCTATCAATAAAATGGAATATATAATATGCTTCTTATTAGAAGTTATCTTTTTATCTGTAAATTCCTTTTTATCAGAAAAAACACCAGATAAAATTATCTTAAACACAATCTCATTAATAATCATTGCAAGCCAGCCCACAATCGCAACAGCTACAAAGAATATGTATCTTGTCTTCGTAACATTATTAAGCTTATCTGTCATAACAAATGGGAATAACACCATCATAAGTATCACGGTAATCTTTCCTATATAATAACGCACATTTTCATATATATTCTGCTTATTCATCTTACTTCTTCCTTAATCCTGATTATTTTCATATTCTAAATATCACACTATTATATTAAAA
>JBNMLJ010000008.1:0-82978 GCA_050874785.1 Lachnospira sp.
CCCTACTGGGGTTCTCTATCTTCTAATCAAATAATCACAACCACAATCACGGGCGTAAAAGTTTCCGTCCCCTACTGGGGTTCTCTATCTTCTAATTAGGAGGTTTTGAGCATGTTTATATTTCTGCTCAAAAGTTTCCGTCCCCTACTGGGGTTCTCTATCTTCTAATGTGGTAGAAGACCAGTGCTAATATTACAAAATAATAGTTTCCGTCCCCTACTGGGGTTCTCTATCTTCTAATTTTTGGAGGTGATTGTATGTATACTGATATGGATAATATAGTTTCCGTCCCCTACTGGGGTTCTCTATCTTCTAATTCCACCTCTGCAAATCCAGTATTTATACGCATCGATTATTCACTTTGCGTGGCAAAAAATATTTTTATAATTTTAATGCCAAAAGTAATCTATAATTACCAATTTGTCCAGTAAATAACCAATGCGGCGTAAAATACAATTTTATAATTGAATTTCTTCTAAGGATTATTTAATTATCATTTTACATACTCCCATCTGCATTTGCTTTCCATAGCAGCTTGTATATTTTATTATATGCGGAGATACTCCTAATGCAGTATCTTTATAATTTTTGTGATTGCCATTCTTTTCTCTCTTTACGGTGTTAAGTAATATATCTCTAATATATTTTACTCCGTCTTTTTTACCATACATAGAATACTCTATTGTTTTAGATGCAAATCCACTTCCTCCACCTAATATTACATAATCATCCTGTAAATATTCTGCTCCTTTAAATGATGCTATAAAACAATCGTTATAACACTCTGTATACTTCTTTATAGCTTCATATATTATTTGTTCATCAATATTACAAATAGACTCATCTACTGTCAACGTAAAATTAATCTGTGTACCCGGCTTAATACATTCTCTCATTATATTAATTGAATGTTCATTGCCATCTGGATGTCTTTCTATTTTCTTACATAATACCAAGTCTTTTATATCTATTGAATCACTATCACTGACGATTACACCTGCCATTATATCATTAACAGCATTTCCTACTTTCTTTTCATCCCTATTTAATTTATTAAAACTTATTGTTTCAATTTCCTTCATATTTTTACTCAGGTATATGGTTCTTCTTTGCTGCTTGCCTATATCATAACT
This sequence comes from Lachnospira sp., assembly GCA_050874785.1. Taxonomy (GTDB): domain Bacteria; phylum Bacillota; class Clostridia; order Lachnospirales; family Lachnospiraceae; genus Lachnospira. The sequence continues at coordinate 1,134 of JBNMLJ010000008.1, forward strand.
GAGATTATTTTTTGCTTTCTGATATTTTTGTGAATTTTCTAATATATCATATATAAGTAATATAGTTCTTAACATTCCTTTTATTGAACTGCCTGGAATATATGGCATACCATATGGATCTTTTATGTGTTCTTGAATTTCCATATCTCTGCTTTCAACTTCAATAGCATCCCCACATTCAATCTCATATTTTATACATTTTCTGATATCCGGTATATCTATCCTGTTTCGTTTAAGCCAATCTCCCAATTTCATTGTATCTCTGCTCATTAGGTATTGTTCATACTTCGCTTCAAGACCTTTATTCTTTAAGAACTGATACATTTTTTCTAAATCAACCATTTCAATATGGTTTTTATCTGAGAATATGTATGATTTTTTACTTAACTTATTACCACTTCCGATAAAGACAGGTCCTACTGTTTCTAATGTAATCTGGTATTGTCTGTATGGTTCTATCATATATTCACCCCCATAAATAAAGGCTTAGCATATCGGTAAACAGGATGTACTCCTCCATCTGCTACATCATATATATCACCCTCATATTTATTCTTAACACAGGCTCCAGCCGCAATAACATATAGGTCTTTTTTTCTTCTATCATCGAACACCTGTGAAGATATAAAGCCACTTCTTTTTATAATACTATATTTAGCTTCACTCAATGAATTAGTCATTTCACATTCCTTAGGCAGACTGACCGACAATGTCATATATAACCTGCTCTTTTCTGTTATCATATTTAACAGTTCATCAGCATCGTCAGCTATCTGAATATCAAATCTTCCTAAGCCACTGCTTCTCTTTCCTCCAATACCACTATAACCTAATGATATTATGAGTTCCTCAACTTCATTAAGTTCTTCATCATTATCATAACCAACTATTATATATAATCCATTTCCTTCGTTATAATAATATTCTCCAACTCTGTAAGGGACTGTTTCATCATTATTATTAATAGCAGCTGAAACCTTTATATTTTTCTTTCCAAATTCATCGAATTCCCTTATAATATCTTCTGGCAATTCTCCATTAATATAATCCTGTATATAATCATATGGTATATACATCGTTTTTTTATATAATTTCTTTTTTGAAGATTCTCCACTTTCTTCATCTGAATGTTTAATATTACACATAGGCTTAGGTACATAATATATATCATCCATATATGGCATTGCATCCGAAAATACAATTTTCCCTGCTTTAACGTAACTGACTAATCTACCAAGCTTATCTTCACTATGCTTAACAGCTTCTATACATAATGCAGAAAATAATGTATCTGCACAAAATGTATATTCAGTGTTATCAAGCGAACCATTACCAAAATGAACTCCCGTAGAGAACTTCAACTTATAAGCAATATATTTCATAGTATTCTCCATTCTAAATCTCACTTAAAAGCTCATTTATCTGTTTCATAATATTTTCATCAACATCACCTATTACATTATCTGCCTTAAGATTGTAGAATTTAACTTTTCCATATCCTCTTGAACCACTTCCGCCAAGATAATCATATTGTAACATTCTCATAGCCTCTGCTATTATCTCGATATCTTCTTCAATCTCACCTTCTTTTCCTGCCTCAACTTCATATATTATATCAACTCCAAACTGTAATCCCTTCACCGCTCTTTCAATCTGTCTTGGATTAGCTACTGCTGTTGCCCTGTTTATTGAATTTTCAAACTTAACCTCTGTTAAATTCTGTATGCCACGATTTCTTATTTCGTCCTCATTTACTACAAACATATCTGATATTAATATCTTACTTGGTTTAACTTTTCCCTTATCATCTTTTTTAGCAGAACCAAATACTCTTGTTATACGTTCATCATCATTATTAGGATTAGCCTGTATTATTTCATTGTATCTCTTAGCAAGCAACGTTCTCATCTTTCCCTTTAATGAACTTCCCGGAATCATAGGTTTATTAGTCCTTATATCCTTTATAACCGGGGCATCTACTGCTCCTATTGCTGAAAATGCTGAAGAACCACCGATATGCATACCTGTAACAACCTCTAATATACCTGTTATCTGAATTTTTGAATACATAATTACCCCTCCTGTTTAGTCATCATTTTTGTTCATATATCTTTTAAAAGCAACTAATGCTTCCATATAATGATAAAATAAAATATAGTTATTCTTATTTCCTTTAATTTCTTTCATTATATCCAGCAAATCAGTCTCTTCTATTAAACTCTTAACTCCCTGTTCACGTCCTGCCTCATACATAAATCTAACCCTTAGATAATCAATTCTTGAGATTAATTCATCTGGTAATACATCTTCTTCGCAATCCAATGCCTGATTATAAATATCTGCTGCCATTGCTAAAAGATTTCTTATTTTAGATGTTGTTACCATCGGTATTACTTTTCCCTGTCTGTTAACCATCTTACTCAATCTGGTTATAGCTGCTTCAGCCTTATCAACATAGTTCTTTTCATTAATCTGCATTATCACTACCTCCACTTTCCTCTGTATTATATTTATCTCTTCTCATATATGAATACATATTCATTGCAACCTTTAACTGTCTGATATCCTTACCACCATCTTTTACCCATTTATATATATTTTGTGAAAATCGGCTATAATGTTCTTTTTCTTCTTTTTCTGCCCCTTTATCCGGCTCTAATCTTGATAATATGTAGACTATTCTTGCAAAGTTAATTCTATCATCCTGATTTCTAATTAATTCAAGCAGATTATATAAGAAATTAATTCCCCTTTCTCCAGCATCGTCAAAAAATTCTCTAATACAGTTATATTTTTCTGCTATTACTTCGTCCACCAGCTCATTCCATCCAAATGTGCCATCGCTTATATTCATATAATATCCATCTTGTCCTAATTCTTTATGCTTAACACCATCTTCAAATAATGTTACCGCTGCTTTTTCGGCTTTACTCTTGGACATAGACTCCATATCAGCCACTTCTTCCGCTATTACACTTATTGGATAATTATGTCTGTATATTCCTATTCCTGCCGATAATGTTAATGTCCCTTCTGTATATAGAGCAAATTTTTTCTGGATATCTATTGCCAATTCAATAATCTCATTCCAAGCGCCAACAATAAACAAATCATCACCACCCGAATAACATATCACAGCATTTCTTATTATTGTTTTTTCACCTTCTGAATTATCTTCTATTGTATATTCACCCTCTCTTAGTATACTGTTAATATACAACTTAAAAAATAATGATAGCTGTCTTGATAACGTAGCAGTTCTTGATAATGTTACATATCTGTTGTTATTTGCCTCATTATTAAATCCTGATACGAAAGCTCTTCCCAAATTATCTACATCGGCTCTTAACACACCTATTCTTTTTATTCCCTTTGAACAGTCCGCCATATCTTCAAATGTATTACAATCTGAGTGATAATTACCAACCCATAACTTATTAGACACTCTTTTGCCTGTATACATCTTATTCTTTCCATAAGTTCTTACAAATGTCTTATCGTTATTTAATAAACGTTCCGTAAGATTTTTTTCATCTTCTGCTATAAGATAATAATCCAATGGTAATTTTAACGCCCCTGGTTCTTTTTCTGATACAACTGTAAAAAATGCATATTTTTCATCAAGTATTTTAGATGACAGCAGTTTTAGTGCTGAACAAGTAGGACATAATCCATCATCATCTACTTTACCGACATTTTTACATATTCTACATTCTCTTGAATAATCTTTTTCACGTATTTTATTTAGATTAATTATCTGTTCTGCTGTATATCTTGAAGCCTTTTGTTCTGATATTTTTTTACTAATATTTTTAAATATTTCTGCGTAACTGCCTTCTGGGATATTTTTCAAGGAATTACTGCTACATTCGCTATATCCACTAGATATGTATAATGAAACTTTATAATTATCTAAAAACCATTGATTTATTTCAAAATTATATTTTTCTACAATTGTTCTTACTTCTTCAGTATTAGGAATTAAAATATAGCAGTGTCCACCACCTAAATATATTAAATTAGCTCTTGAAAGATGTAATCTGTCTAACAGACAGTCAATAATATGTTCCATCATTATTTCAAGGTAAAATGACTTTGACCTTAATATTTTCATAGCATTTTCTGAATGTATAGTATAAATAAACTTCTGAATTCCAGATATATCCATTGAATAGAGCATAAATACATTCTTTTCATAAAAAGACTTTCCATCAATAAATAATTCCTGTTTATAGTTATCAATATTATTAGCCATCAAATATTGATATATACAAGATGCAATAGCCGCTGTTAGTTTGATGTGGTCAAAAAGCGATATATCAGCAATTTCATTTTTTGATGTCGATGAAGGCACATACGATAAGTTAGCTTCCATAACTTCTATTAGTGAATTAATATAATCTTTATTATAATTCATTCCTTTAAGATTATTGGTTATATTAGCTTTTATTTTATTATAATAATGTCTATCAAACATTGTTTTAGTATTAGAAGGATAATTAATATCATCATCAGGATTAAGAAATGAAGGTTTATAATACATATGTCCATCGTTGTGGTTAAATATATTAAAAACACTCTCAAGTGGTGTTGATATCTCAAATCCTTTTTCTTCTTCCATTCTTTCTCTTCTATCTGTTGCAGAAGCTATATTATCAGCCATATAGACTATGTAGGATAATGAATTATCTTCAATATCTGCATTTTTCAGACTTTGTGCATGATGATATTTTACTGCATCAAGAATTTCTTTATCTGTTATCCCTGTCTCCTTTAAATAATCATATCCACTAATACTATGCTTTCTGACATCATTACCTTCTCTATATATTACTTTGCCAATATCGTGCAATATAGCTGCAATAATTAATTTTGTTTCTTTTTCGTTCATTATAATCCCCCTCTACTTTAAATCATTTAATAGCTTCAATGCTCCCATACCAATCGAAGATTTTATGCCAATTCCCGAATATTCTCCAAATGAAAATAATAATCTGGCATATCTTGATATTGTATCATTTCCATAAAGTCTTATAGATAAACTACCTTTATAAGAAGGTATCACTACTCCCTCTAATGGAAATACTGTACTTTGCAATCTATATCTGGTTATTTCACTACTTTCAATAAGTTGTTCTAATGTATCCTCATCATACATATCCATATCAGTAGATGCTGCACTATATTTTTTCATAAGACTTTTATACATAAGCCTCAAATCAGGAAATATCATATATCTACCATTACTTTTAAATGAAGTTGGCGTTATAAATTGTATATTATAATACTTATCACCTTTTACATTATAAAACTCTTCAAGAAATGAATTTTTACTTTTTTTCTGTAGTCTTTTTTCTGTTATTTTAATAGGTATTTCTCTATTTTTAATTGTGAATTCATTGAATTTATCATCTAATAACTTCTTTATTATATTATCGTATGCCTTTTCGTCTAATGTATTAATACACCAGATAACCTTATTATCCTTTGTATACACATACTGGCTATATGGATTATATCCCTGAGTATGTAAAATATCTGCATACTCATTATCTATATTTTCCATTATTACACCTTGTAAATTTGATGAATTCTTATAATCTATCTCTTTACTATCTAAAGTTAATTCTAATCTTCCGACCATATATTCCCCCATATTCACGAACTTTTTAATGATAATGTCATTATACATTACATTTGTCTAAAAAGAAAGAATTATCTGATAATTTTTATATTGCCATAATTTCGTATTACCTTATTTTAAACTGTTAACCATTTCATACTATACAAAAACCGCTGGTGGAAATGCCATTTTCAACATTTCCACCAGCGGTTTTATACAATCAATCCATAAAGAACTGATATTCTAATTGTATTAATTCCTATCAGATTATACTCATATATTAATTCTGCTTATGAATAATCTTCTTAGGACACTTCTCAGCACACTTACCACAGCCAACACACTTAGACTGGTCGATGTGTGCAATATTGTTCTCTACAGTGATAGCGCCAAACTCACACTGCTTTGTACATAACATACAGCCGATACATCCAACTGAACATACCTGCATAACATCTTTACCCTTGTTCTGTGAAGAACAGTTGACTGCGTAAGATGCCTTGTATGGAATAAGCTCGATAAGGTGTCTTGGACATGTAGCAACACATTTGCCACAGGCTTTACATTTTTCCTTATCTACTACAGCTACACCGTTAACTACATGGATAGCATCAAATGGACAAGCCTTAACGCATGAGCCATAACCCATACATCCGTATGTACATCCCTTAGGACCACCGTTAGGTGCTATATTCATCATAGTACAATCCTGTACACCAGAATATACATAATTATTCTTAGCCTTGTCACAGTCGCCACCACACTTAACGAATGCTGTCATACGCTCCTGGCTTCCTGCCTCAGCGCCCATGATAGCTGCTATCTTGGCTGCTACTGCTGCACCACCAACTGGACATGCGCCACAGTCAGCTTCACCTGCTGCAATAGCCTTTGCAAGTGCATCACAACCTGCGTATCCACAACCACCACAGTTGTTACCCGGAAGTTCTGCTCTTACATCTATTTCCTTCTGGTCAACCTCAACTGCAAACTTCTTTCCCATAAATCCAAGGAAGAGTCCAAGAAGAAGACCTGTTACACCTACGGCACAAGCCGCAATAATAATACCTGTCATTATTCAATATCCTCCTTAGATTATTCCTGAAAATCCGAAAAATGCAATTGACATAAGTCCTGCTGTTAAAAGAACGATAGGCATTCCCTTGAAACTTTCTGGAACATCATTGTCCTCTGTACGCTCACGTACACCAGCCATTATTACGATAGCTATTGTGAAACCAATAGCTGTACCAAGACCACTTACAAATGATTCGATTAAGTTATATGAATTCTGTACATTTGTTAAAGCGATACCAAGTACGGCACAGTTAGTTGTGATAAGTGGAAGGTATACGCCAAGTGCCTCATATAAAGGTGGCATACACTTCTTAAGTACCATCTCAACAAACTGAACTAATGTTGCAATTACAAGAATGAATACTACTGTATTCAGGTATGTAAGGTTAAGTGGTGTTAATATATAATCATATATAAGGCTGCATATGATTGATGATATAGAGATAACACCGATAACAGCGCCACCCATTCCGGCAGCTGTGTTTATTTTCTTTGATACACCAAGGAAAGGACACAGACCTAAGAACTGGCTTAATACAACGTTGTTAACAAGCGCTGTGCTTATAGCGATAACTAATAAATTCATCTTTTACTCTCCTCCCTTAGTTTTCTTTTTCTTCATCTGAAACATAGTCTGGAACCTCAGCAGGCTTCATTCCATGCTTTCTCTTTACTCTGTTCATAACAGCTACACACATAGCAAGTACGAAGAATGCACCAGGTGCAAGGATAAATATACTAGCTGGTGTATAACCAAAGTTAGAAAAATCTACAAGTGCTGAACTACCTGTTGAAAGGATTGTTCCGCCACCAAGTAACTCTCTGATTGCACCAAGAATTGTGATAGCACATGTGAAACCAAGTCCCATACCAATACCATCAAACATAGATGGAAGTGGAGGATTCTTTGAAGCATATGCTTCTGCACGTCCTAAGATAATACAGTTAACAACGATAAGTGGTATATAGATACCAAGTGAATCGTATATTGAAGGAACGAAGCCTTGTAATAAGAACTGTATTATTGTAACGAATGATGCAACGATTACAATATAAGCTGGCATTCTTACGCTGTCTGGAATAACCTTTCTCAGTAAAGAAATGAAAAGGTTAGAAAGCATAAGAACTGCTGTTGTAGAAAGTCCCATTCCGATACCATTGATTGCTGATGTAGTAACCGCAAGTGTAGGACACATACCAAGCGTTAAAACCAGAGTAGGATTTTCCTTGATAATACCATTATAAAGTCTTTCAACACATTTATTCAACTGAAACACCTCCTACTGTCTTAACATTACCTTTAGCAAGGTCTGCATATACAGCTAATGCTGCATTAACACCCTTTGTTATAGCCTTAGATGTAACTGTAGAACCACCGATTGCATCAATAGAGCTGTCTGATGATGAACCTGTTCCGTCTGTTACTACCTTGTATTCTGAAGCCTTAGTTCCATTGAACTGTGCTAAGAATGAAGGGTCCTGCTTAGCTCTCATACCAAGACCTGCTGTCTCGCTGATTGAAAGAATAGATGTTCCAAGATATGTACCATCTGTTGAAAGTCCAACAGAGAACTTGATATCTCCGCCGTAACCATCGTGTGCAACAACTGTTACTACAAAACCAATAATCTTGCCATTCTTAATACCAGCTACTACTTCTGATACATCATCCTTAGAAAAATCTGTTGCAGAAGCATCAAGTACTGCCTTAGCTGTCTCTGCTACCTTATCAGCAGCATAGTTACCATCAAGTTCCTCAAACTTATCTGCATCAGCAATAACTTCCTGATAAGCCTTCTGCTTAGCCTTCTCGTTCTGCTGTGCGATAGGGTCTTTAGTTACATTGTATACAAGACCAAGAAGGATACCTGCAACAAGTGTAATTGCGAATAATATACAAGCGTCTTTTACTATATTCTTCATCTTATGCAGCCTCCTTTGCCTTTTTTTCTGGCTTTTTCTTGCCAAATGACTTAGGTACTGTAACTCTTTCAATAAGAGGTACTAAGAGATTACAGAAGATGATTGCATATGAAACGCCTTCTGCTGAACCGCCAAACATTCTGAATATGAATGTAAGTAAACCTAAGCAAACACCGAATACTAACTTACCGTTAGGTGTGATAGGTGATGTAACATAATCAGTTGCCATAAAGAAAGCACCAAGAATAAGACCACCACCACAGATTTCCTGTAACATATACATAGCATCAAACTGATGTCCTGGTGCAAAAAGGAATATAAGCACTGCAAATGTTCCAATGTAAGAAAGTGGAATTCTTAATGAAATAACCTTTCTTACAACAAGATATATAGCACCGATAAGAAGACATATAACTGATGTTTCACCGATAACACCGCTTGTCTTACCAATAAACATAGTAAGAAGTGTAGGTGCTGTCTGTCCTACAACCTCTGAACCTGGCTTTAATATAGCAAGTGGTGTAGCACCAGAATATGCATCACATACGAAGTTAGTCATTGGACCTGTATATGCAATAAGAAGGAAACATCTTGCTGCAAGTGCAGGGTTCATAAAGTTCTGACCAATTCCGCCAAATAACTGCTTAACAATAATAATTGCAAATACACAGCCAACAATCTCAAAACCAATGTTGAGAGTTGAAGGAATGTTAAGTGCAATAAGAAGACCTGTAACAGCTGCACTAAGGTCCATAACTGTTATCTTCTTATGCATAAAATACTCATATACTGCTTCAGAAGCCATACACACTGCAATACCAACTATGATACGAATAAGTGCCTGAACTCCGAAGTTATAAATACCAAATATACTAGCAGGGGCTAACGCTATAAGTACGTCTCTCATAATAGTCTGAGTAGTATCCTTGCTTCGTACATGTGGATTAGTTGATACGTTAAAAATCTCGCTCACTTTTAATCCTCCCTTATTTCTTTCTTCTGTTAGCCAGAACGATACTTCTCATAGCCTTAATCTGCTGTGTTAATGGTCTCTTAGCTGGACAGACATATGAACAGCTTCCGCACATTACACATTCCATACCATCAAACTTAACGAAACCAGCTTCATCATTCTTAGCTGCAAATGAAGCAAGCTTAGCTGGAAGTAAATGGCTTGGACATCCTTCACCACATCTTCCACAACGGATACATGCTGTCTCTTCAAGCTTAGATACAACATCATTCTGGAATACAAGAAGTGATGAACTTCCCTTTACAACTGGTACATCAAGACTGTACATAGCAAATCCCATCATAGGACCACCTGATATGTACTTCTCTGGCTCACCAACAACTCCGCCGGCTGCTTCAAGAAGCTGTCTATAGTTAGTACCAAGCCATACATAGAAGTTACCAGGTTCTTTAACACCATCACCTGTTACTGTAACAATTCTCTTTGTAAGAGGCTTTCCTTCAATAACAGCCATATATATGCTGTAGATTGTATCTACGTTATGTACGATACATCCTGCATCTGCCGGAAGCATAGTTGAGTTAATGCTTCTGCCTGTCGTAGCATAGATAAGACTGCGTTCACCACCCTGAGGGTACTTAGTCTTTAAGACTTTAACCTCAATATCAGGTTCGCCTGCTACCGCCTGCTGCATAACCTTAATAGCCTCTGGCTTATTGTCTTCGATACCAATAATACCTTTTGCATGATCAAAAATGCTTAATGCAACTTTTAATCCCTGTACTACCTTGTCTGACTCCTCAAGAAGTCTTCTGTAATCGGATGTAAGGTATGGTTCACATTCAGCACCATTTACGATAATATAGTCAATTCCTTCTGGATTCTTAGGGCTTAACTTCACATTAGTAGGGAAGCCTGCACCACCCATACCAACTACACCTGCATCCTTAATTCTCTGTAATACTTCCTCTTTAGAAAGTTCTTCTAACTTCTTAGGAGTATACTCGACTTCCTTAAATTCTCCATCATTCTCAATGATGATTGAATTGCACTTTCCACCTGTGGCAAGCGTTCTTGGCTCAATAGCCTTAACTGTACCAGAAACAGATGAATGAATATTAGCTGATACAAATCCACCAGCTTCTGCAATCAGCTGTCCAGCAAGTACGTAATCGCCCTTGGCAACTACTGGAACTGCCGGCGCACCGATGTGCTGTGAAAGTGGGAAAACCATCTCACCTACAGCAGGGAATAACTCTTTGATTGGCTTATCCTTTGATAATTCCTTGCCGTCATATGGATGTATTCCACCTTTAAATGTACACTTTCCCATGACATATTTCTCCTTATAAAATAATATATGTTATCGTTCAAAGCAATGCAAAAACAGATAGACAACCATAAATTCCGCAGCTTTATGATTATGTATCTGATTTATGATAATTATGAACGATAATTAATATATTAATATAATATATCATTAAGCATTAAAAATCTACTTTTTTTTGCGTATATATTCGTATATAATAAACAAAAACTGACATTTTTTTAACGTATACTTTTTATAATCAAAGGATTTATAACAATGAAGACTATAACTAAAACATTTAATTTAAACGATATATACCAGAACGGCGGCAGTACTAATAATACCGCTGACAATAATTTCATCAATAATTCTCTCTGCAACGAACACACAATATTTTTTGACATTGAAACAACTGGATTTTCGCACAAGACAAACTTCTGCTATTTAATAGGTGCTGCTTATATAAATAATTCCGTACTTACAATTATACAGTGGCTTGCCCAGTCCAAGGCTGACGAGGCGCAGGTAATATCCAGCTTTCTTAATACTGCCGCTCCATTTGATACTCTGGTGCATTTTAATGGAGATAATTTTGATATTCCATTTATCAAAGACAGAGCCGCACACCTTAACATTCCGTATACTCTTGATACGCTCTTAAGCTATGATTTATACAAATGTGTGCGCCCATTAAAGATATTATTAAAGCTTGAAAGCTGTAACCAGAAGTCTGTTGAACAATTTCTTAACATAAACCGCGATGATGAATTCTCTGGCGGCGAACTTATCAATGTATACAGCGGCTATGTTAAGACCGGCGAAGCTTCTTACGAAGAACTGCTTCTGCTTCATAATTATGATGATGTATGCGGACTTATCCAGCTTTCATCTATTACTGCCTACAATGCTGTATTAGAAGAAAATGTAACCTATGCCGGACATTCTGTTGAATATTCAGATGCTACTAATAAAAATGGAGATTTAATAATTAACTATACCCTGCCTAGCGCAGTTCCTGTACCAGTTATCCATCTTGATAATAATGGATATGCCGTGAGAATTAATGGCAATACTATGAAAATCAAACTGCCATTAATAACAGATAATCTTAGATTATATTATAGTGATTATAAGAACTACTACTATCTTCCATACGAAGATACTGCCATTCACAAAAGTGTAGCCGCTTATGTTGATGCTGAATGTAAGGTGAAGGCAACCAAAGAAACTGCATACACTAAAAAATACGCTTCATTTATCAAACTGCCTTGTTACAATGCAGACAGCCTACAGACTTCTGAATATATATTCAGATATGAGTATAATGATACAAATGTATACATTTTATATGATAAAAAAGAACTGCCCGAAGATATAATACTTCAGGCAGTACATATACTGATTACTTTTTTCTGTAGAAAAATAACTCACTAGATTCATAACCAAGGTCTTTATAATTGATAATCTGCTCTGTATTACCAACAAATAAGCAGCCGCCCTTAACTAATGAATCATTGAACTTCTTATATATCTCTAATTTGGCATCTTCTGTAAAATAAATAAGTACATTTCTGCAAACTATAAGATGACAGCTCTGAGGATATGCGTCTTTTAAAAGATTAGACTTCTTGAACTCAACGCACTTCTTAATCTCATCTGAAATCTTATAGTACTTATCTCCCATTTTTTCAAAATATTTATTCTTATACTCATCAGGAAGACCCTTCAAGCTGTTAGCTGAATACACGCCATCTTTAGCTTTTTCAAGAACCTGGTCATCTATATCTGTAGCATATATCTTTATGTCTTTAAGTGGGACTTTCTTTGCAAGCACCATTGCAAGCGAATATGGCTCATCACCTGTAGAACAAGCTGCACTCCATATCTTAAGTCTTGGTCCAAACTTCTTAATCAGGTCTGGAAGGATAATCTCATCAAGCTTCTTCCATAGCGCTGGATTTCTATAAAATTCTGATACATTAATTGTAAGATAATTAACGAATTCATCAAGCATCTGGGCATCATTCTTTATTGCATTGCAATAGCTGTCATAACCTGTGTGCTTATTCCTTGCTATAAGTGTATCTATTCTTCTCTTCATCTGCTTTTCTTTATAAGCATTAAGGTCAATTCCTGTAAGTCCTAACACAAATTTCTTAAATTCTTCGTAATCTTTAACCATCTTGATATCCTCTGTTCTTTCCTGTAACATATTCCGCAGCTGTTACAATCCCTTATTCTTATATAGATTTTATCACACATTAATAATTGTGTCAAAATTTTGTCATTATATTATATCCAACATCTTATTAGACATATATAGCTAATTACATTATAATAAATATTAATTTGCTATATGAATTTCAATCCGCGCGATAACATATACGCGCCAATTTACAAAACAAAAGGAATTAACACAATGAATGAAGAACAGCTTTTAAAAAGAAAAATAATGGATACTGCCAATCAGGCCTTCAACCACAATATATATACTTACACTAATTTTTTAAGCATAAATGAACTATCTACTGTCAACAAAATGAGCAGTGAATTATCATTTATTCCATATGACGAATGGGGTGGCAATCCTGTATGCGAACGCAAAATAATACGTTTCGGTTCAGAGGAGCTCTATGGCTATGATGCCGGCTACCCTATCTCAACTATACGAATAAGTCCATTATCCGTCAAATTTGCCGAACAGCTTAACCACCGTGATTATCTTGGTGCAATTATGAACCTCGGCATTGAACGTGAATTAGTCGGTGACATTATAATCAAAGCACCTGATGCTTATGTATACTGCCTTTCGCATATAGCCGATTATATATGTGACAATCTGGGCTCTATTAAACACACCCACATAAGCTGTACAATATGTACTGATGAGATTGAAGCAATCAAGCCAGAACTTGAAGAAATACGAATAATTGCTGCTTCCAAGCGAATTGATGCAGTTGTTGCTTCCATCACCAGATTATCACGCAGTAATTCCAATGAATTATTTACTTCCAAGAAAATATACCTCAATGGAATATGTGCCGAGAACAAAAGCCAGAACTTAAAGAAAGATGATGTCCTCGTTATCCGCGGACAGGGAAAATATATTTTTATAGGTGACGAAGCCGAAACCCGCAAGGGAAGAAGCTATCTGACACTTATGCAGTATAAATAGGGGTATGACAAAGAGCCAAGAAATCACAATAAGAGCTGTACACCAAATCGTATTATACTCTCTACTGTTTCTATCCAGTAAAGAAAGTATATATCACACTACGGTGTACAGCTCTTTTATCATTAAATATTAAATTCTAACTAATCATCAGAATACCTGACAACTTATTGTTAAATTATTCTTCTGTAGCTTCTTCCTGTGGTTCTGCATCATCTAATAATGCTTTCATACTAAGGCTGATCTTTTTGTCAGCTTCGTTAAGGTCTACAACCTTAGCTTCGATTTCCTGACCAATCTTTAATACATCTTCCGGCTTGTTGATATGTTCCTTAGAAATCTGTGATACGTGAAGTAAAGCATCAATGCCGTCTTCAAGCTGAACAAAAGCACCAAAGTCTGTCATTCTTGCTACCTTACCAGTAACAACATTACCTACAGCATACTTTGTTGAAGCATCATTCCAAGGATTCTGGTCTGGATACTTAACTGAAAGTGCAATCTTGTCACCATTGATTTCCTTGATGAAGCACTTAACTGAATCGCCAACCTTATATACCTTCTTAGGGTTCTCTGTTCTTCCCCAAGACATCTCTGAAATATGAAGAAGTCCGTCTACACCACCAAGGTCTATGAATGCACCAAAGTCTGTTACATTCTTAACTGTACCTTCGATTGTATCTCCTTCTTTAATCTTAGAAAGAAGTTCTTCCTGAGCTGCCTTCTTCTTAGCTACGATAAGCTGCTTGCAGTCACCGATGACCTTTCTGTTCTTTGGATCATATTCTGTTAATACAAATGTAATCTCCTTACCATTGTATTCTGAGAAATCCTTAACATAAGAATCTGATACAAGGCTTGCTGGAATGAAGATTCTTGTCTCATCAACAACAACTTCAAGACCACCTTTAATAACTCTTGATACATTAGCTGTTATAGCTTCTTTGTTATTAAATGCTTCTTCAAGTCTCTTGCTTCCGCTCTCTGCAACAAGCTTTCTATATGTAAGAAGAACCTGTCCTTCTCCGTCATTAAGCTTAAGCACCTTTGCCTTCATCTCATCACCAACAGAAACAACTGTTGTTAAATCGATACCTGGTGTTGATGAATATTCACTTCTTGTGATAATTCCATCGTGCTTATAGCCTATGTTAAGAACGATATGGTCTTCTTTAACTGCTATTACAGTGCCATCAACAACTTCTCCTGTATGAATTTCCTTCCACTCTTCGTTAGCTAACATCTCTGCAAAATTCTCTGACATTAGTATAAACCTCCTCAATGATATTGTTCGGGGTCGATGCCCCAGCTGTAATACCTATGCTGTCTATGAATCTTAAATCGTTAAGATTAAGATCTCTTAGAGTTTGAATGTAAAATGTATCCTCACATTCGCCTTTACAAATCTCATACAGTTTTCTCGTATTGGAACTACTCTTATCACCAATGACAATCATTGCACTAACTTTCCGTGCAATATTCCTTGCCTCTGTCTGACGTTCTTCCGTGGCATTACAAATAGTATTTTTAATGGTAATATTGTAACTCTTTTTGTTGATAATTTCAACTAATTCTTGAAATTTATTGTAATTAAATGTCGTTTGGGATACAATAACCACTTCTTTCGCCCTGTCAAGCTCAAGATTTTGCGCTTTTTCGATAGAATCCACTATATGTACAGGACTTACCGACCACCCTTTAATTCCCTCAACTTCCGGGTGTTTCTCATTTCCTATTATTACAATCTGCTTTCCTGCCTTGCTTTCCTGCTCAACTATCCTGTGTATTTTAAGAACAAATGGACACGTTGCATCTACAACTTCATAATTCTTTGCCTTTATGCTCTCATACACATTTTTAGATACACCGTGCGACCTTATTATGACAGTAGCATTATCAATGCCGTCAAGCTGTGATACATCTGTTATTGCCTTGACCCCTTTGCTTTCAAGATCCTTTACAACTTCATCGTTATGTATGATAGGCCCATATGTGTATACATTTTCCATTCCAGCTCTTTCATACACTGTATCTACCGCGCGGTGAACTCCAAAGCAGAAACCAGCAGACTTGGCAAGTATAACTTCTGCCTCTTTCATATATCCTCCAAATCACTACTTTGCTTTATTAATAACTGCCTTGATAGCTTCCACTACCTCATCAATTCCCATATCAGAACTATCTACAAGAACTGCATCATCTGCCTGCTTTAATGGCGAAATGTCCCTGTGCATATCCTGATAATCTCTCTGTTCAATATCTTCTTTTATCTTCTGTAAATCACATTCTTCGTCCTTTGCCTTAAGTTCATCATATCTTCTCCTGGCTCTGGCATCAGAACTTGCAGTAAGATATATCTTTACATTGGCATTTGGAAGAACTGTTGTACCAATATCACGTCCGTCCATAACAACATTTTCTGCTGCCGCAAGCTCTCTTTGCAAATCAACAAGCTTACTTCTTACAGCCTTATACTTAGATGTCTTTGAAGCCATATTGCCTGTTGCCTCAGTTCTTAAAAGCCCTGTGACATTCTCGCCGTTAAGTATAACCTGCTGTTCGCCGTCTTTATATTCTATTGTTATCTTTACATTATCGACTGCCGCATTAATCGCAGCTTCATCTGCGGGGTCAATATTATTCTGGTTAAAATATACTGCCATTGCCCTGTACATAGCGCCGGTATCTACATATATATAACCCATCTGCTTAGATATAAGCTTTGCTATTGTACTCTTGCCAGCTCCTGCTGGTCCATCAATTGCTACTGAATAAGACATAATAATCCTCTTTTCTGCCTGTATTATAGAATACACTGCATTATTTAATCATTCAAATGCATTGCCGCAGCATACGCACTTGACCACGCTACCTGCAAGTTAAAACCGCCTGTAACCGCATCTACATCAAGCACTTCTCCTGCAAAATACACATTTTTAACTAACTTTGATTCCATAGTTGCCGGATTGATTTCTTTGACATCAACTCCGCCCTGCGTGATTATTGCTTCATTAAAGCCTCTTGTACCAGTTATTGTCATTTCAAAATGCTTCAACAGATGTACAAGCCTTAATCTTTCTTCCCTTGTTATCTCATTAACCTGTTTGTCTTTGTTAATATCACTAAGCCTTACTATAACAGGTATAAGCTTCTTAGGAAGCAGCTTATCAAGGGAATTACGGAAGGTTTTATTCTTTTCCTCTGAAAAATCCCTAAGAACCCTCTCATCAAGCTGTTCTTCTGACAATGCTGGCTTTAAATCAATCACAAGTTTAAGCGGTCTTTTTCTTAATATTGCTGTTGTATAACTGCTCGCACTAAGAATAACTGGTCCGCTCACGCCAAAATGCGTAAAAAGCATTTCTCCAAAATCACTATACAACTCTTTACGGCTGTCACCCATACTGTCATATATGCTTATGGCAATATTCTTAAGGCTTAGTCCCATAAGCTCTGAAGCCCATTCTTCTCTTACTGTGAGGGGAACTAATGCTGGTATAATTGGTGTAACGTTATGCGAAAGTGCCTTAGCAAATCTATAGCCATCACCAGTTGAACCAGTGCTTGAATAAGAATTACCACCAGTTGCTATAATGCAGGAATCAGCTTTTATAACCTGCTTTCTTCCAGTAGACAAGTCCTTAACTTCAACGCTTGCAAACTGCGATATATATTCAGGCTCTTTTTTCTTGGATTTAGGTTCTTTTTTCTTTGATTTATGCTTTTTTTCAAGTTTCGCATTACCATTTGCTGTATTCTCTGATACTGTATTGCAAGATACTATTTTCCCTGATACTACATTTTCTGTATTATTAGCTGCAATATTACCAACAGCATTTTTTGTATTACCAGCTGCATTTTCCGATACTATGTTCTCTGCTAACTCTTTAGCTGTAACATCAACAACTTCTGTGTTAAGCATAATATCAACTTTACATTTTCTTAATTCTCTTGCCAATGCACCTATTACATCTGATGAATGGTCCGACTCTGGGAAACAGCGGTTGCCTCGTTCTATCTTAAACTTAAGCCCAAGTTCATCAAAGAATCCCATTACATCATAATTAGAAAAGCCTTTGAATGAACTGTACATAAATTTAGGGTTGGTTACAACACTATTTTTAATGTCGTCCTCATCACCCGCATTAGTGAAATTACAGCGGCCTTTTCCTGTTATAAACAGCTTCTTGCCAAGCTTATCATTCTTTTCTATAAGAGTTACTGTATGTCCATTTCTGGCGGCTATAATAGAAGCCATCATACCTGCCGCCCCGCCTCCAATAACTACAACTTTACTCATAGGAAACCTCTCTATCCTCTCTATTCCTGAACTAAAAGTTCTTTAAAATATGGTAATTCAAGCGCCCAGTCGCAGAATGTATGCCATTCAGCAAGCTTATGGTTTCTTCTTGAATAATACATCCCTGCAAGATTTTCATAATTAAATGTGCAGGTACGCATCTGGTTATAGCTTTCTGGAAGTAACTGAATCATACTATACCAAAGGTCTTTATCCTTAGTTTCTATGAACTTCTGGCGTATTGTTTCAAGGAAATCTATATTCTTCTGCATCATATCTAACGCCTCAGGAGTACAATGGTCAACGCTGAAATCTTCCATTTCAAATGGCTTGCTGTGGATTTTATGCATTGTGCTTGTCGAATTGGCAACTGTTCCAACCTTATATGTATCGTATTCCTTCCACCAGTAGATTGGCGCTGTGATATCTACAGTAACAAATATCTGTCTTATAAACTTTCTATGGTCTGAACCAGCCTTGCAGAGCCTTTTTGCTAAATCCAAATCATTAGGACCAAATGTAAACACTCCATTTTCTGTCTTGCTATCCATTCTAGCCCAGCTATTAAGCGGATTTCTCGCTCCTCTCATAGCATTTTCAAAATTCATAACTTCAAATCTTTCAAGCTTAATCATCTATTCAAATACCTTTCTGTGTTTATTAGTAATGTATATTGAAGCATTATTATAAATAACGCATACATATTTATATTACACCATTATTAGTGCAAAGTATATAGTTGACTTTTGCCAATCCTTAATAATTTATTATGTGCAGTGATATATTATATACAATGCTTTGTCACGCACAACACTTTATCATATGTAACTCTCTATCGCCGCAAAAAATCACTTCTAAAATAATAAAATTGACCTCTGGAAGCCATTATATAGCTCCAAAGGTCAATCTTATTTTAGTTAATAATATTTATACAAGCCTTAAATTAAATAACACTGGGCTACAACTAACTTTTTCTCACAAAATTTAATCTTCAAGTGTAACATCCTCTCCTCATTATGCACTTAATTCCTGCACATACTTATCTTTTTCTGTCCATAATGCAGTATTTATACCATACTCTTGAATTGCCCTGATTGCATCTTCAGATATTTTTTTGTCTGTATCTTGTATAAATGTATACAACTTTGTTCCTTGTTGGCGCATATCCTTGGTATCATTCCAGGAGAATATAATATTTCTTGCCGCATTTAAATCCATATTATTTACTACTTTTATTAATCTTTCAGGTGACCTTTGCGAACGAGCAACAGCAAAATCATAATGGGTTGCCAGCTTACTTTTTCCTATCAGACATATATTATTAACATATCTTATATCATTTTTATCGAAAAAATTCTGAACATCGTCTAAAAAGATTGATTGTACATTACTTCTGGATAAATAAAACATATCACTTACTTTTACCATACACTGTGCTAACATATGTTTTTTTACTGGTAAATCATTCTCTGTACAATCTACCATCAATTCATTATGCTCTGATCTATTAATGCCATATGATGAAACAATAAAGTCTAATAAAGACCTTCTTTTAGCACTAGCCCCAATATCAAATCCACCTAATTTTAAGTCACTAATTGTATATCCATCATCTGTAATCGTATACAATCCATTTCCTTTATCTAATATATAAATATCAACATAATCATTATTTCTATCTAAAAAAGGTAATGTTATACGATAAGTACTGTCATTAACCTTATATTGACTAATATTCTGTTTTAACCAATCTATATATTTTTTCCCAAAATCCTTTTCTATCTGCTGTTTCATCATCATATCACCCCCTGTACATTATTAATATTTATATTACAATATTCACAAAATGCAGTAAAAATATCCATAAATATTATATTATCTTCATCAAATTTAATCTGAGCAAAATTTTCCAAATCATATGCCCACGGAAGATTTCCTGTATCATTTTCTACCTCTTTATAAATATGTATATGATTTCTTGATGTCTTAGTGCCATCAGGATTCATATGAGGAGGTGAATCTATATCTATCCTTACAAGTGGTAATTTAGTCAAAGCATATCTGTTTTGCAACTTAAATTTTGATAATTCAATTCTACCACGTCTATCCACATCCAAGAAAAATTTATCATTTGTGCTTATACTTTTTAAATCAAAAACATCACTTTCACCATTTCTTGGTAAGCAAATATTGCTTTTCAGAAAATCTTTTTCTAACTCCATTAATTTCATAAATTCTAAATTTGTCAACTCTACCCCACCTCTTATATTCTTAAAGTAAGGTTATCATATTTTTATTTATATTTCAACTTCTTTATCAAATATCAGCAGCCCCAAATACCGTTCAAATTAAAATACCTTCTCTCATATACCCGGATGCCAAAAGTAACTTTTATGTATTAGCAAAAGAGATTTGACAGAAAAAACCTAATAAAGTACTGAAAAAAGCCTTAAAATCAGAAAGCTACACAAAGACAAATGAGACGGCCGAAGCCGTCTCGTAATAGTCTACTTTGAGGGGGTCACCTCATACATCAACATCTAATTTTTACACACATCTATAATACTAATAATACAATATTAATTAAAGAAGGCTCTTGCGTAATTCTGCTCCGTCCTTAGCGCTAAGATAAGCTGGTGCAATGTCAAATACTGTCTTACAGCCGCTCTGGCCTTCCTTATAAAGGCGGAAAGCTGCTCTTGCATATGCAACGATAACGCAAGATGTGAATTCTGGGTTAGAATCAAGCTTTAAGCTGTACTCGATAACGTGATTGTTCTCTTTGTTCCAGCCTGTCTTTCCTGTACGGATAACAAATCCACCGTGAGGAATTCCACTGTGATTTTTCTTTAATTCTTCTTCACTGATAAAATGTACTGTTGTATCGTAATCAGCGAAATAGTTAGGCATATTCTTGATTGTTTCTTCTACCTTTGCAGCATCAGCACCTTCCTCTAATACTACGAAACATTCTCTTGTATGCTTCTGTCTTGTTGTAAGCTCTGGATTTTCACCATTTCTTACAGCTTCTAAGGCTGCCTCAACTGGAATTGTATACTGCTTGCCATCTTTAACGCCCTCAACTCTTCTGATAGCGTCTGAATGTCCCTGACTTACGCCCTTGCCCCAGAATGTATAATCTTTTCCTTCTGGTAAAATAGCATTGGCATACATACGGTTTAAAGAGAACATACCTGGGTCCCAGCCTACTGATATAATTCCAACGTGTCCACTCTTCTTAGCCGCAGAATCAACATTTTCAAAATGTTCTGGAATTCTTGCGTGTGTGTCAAAGCTGTCAACTACGTTAAACATCTCTGCAAACTTTGGTGTCTGTACTGGTAAATCTGTAGCACTTCCTCCGCAAAGAATCATTACATCTATCTTGTCCTTCCACTGCTCTACATCATCTACTGAACATACTGAAGCGCCCTCTGTCAATATAGATACGCTTTCTGGCGCACGTCTTGTAAATACTGCTACAAGCTCCATATCTGGATTTTGCTTGATAGCGCACTCAACGCCTCTTCCAAGATTTCCGTATCCCATAATACCTATTCTCATATTCTGCCTCCATTTTATACATATTTACTGTATTTCGCATATAATTAGTGTCAACGAACACTGCTTTAATATTACTTTTTGAAAATACATATGTCAACTCTCATTTAGGCAGTTTTTTATCAATAAATATTATTACTGTTCTTTCTTTACCTTACCAGCCATTAAAATTGTAACTCCAATACCTATTAATGATAATACTAATAAATATCCTGCCCAGTATATATGTGTCATATCACCTGTCTGTGGAGTTTCAACTGTATTACCTGCGGCTTCTGTTGCATTTTCTGCTGATGTATCTGATGAACTGCTTGTAAGCTGCTGTTTTGTTATAAGATATGTTGAGCAGTGATCCTGTTCTACTGTCATATAACCGCCATTATCAACTACGGCTGACATCATACTGATTATTGTTCCATCATCTAAGAGCTGGCTGTAATAAAGTGTCTGGCCTGCATAAGCTTTTCCAACATTTAACTTAATGCTTGCTGTTGCTGGAAGCGCACCGGAATAATTGTATACAATCTTAGATACGAATATATCCTCTGTTACATCTGCCGGCATATCTCCTGCTTCTTTAATATCAGAAGTAATTGCTGTTGAGAAATCATAGATTGCAACCTGTGATACTTCTGACATTGTTCCTTTTGCAAATGTAAATGTAACATCATTGTTAGATTTGATAACAATATCCTTTGTTTTGTTATCTTCTATAATCTTTCTGATTTCATCAGCTTTAATAGTTGTGTTGCCGTCTGATACATCTACTACTGTATTATTGTCACTTGACTCTGGTGTTGATGGTTTCTCATCTGCTGGTGTATCTGTTGTGTTGTCAGGATTGTTGGTTGTGTCTCCCTTTGAATTATCTGTTGTATTATCATTAACTTTTTTAGCTGTAAATGTAAGCTTGTCCGCTATACATTCAACATTATAAAGACCTTCTATCTCTGTTCCGTCATACTTGTATCCGTCTGGAAGATTATCACTTCCCCATACAGGATTGTATGTTGCTACAGGATTGTTATAATCAACAAGCCATAATTCATCATTATTATTTTTTTCATCCATACCAACCTTTTCAAGAAGCTTACATATTCTATATGATGATGTTCCATTTTCATAAGCATATACAGATACATATTTTTCATTAGTTGCTGTATTGATTACAACCTGGCTTGTTCCGCCGCTTCCACCATCTGACTTATAATATGAAATTGAATTGTCTAATGTCGTTTCTGTGTATCCAGCAGGGAGCTCGTCATATGTGCCTGTCTTTTCTGCATAATACACATCACCTAAAGATTTCTTTGTAGTAAGCTTATACACTGTATAAGTCACTTTACCAGTCGAAACATATGTTGACTTCTCAATATAGTATAATGAAGTACTATCTGTATCACTCTTGTATACTGTATTAGTTGTACCTGGGTCGTAATCATAATACCTGGCACATACCCTTGATATTTCTAGCGGATGTGAAACATTATAAGTTACATTTTCCTTTAAAGTTCCATTATCCTTGATTGGCCTGTTAGTGAGGTTATCGCTTGTATACACTACAGTTTTGGAACCAGAATATATTGTAACATTACAAGTGTCTGCAACTGAAAGCACTGAATTAGTTCCCTCAGCAAAAAATACTACTGCATAATCATCTGATTTGTCTGCATTAATTACCAAAGAACCATTACCGCATATATTAATTGAACCGCCCCAGGCATCACCATATGAACCTAAGCTTCCGATTTCATTATCACCAACAAGGTTAATCTTGAAATCGTCACCCATCATATTAGTAACTATTCCTGTTGTAGAGCTTTTATAATTATTTAATGTAAGTGTATTAGTCTCTCTGTCATAAGACATTCCATCTATGGAATTAGTACCTTCTGACGAGAATAGCAGATTGCTTTCCTCTCCATTTCTTACATTAATATAAGCATAAGCCCAATCGCCAGTATCGCATGGTCCATTAGCGGCTTTTACTTGTGGTGCTACAAATGAAACTGCTGCCGATACAGCGAGTACAACAGCTCCAGCTATTGCTGCCATTTTCTTACTATGACATTTTTTGTTTTTCACCATAAACTTTTTCCTCCTTTTTCTTATTTTTTATGCCGCTATATTACTTTATTTATTCTTATAATTGCAGTTGTCATATGTCCCAATCTTCCAGAAAACGGCAAAAATGGGCGTGGGACAAACGTCCCACGCCCATTTTTACACTTAAAGCCACCAGTTGTTGCGAGTTCTACGGGAAAATAATATGTGTGAACCTAGACTCCAACAATACCGCTTGCGCAGTACCCCTCCCAGGACTGATGACATATGTAATTATAGTACATTTATTATAATAATCAAGACTAACTTTCTTTAACACGTTCAAGCTGTTCATATCTTTGCTGTTCTGTTGCAAATACATTTAATGTATCGAACACTTCAATTGCAAAATCCACAAAAGCATATCGCTGCTACCAGTTTATCAGCTTCTATCATCTTCTTTACTACAGGAATTAAAAGTGTTATTTCAAAATCCGCCATTTCCTAATATATGTAACATAATATTTTTGCCATACCTGCTCCTTTGTAAATGTCTGCTTCGCAGTCGCTTCCTTTTCTTTTACGCTCATTATATTAAAATGAGATGACTATCATATATCATACAATACATAATAATCATCTCATACTTAATCAATATTCAGCTTCTATCATATGTCCATATAACATATGTCTGACTCTTGTAATAAATCAGACCACTATGCTATTAAACTGGATATGCCTTATTCTCTGTATCAGCCTTAGCAG
This sequence comes from Lachnospira sp., assembly GCA_050874785.1. Lineage (GTDB taxonomy): Bacteria > Bacillota > Clostridia > Lachnospirales > Lachnospiraceae > Lachnospira. The sequence goes on from JBNMLJ010000008.1 coordinate 25,880, forward strand.
GGTCAACCTTCTTCTGCTGTGCTTCTCTGTACTTGAAGAACTCAGTAGCAACTGCTGGGAATAATGCGTATGAAAGCACATCCTCATCCTGCTGCTTGTACTGCTGTACAACTGGGTCATTCTTGAACTTCTCAAGCTGTGGCTCGATAAGATCTGCTGGACGGCATGTGATAGGTGTAGCATCACCTATAGCCTTCTTCTGTACTTCTGGGTTGAATGGCTTAATTGTCTGTCCGAATTCGCCCATAAGAACCTTCTTAGATTCCTTAGTAATCATCTTATAACGCTCACCCTGTAATACGTTAAGAACAGCCTGTGTACCAACAATCTGTGATGATGGTGTAACAAGAGGTGGTTCACCAAAGTCCTTACGAACCTTAGGAATTTCCTCAAGAACTGCCTGATACTTATCTTCTGCACCTGCTTCCTTAAGCTGTGATACAAGGTTAGAAAGCATACCACCAGGTACCTGATATAATAATGTCTTGATATTAACGCCAAGAACCTTAGTATTCATAAGACCTGACTTTAATGCTTCTTCTCTCATTGGCTGGAAGTAAGCAGCTATCTCTGCAAGAAGGTTCTGGTCAAGACCTGTATCGTAAGGTGTTCCCTTGAATGCTTCAACCATAACCTCTGTAGCTGGCTGTGATGTTCCCATTGAGAATGGTGACATAGCTGTATCGATGATATCAGCACCAGCTTCAACAGCCTTCATATATGTCATTGAAGCAACACCAGATGTATAGTGTGTATGCATCTGGATAGGAAGTGAAGAACCATCCTTTAATGCCTGTACAAGCTCTGTAGCCTTAGCAGGAACAAGTAAACCTGCCATATCCTTGATACAGATAGAATCTGCACCCATATCCTCAATTCTCTTAGCTGTTTCTTTCCAGTAATCAAGGGTATATGCATCACCAAGTGTATAGCAAAGTGCTATCTGTGCGTGAGCATTAGGATTTTCCTTCTTAACAAGCTTAACCGCCTCAACTGATGACTTAAGATTTCTTAAATCATTGAAACAGTCAAATATTCTGATTATATCAATACCATTAGCAATAGACTTCTGTACGAAATATTCTACAACATCATCTGCGTAATGATTGTATCCGAGGATATTCTGTCCTCTGAATAACATCTGTAACTTTGTATTCTTAAAACCATCTCTTAACTTACGAAGTCTTTCCCAAGGGTCTTCCTTAAGGAAACGAAGTGATGCATCAAATGTAGCACCGCCCCAGCACTCAACTGAATGATATCCAACCTTATCCATCTTATCTATGATTGGAAGCATCTGCTCTGTAGTCATTCTTGTAGCAATAAGTGACTGATGAGCATCTCTTAATACAGTCTCAGTTATCTTTAATGGTTTCTTAACCTGATCTGCCATCTTAAACTCCTCCTATATATTCCTATATATAAAGTAAATAAACTCTAGCGAAGTTGCGTAAGCAACTTCTGTACAGACTTAGAGGGTCTTAGCTCGCGTATTGTGCGAGCTTAGAGCCTCTTAGTCTGTTTTACATAACACCAAACATCGCCATAAATGTACCAGCCGCAACCGCTGTACCAATAACACCGGCTACGTTAGGTCCCATAGCGTGCATCAAAAGGAAGTTAGAAGGATCTGCTTCTGAACCAACCTTCTGTGAAACTCTGGCTGCCATTGGAACGGCAGATACACCTGCTGAACCAATAAGTGGATTAACCTTACCGTGTGTAGCCTTACACATAATCTTACCAAATATAACACCTGCCGCTGTACCAAAGCAGAATGCAATAAGACCTAATGCAACAATCTTTAATGTATCAAGATTGATGAAGGCTTCTGCACTTGTTGTAGCACCAACTGATGTACCAAGAATAATAACAACTATATACATAAGCGCATTAGATGCTGTTTCTGTAAGCTGCTTAACAACTCCTGACTCTCTAAAAAGGTTACCAAGCATAAGCATACCAACAAGTGGTGCTGTTGTAGGAAGAATTAATACTACAACGATTGTAACGATAATAGGGAAAAGAATTTTCTCAAGCTTAGATACAGGTCTTAACTGTTCCATCTTAATCTTTCTTTCTTCTTCAGTTGTTAATAACTTCATAATAGGTGGCTGGATAATTGGTACAAGTGACATATATGAATATGCCGCAACCGCAATTGGTCCAAGGTAATTAGTCTGTCCTAATTTACCAGCAAGAAATATTGATGTAGGACCATCAGCACCACCGATAATAGATATAGCTGCTGCTGCCTTATCTGGGAATCCCATAAATATAGCCATAATGTAAGCAGCGAATATACCAAACTGTGCTGCTGCACCTAAAAGGAAACTCTTAGGATTAGCGATAAGTGGACCAAAGTCTGTCATCGCACCAACACCAAGGAAGATAAGTGATGGCAGAATACTCCATTCATCTAATAAATAAAAATAATGTAATAAACCACCTACGCCATTGCTTGAATCTTCAATAGATAACATAATATCTGGGAAAAGATTAACAAGTAACATACCAAATGAAATAGGTACTAAAAGCAGAGGTTCATATTCTTTTTTGATTGCCAAATACATGAAAAACAGCGCAACCAGAATCATCAGATAATTACCCCAAGTGAGGTTAAAGAATGCTGTCTGGTGAACGAGGTTTCCCAATGTTGATACAATATATTCCATTTTTTACCTCCGTATATTATCTCTACACATCTAATTGATATATCAATTAGTTCATAGAAACTAATACTTTACCTGACTCTACTGAATCACCAGCTGCACACTCAACTGTAGCAACTGTACCATCCTGTGGTGCACAGATTTCATTTTCCATCTTCATAGCTTCAAGAACGAGCAATACATCACCCTTCTTAACTGCTGCGCCTGCATTAACGTTAACCTTAAGAATCTTACCAGGCATTGGTGCATTAACCTTTACTGCACCCTGTGCGCCTGCTGGTGCTGCTGCCTTTGGTGCTGCCTTAGGAGCTGCTGCTTTTGGTGCTGCTGCCTTAGCTGCACCTGCTGTACTTCCTGTTCCTTCTTCTACAGTAACATCATATACATTTCCATTAACTGTTATTGTATAATTCTTCATAATTTATTTCCTCCTGCTATTAACCTTTCTAATTGAACGAACTACAAGTCCGTCTGTAGATGTATTCTCTGATGCAGCAATAGCTGCTGTTATAACTGCTATAAGTTCAAGATCATCAACTTCTTCGTCCTGCTCTTCGCTTGAAACTATCTGAGCAATAGCATTATCAACGCCCTGGGCATCATTAGATGCTTCATTCTTAGCCTTATTTCTGTTCTCAAACTTATTGATGTACTTAAATAATGAAATAATGAATGAGATAAATATAAGTACAACGAATACTGTTCCCATACCGATAAGAGTATTCATTACTGCTTTATACATCTTCTGTCCTGTAGTATATGATGGATTGATAGCACCATTTTCAAGTGTATAGTCATCATTAATTACGAATTCAAATGTACATTTATCATTCTTCTCATATGAAGTATCAACTGTAATAGTACATAACTCACCTGTCTTGCTGTTGAGTTCTACATTAATTTCATTGATACTCTTTAAAGCACCTAACTCACCTCTTGTGCTATTCCAGCTATTATAAAAAGCTATTGTCTTAACACTAATTCCACTCTGGTCAACAATGTATAACTTATTGTTTACCATTGTAAGTGATTGAGCTGCCTCTGCATCCGCTGTTATCTTAGCAGAATCATTCTTATCAAGATATGTAATCATATCTTTAGCCCAGTCTACAAGATAAGCCTCACTGGCATCAAGCTGCTGCTGTTTTAATTCTTTCTTGGCACTTGCTGTTGATATAGTGCCATTAGATGAACTGCAGGCTGTCATACAGAATACACAGATAAGTAATGAGAATAACACTAAGAACTTTTTAAACTTAATTTTCTTCATATTATCACCTCTTCAATTATACTGTGCCATGCTTCTTATCTGCACGAACCTCTCTTTTATCAAACAACATTTCAAATGCTGCAATAATGTACTTTCTTGTATCTTCTGGGTTAATAATTGTATCAACATAACCTCTTGCAGCAGCCTGCTCAACGCTTGACTGTAATGCTGCATATTCAGAAGCCTTTTCATTAATCTTAGCTGTAACATCATCTGCTGCTGCGATTTCATCAGCATACATAATCTTAGCAGCTAAAGAAGCATCCATCATACCAATGCTTGCCTGTGGCCAGGCATATACCATATCTGCGCCTACTGACTTAGAATTCATAGCTACATATGCGCTTCCATAAGCCTCACCTGTAATTACATTAACCTTTGGCACATCTGCGTTAGAAAATGCGTATACTAACTTAGCAGCTGCCTTGGCAATTGTCTTCTCAGCTCTTACATTAGCTTCAAAGCCCTTAACATTAGTAAGTGTAAGTACTGGTATTTCAAATGCATTACAGAATGTTACGAATTCGGCTGCCTTATAAGCTCCATCTGTAGTTAATACAGCTTCAAACTCTTCTGCCTTTTCGCCATTCTCATCATATATTGCTGTTCTGTTAGCAACAGCACCAACTGTAACTCCATCAAGCTGAATGAAGCCAGTTACCATTTCCTTAGCATATTCAGCCTTAACTTCTACAAATAATCCATCATCTGAAATATCTGTAAGAGCAAGTGCAGCATCAGCTATCTCTGCTGACATATCAGCGCATACTCTGTTAAGGTCGTCCTGATTATCTGTGTATACAGCACCTTCCTCATTGTTAGATGGAAGCATTGATACAAGCTGTCTTACACCATTAGCGATTGTTTCTTCATCACCAATGAAATCTGCAACGCCTGCTTTAGCCATAAATTCTGCACTTGATGTATCAAGCTTAGATTCATAGTTGCCATCTAATGCGTTAGGACTGTTAACAAATAACTTAGCCTTCTTTTCTTCCACAAATACGAAATCTGAAAGTTCTGCAAGAACAGCAAGACCTCCACCACATTCACCGTATACGGCTGTAATCTGTGGAACAATTCCAGAAGCTAATGACATATTCTTATAAATCTGTCCAAAGCCATCAAGGGCGTCTGTTGCTTCCTGAAGTCTTAAACCTGCGCAGTCAATCAGACCAATCACAGGAGCTCCCATTTTCATTGCCTTCTCATAAAGATTAGCAATCTTCTTGGCATGCATCTCACCAATTGTTCCGCCTAACACAGCAGCATCCTGGCTATACACATACACAAGATTTCCATTGATAACTCCATATCCTGTGATTACACCATCAGATGGAGCCTTTTTTTCCTGCATGTTAAAATCTGTTGCTCTTGCTGTAACAGCCGCTCCGATTTCAACAAAACTGCTATCATCAAGAACAGCTTCGATTCTTGATAAAGCCTGTGTAGTATTACTCATCACCGAGACCTCCTCTTTGTTATATATTGCTTAATGCAAACAACTATTGTTTATTTTATAACAATGTAAGTTAAATTACAAGAGATTTGTTGTTGCTTTCCACGTTATTTTGTTAATTTTATACGCATTTTTCATTAATTTTGCACATACAACATTTATGTTATTAATCTCTTGTTTCAAGAACTATAATAAGCCCTTTGTGAACCTTAATTATTCCCTGCTCATCTTTTACTTCATTGCTCTGGCATATGCTTAATCCCTGCTTTAATTCATAATTATCAAGCGTATATTTAAAGCCCTCAAGGCTTAAACTGACATTTTCTGACATAGGAATAATTGACACGTAGCTTCCATACTGGCTGTCTTTACCTATTATATGTGTGCCTTTCGCCTCACTTAAAAGATATATATAATTGCGCTCATCAACTATATGGCAGTCCACTCCACAATCAGCCGCCGCCTTCATATTGCCTATATTGGTAATTGTGTGGTCCATTCTTGTTCCTGTAGCCCCAAGTATATATATGTCTGTTGCGCCCTTTTTAAGTGCTGTCATAATCGCAAGATGTGTGTCAGTATAATCTTTTTCTTTAGGATATATCTCAAATTCAGTATTGCTCTTATATCTGTCAAGCACCTCTTTATCTACCGAATCGTAATCTCCAAGCAGAAAATTCACCTTCAACCCAAGCTTATCCGCATACACAAGCCCGCTGTCAGCCGCTATGCAATAGTCAAATGCCTGATTATCAAGCCATTCCTTCGCCCACGCAATATTAACGCTTCCACCTGTAACAATAAGAACCTTGCTCATCTTCTATAATCTCCTTTTTAATTATCAGTCTTTTAAATTTTCTGTCCGTGTTCTTTAATTTTTCACATTTATACTTTATAATTAACTAAATAGTAATTAAGCGTATATATTTTAATAAGCAGACAGCATTTTCATTCTGCTTATATCTGGTAATAGTACCACATTTTGCCGATTATATATAGCTTAATTTACGCGAAGCATTTTAATGCTACACATTACATATATGCATAGAAAGGAGATTATTGTGAGCAGCTTAAATTCACAGTCAGACAATACAGTTGATGAAAATATCATTGACCAAGCTAAGAAATCCGGCATTTCTGAAAAAGAAGCCAAAAATATTATAGAGGAAGAAGAAGGCATTGAGCTTTTACAGCACTCTGGCAATCTGTACGAGTCCACAGATGACAAATATAAAGATAACCTGTCGTCTGCAATAACATTTTTCGTATGTGGTGCTGCCGGAATTATAATTCTTATTCTTAATGACATCGGAATATTAAAATTCGTAGAAAAAGGCAGTTCTAATTTCATACTTGTAAATGTTGTTCTTGGACTTTTATTCGTTGGATTTATCGCAATCGGTTTCTGGTCATTAAAGTATTCCAAGAAAATCAAGTCAAGTGCCTCTATTGAAAACGAAGCAACTGACACTATTATGAACTGGCTTAATGACAATGTAACCAAAGACGATATTGAAGGTTCTTACAACAATGATATTGCAGAAGAAATGAAATATTTCAACAGAAGTGATTACATCAAAAATGCTATTATGAAGCAGTTCCCTGACACATCCGAAGGGTTATGTGACACTATCTCTGATAAATACATTGATAACCTTTTTAATATGTAAATCAGACTTACAAAGGATACTAGCTTCTATAAAAAACATCCAGTATGCTATAAAATCACACAGTCTGTCAGCACTAAATATTACCAAGCTATATTTTATGGCAAACAAAAGCTGTTGGTTTATTATCTAAACACTGATAATAAATCAACAGCTTTTTATTATTATTATAAATGTATATTCACTTTACTATTATCGCAAATATATATTTACAATAGTTATATCAAAGTATATAAATAATATTCATATACTCACTTTATTCATATAAGCAACTGTTTTATATAATTACTTATTTGAAAGATATTCATCAATACCCTTAGCAGCAGCTTTACCAGCTCCCATAGCAAGGATAACTGTTGCAGCACCAGTAACAGCATCACCACCAGCGTATACGCCTTCCTTAGATGTCTGTCCGTTAGCTTCTTCTGCTACGATACATTTTCTCTTATTAATCTCAAGGCCCTTAGTTGTTGATGAGATAAGAGGGTTAGGTGATGTGCCAAGTGACATAATTACTGCATCAAGATCCATTACGAATTCTGAACCAGGAATTTCAACTGGCTTTCTTCTTCCAGAAGCATCTGGCTCGCCAAGTTCCATCTTAACGCACTTAATACCTGTAACATTACCCTTATCATCTGTAAGGACTTCTGTTGGGTTAGTAAGAAGGTCAAATATAATACCTTCTTCCTTAGCGTGATGTACTTCTTCTGCTCTTGCAGGAAGTTCTTCCTCACTTCTTCTGTATACAATATGTACCTCAGCACCAAGTCTTAAAGCTGTTCTTGCAGCATCCATAGCAACGTTACCACCACCAACTACAGCAACCTTCTTAAATCTTGCTATTGGTGTATCATAATCTTCTCTGAAAGCTTTCATAAGGTTGCTTCTTGTAAGGTATTCATTAGCTGAGAATACTTCGTTAGCATTTTCTCCTGGGATACCCATAAATCTTGGAAGGCCAGCACCTGAACCGATAAATACAGCATCAAAACCTTCTTCATTAATAAGCTGGTCAATTGTCATTGACTTACCAATTACTACGTTAGTTTCAATCTTAACGCCAAGCTTCTTAACATTTTCAATCTCTGATGCAACAACTGTCTTCTTTGGAAGACGGAATTCTGGAATACCATATACTAATACGCCACCAGCTTCGTGAAGTGCTTCAAATATTGTAACATCATATCCCATCTTAGCAAGATCACCAGCACAAGTAAGTCCTGAAGGACCTGAACCGATAACAGCTACCTTCTTGCCCTTCTTCTCTGTTGGTATCTCAGGTGATACATTATTCTCTCTGGCCCAGTCAGCTACGAATCTTTCAAGCTTACCAATTGATATAGCTTCGCCCTTAATTCCTCTTATACACTGACCTTCACACTGTGTTTCCTGTGGACATACACGGCCACATACAGCAGGTAATGCAGATGACTTTCCAATAACCTTGTAAGCTTCTTCAAAATTACCTTCTTTTACATTATGTATGAATTCAGGAATATTGATTGATACTGGACATCCCTGTACACATTTAGCATTCTTACAATTAAGACAACGTGTTGCTTCTTCCTGTGCCTCTTCTGCATTATATCCAAGGCATACCTCATCAAAGTTCTTATTTCTTACATCTGGAGCCTGTTCCCTTACTGGAACTTTCTTCATAACATCCATTATATATACCTCTTTTCCGTTGATTAATTACACTGTCCACATCCACCGTGATGTGTATCTCCTTCAAGGGCTGCAAGCATAGCTCTACCCTCTTCTGTCTTATATGTCTGCTGACGTTTCATAGCCTGGTCAAAGTCTACTAAATGTCCATCGAACTCTGGTCCGTCTACACAAGCGAACTTAATCTCATCACCAACCTGAAGTCTGCATGCACCACACATACCTGTACCATCAACCATAATAGGGTTCATACTTACAACTGTAGGTATACCTAATTCCTTAGTTAAAAGACAGACGAATTTCATCATAATCAATGGTCCGATTGCTATACATTTGTCATACTTCTTACCCTGTGCATAAAGATCTTTAAGCACATCTGTACCCATACCTTTTCTTACATAGCTGCCATCGTCAGTTGTTATATAAAGATTACCTGCTACTGCCTTCATCTCTTCTTCTAATAAGATAAGATCTTTGTTCTTAGCTCCAACGATAACATCAACATCTACACCGTGTTCGTGAAGCCATTTTACCTGAGGATATACTGGTGCTGTACCTACACCACCTGCTATAAATACGATATTCTGCTTCTTTAAGTCCTCAATATTCTCGTGAATTAATTCTGAAGGGCATCCTAATGGACCAACGAAATCACTAAAAGCATCACCTGCTTTAAGGTGAGACATTTTTTCTGTTGATGCTCCTACTATCTGGAATACAATTGTTATTGTTCCAGCTTCTCTGTCATAATCACAGATTGTAAGAGGAATTCTCTCTCCTTTTTCATCCATTTTAACAATTATGAACTGGCCAGGTTCACAGTGCTTAGCAACTCTTGGTGCTTCAACATCCATAAGAAAAATCTTTTCTGCTAATTTTTCAGCCTTAAGAATCTTGTACATTTTATTACCCCTTTCAGTTATATATTATCTGAAGTGTTAATCACACATCAAAACTTAATTATACGCGGCCGCACTATATGCTCCACCATTCTGTGTCACTGTATAACAGTCACCTGTCTTAGTTGCGACACCATAATAACCAGCCGTAGAAGTCTTGCCCGCTTTAGATGTAACATCATATCTTACAACGAACATCTCAACTTCATCCACAGTTGTCCTTGACTGATATACAAATGTAACTGTAGAACCGTCAGCGGCTGTAGCTCCATCTGACTTAAGCACTCCCTTTGATATAAGCTTGCCTTTTAATATCTCAAGTGCCTCATTATATACATATGTCTTAGCTTTGTTGACAACGTAATTACGCTTAACAACACTGCTTGACTGGTTATGCGAATCAATTATAACAACAGATATTACATTATTACCTGTTGGAATTGTAAACGACTCAGAGTATTCTTCTGAATTCTTAGTTGGTGTAGAACCATCTAATGTATAATATGCTGTACTGCCAACTGGAATATTATCTATTGTCACAGTCTGTCCTTCCTCATATGTTCCAGATGCAGGACTTACTGTTGGTGCAGATGGCTTCTTAAAGTCAACTGTATACTCCAGCTCCACTACTTCACTGCACACTCCTATATCATTAATAGCAATAGCCTTTATTGTAGTAGTACCACTCTGTATCTCTATTGCTGTACCAGTGTAGCGTGTGCTTTTCTTATCCGGCTCAGTCTTATCAGTTGTGTAGTATATTGTTGAACTGCTGTTCTCTGTAAATTGTAACTTAATTACATCATCATAGCTTCCAGCCTCAACTGATGGCTTAGGAGTTTCTACAATATAATCTGATAGATATTTGTAACCATCTTTATCCTTATAATCTTTAATAAGCTTATTAAGGCTTGTTCCATCTTTCTTAGTATTATATATTGAAGCTAATGCTTTTAAAGCTTTCTCATTATTCTCATCAAATGATAAAATATCCTTTAACACTTCAATTGACATATCTGTATTATCTGTTGCGGCATAACACTGATACAATGTATATTTTAAATCAGCATTTTTCTTGCCATCAGATAACTTGGAAGCTTTAGTAAGATACTTAATAGCATCGTCATAATCTTTACTCTGATATGAACTCATTCCTTTATCATAATTATATTGGTACGAATTCTTATTCTTGTTATTAAGAACAACTCCGACAACTATACCTATAATGACTACCAGAGCAGCCACCACACAGGAAACAGCTATAATTATCTTTTTCTTCTTAGCATCCATAGGCTTCTTTGCCTTTTCCTGCACTCTGTCATCTTCCTCATTATTATCATTATCCAGATGAGTATTAGAATACTTATCTTGCTGTTCTGCCTTATTATATTCTTTTACCCTATCAGAATTTCTAACTGCATTGTGTTCTTTCGGCTTATCAGAGTCTTTAGTCATATTATATTCTCTTACTGGTTCTGACTCTCTTGTTTTATTGTATTCTCTTACTGGCTCTGACTCCCTAACTTTATTGTATTCTCTTACTCTGCTGGTGTCATCTATATTATTCTGTTCTTTATTGGATTGAAGTTCTTTGTCTACATTCAAATCACTGATATTAATTGTAGCATCACTTACTTTAGTGAGCATATCATCTGTGACCTTAGGTATAACTCGTGTCTTACCCATTGTTTCATTAGCGAACTCATCATCTTCATCTGATAACTCATTCTGAGTATCTATGAACGCTTTAGCAACGTTAGTTTCTTCTTCAACAAGCTTTTTCATTGATTTAATTAACTCGTCATCTAACTCATCTTTGTCATTGCTATTCATACTTATTCCCCTACCTTTATATTTTAACGAATAAATTCTAACATATTGATACTCAATAATCAATAAATTAACAAATTAAACTTTTTTGAACTTTATGGCAGTTATCCATTTGATATATATTCTTTTATTATTTTGTTAATTCTTTTTATCCTTCTTTCATAAATAAGACATACTTTGCACACAATTACAGGTTATATTAATAATCAGATAGCAAAGTTAATTCTTTCTATCTCCCCCTCATATTAAATAATAAAGAACAGGCACTTTAAGATTATTCTTATGGTGCCTGTTTCTTTTATGTTATCTATTTTTATTCTATATTTTTTAATTTCAAAGTGGCCGTGAGTGTTTTCTATCAACACAGTTTATCCTATAAACCTCAAATATCATACAAAAAGTGGTTATGTCAGACATTCAAGTCTGGCATAACCACTTTTAAAGTTTCAAAGTATCTTTAAAACTTATATCAAGAATTGAAATTATCCGGCAGTATTAACGAATATTAGTAACTGTTACTGTACAGCTAAGTGTCTTATTATGAACTGTAGCTGTTACTGTAGCTGTTCCTGCTCGTCTACCTATAACTTCACCTGATGATGAAACCGTACATACTCTTGGATTAGAACTTCTCCATGTAACGGTATCTTCCGTACCTATTACATCAAGATTAAATCTATCATACTGTTCCAATCTTACTCGTGATGTACTCATAGCAAGTGAATGTACTGTACAAGTAGCTTCCACACTGCTGTTAGTGCTTATAACAAATACATCTGCTGTACCAGGACCAACTGTTGTAATTACACCATTCTGGTCTACCTGTACAATTCCTGTATCTGTTGAATACCACTCATAAGAATCTGTATTATTAACAGGTCTTACAATTACTGATAACTGTCTAGCTCGTCCAGAAAGCATATATATTTCTTTAGAGTTAATTCTTAATGATGATATATTAACAACTGGTGTTACATATACCCAGCACACACCCTTAACTTCGTTACCGTCCTGTGATGTAGCTGTTATCTTACACTTACCAGTACTAAGGGCAAATATCTCACCCGACTCATCTACTGTTGCAATAGCTTCATTAGATGATGTCCAAGTTACATCTTTGACAGTTGCACTATCTGGTGTTATGACCGCTGTAACCTTAGCCGAATCACCAACAAGCAGCCTTACTGTATCTGGTTCAACTGTAATTCCAATTACCGGGTCAACAACCTTTACAATACAAGAAGCACTAACACCGCTTCCGTCTGCCGCTGTTGCCGTAATAACTGCATTACCAACTGAGTTGGCACTTAAGTTACCATTGCCATCTACATAACATATATCATAATTAGAAGATGACCATACTATATTCTTATTAGTAGCTGTATCTGTTCCAACAGAAGCAACAAGTGTTCCTGTTGAACCAACATTCATAAATTTATCTGTTTCGCTAAGAGTTATAGATGATACATACTCTTTTACTACAATCGTACAAGCCGCCATTAATTTATTAACTTCGGTTGTTACTTCAATTATACAGCTTCCACCCTTTAATGCTGTAACAACACCATTTTCATCTACTGTTGCTACTGATGGATCACTTGATAAATATGTAACATTCTTATTCTCAGCATCATAAGGTTCAACTACCGGTATGATTGCATATTTAGCTCCAACCCATAATTCCTGATAATCTGAATTAAGTGAAATTCCTGTTACCGGCTGTGTAACCGTTACAACGCAATATGCTGTAAGTCCTGTATCAACATTGGTTGCGATAATAGATGTTGTACCAGCACCTACTGCTGTAACCTTACCATCGCTCTCAACTGTACAAACACTCTCATCACGGCTTTCCCAGCTGATAATCTTATTATCAGCATTCTCTGGAAGGCAAGTAGCATTGAGCCAGAATACCTGACCCTGTCTTACAGTTATATCTGTTGTATTAAGTATAACCTGTGTTACAGGCTGTTTAACATATATATTACACATTGCTGTGTAGTTACCGTCTAATGACTTACAAAGAATTGTACAGCTTCCTGTTCCAACTGCTTCTACAAGACCGTTAGAATCTACAATACACACATTAGTATTAGAAGATTCCCATACTACTGTTCTATTAGTAGCTGTTACTGGAAGAACTTCTGCTGTAATTCTTAATGTACTGCCTATTGACATTATCTCATCAGTATAATCAAGTTTAATCTGCTCTACTGGTATGCTTATGATAAAGTTACAAGTAGCTATGTATGCTCCGTCTGTTGTCTTACATACGATTGTACAATATCCTGGCTTAACATATTTAACAAGACCATTCTCATCTACTGTTGCTACTGATGGATCTGATGATGTCCATGTTACAGCACGGTCAACACCTTCACCTGCTGGAAGAACAGTTGCAACGAGCTGATACTGGCCAACTGCCATTGATGACTCAACTGTTGTTGCATTAAGCACAAGACCTGTTACAGGTTCTCTTACATATACATCGCAAGTTGCTACTTTAAGTCCATCTTCTGTTATAACAGTAATTGTTGTTGTACCACCAGATACACCAGTGATTGTAGCTGTATAGCTGTCACCTTCTACTGTTGCAACATCTGTATTAGATGATGACCATAATACTTTATTATTAGTTGGTGCTGATGGGTTAAATATAAGCTGTACAGTGTCAGATGAACCTCTGTCTACTGTAAGTGATGAAGGATTAATAGTAATCTCTCCAACTGGTGTTGTAACATATACAACACAGGTTGCTTTCTTAATAACACCATTAACATTCTGTGTTACCTTAATATGTGCAATACCTGATGCAACACCTGTTACCTTGAATGATCTTCCGTCTTCTGACTGAACTACATTAATTAAAGTCTCAGTTGGAACAACACCTGCTGCATCTGGCTGGTTCTCTACTGTAAATGTAATGTCATCCTTGCTAGGATTATTAGTTACAAGTGCTACAAGGTTCTGTGTATCACCTATATTAACGCTCATTGATGTAAGGCTTAAGCCAAATCCATCAATAACTGTAATCTCATAAGAAAGCTGGTTATTAAGCTTGTACTTTGTTGAAAGTTCATCATCAACTCTTGTCGCATATATAGTAGCTTTACCAGCCCCCATCGCTGTAACAAGACCTGTTGTTGCATCAACCTGAAGTACGCTGTTATCTGATGTTGACCAGGTAACCTCCGTTGATTTAGCAGAAGTCTTAAGCTGTATTGAGTCACCTACATTCATATTGCTTACATCATTGCCAAGCTTCTTAAATGGCACGACAACATTAACTACATCTTTTGTCGCCCAGCCTATATTCCCTTGTACATCAATGCTTGCAACTCCTGCTGTAGCTGTAGCTACACCTGCGTTAACACCTTTTACGCTTCCAGCCTTATATGTAATTACGTCTGTATCTGATGATACATATGTAACACCTGCTGTTGCTGGATACTTAATATTAGAAGGAATTGTTTCTTCTTTAAAGTCTTCAAAATCTTTATCTGATAATGTAATAAATCTTGTACCATCAGAAAGCTTCTGGATAGAATGTCCTTCTGAGTTGGCAACCCCATCAGTGTATTCAACCTTTGATGTTATCTGGTATGTTGCTGTAAGAGAATTGATACCATCACCATCTGCTGTTCTTACTTTAAGATTAGTTCTACCACCACCGACAATCTTAAGTGTTACCTTAGCACCTGAAGATGATACTTTCTCTACAATACCATCTTTGGAAAGACTTCCTGTCTTATCATTATCTGTTTCAACAAATATCTTATTAGTATCATTGGCATTAGATGTTATCTCAATAATATCTCCCACCTGATAGCAAAGCATTTCTTCACTTGTAAGCTCTACACCATTTCTATATGCCTTAAAGCTGTTAATCTTTAAAGGAACGATGATATCTACCGAGTCATTTCCAAGTTCTTCTTCATAAGTAATGCTTCCGTCTGGTCCGTAAGCCTTAGTATAATATGTAGCTGTAACTGTTGCCTTACCTGCTCCATTACCATATATTGTAGGATTGGCAGTGCCCTCTGCAGTATCTGCATATTTAGTTCCCGCACTATCGCTTACGACAAATTTAATAATATCAGAGTCGGATACTGTCCATTTAAGATTTCTTACTGCCGGCTTATAATTATCCGGTGAATCCTGACTGACATTATTCTCATCTCTTCCCGACATAGTTGCCACGATGCTGTTCGACTCTGCACCCTGCTGAACAATTGTCGCGGTTGTTGTCACTGATACAGTGACACTGGAATCAGCTTTAGCAAATACCATATACCCGCCAAATACGAATATAACAAGCATTGCTGAAAGCAATATTTTCCATTGGATTTTGAGTTTTCTTAACTTCTTGATATTGCTCATATATATGCCTCATTTCATAAATATTATTCATTGGTATACTATTATAGTTTAGAAATATTTTACAATATCTCCACAATATTTTCAATAAGCAAAAAGTTCTATTTCCAAAATTATGTGTATTTTTTCAAAAAACATTTTACTATTTATTAATTGTGTTGCATCGTATATAAGTTATATTTCGGCTTTTATATAAATTACTTTATATACCAATAAGCTATATTCAAAAATTATATGCTTTTTTACAATATGTGAATTATATTTCATCCTTAATTATAATGTAACTAACCAATATTCTTTTTAATCGGCGGAAAATTGACAGCTTTATACAAAACTTTGCTTAAATATATAGATTAAATCTAAATTATATGTTAATATGATTATGTAAAAATTTATTTGGAGGTATCTAAAAAATGAAATTAAATTTAAGACCAGCTGAAGAATGCACATTTGATGCTGTATCTTTAGGTGAAGTAATGCTTCGTCTTGATCCAGGTGAAGGAAGAATTCGTACAGCAAGAAGCTTTAGAGCATGGGAAGGTGGCGGAGAATATAACGTTATCCGTGGTCTTCACAAGTGCTTCGGTATGAGAACTGCTGTTATCACATCTTTCGCTGATAACGAAGTAGGTCTTCTTATGAAGGACTTCATCGAACAGGGTGGCGTTGATACATCACTTATCTGCTGGAAGAAGACAGATGGTATCGGTCGTCTTTGCAGAAACGGTCTCAACTTCACAGAAAGAGGATTCGGTATCCGTGGCGCTAAGGGTTGCTCAGATAGAGCTAACACAGCTATTTCTCAGGCTACTCCAGAAGATTTCGACTTTGATTACATCTTCAAGAACAAGAGCGATGGTGGTTTAGGCGTTCGTTGGTTACATACAGGTGGTATCTACGCTGCTCTTTCTGAGCAGGCTTGTGAGACTGTTATTGCAGCTTGTAAGGCAGCTAAGAAGTATGGTACAATCGTATCTTACGATCTTAACTACAGACCATCTATGTGGGAAGCTATCGGCGGTTTAGCTAAGGCTCAGGAAGTTAACAAGGAAGTTGCTAAGTATGTTGACGTTATGATCGGTAATGAAGAAGACTTCACAGCTTGCCTTGGTTTCGAAATCGAAGGTAACGATGAGAACCTTAAGACTCTTAACCTTGATGGTTACAAGAAGATGATTAACGAAGCTGCTGCTACATACCCTAACTTCAAGGCTGTTGCTACAACTCTTCGTCAGGTTAAGACAGCTACAGTTAACGACTGGTCAGCAATCTGCTGGGCTGATGGTGAAATCTACAAGGCTGCTCAGTATGATGGACTTGAGATCATGGATAGAGTTGGTGGCGGAGATTCATTCGCTTCAGGTCTTGTATATGGTCTTATGACATTTGAAGACGCTGAAAAGGCTGTTAACTACGGTGCTGCTCACGGTGCATTAGCTATGACAACTCCTGGTGATACAACAATGGCTTCTCTTAAGGAAGTTGAAGGTATCGTTGGTGGTGCTGGCGCTAGAGTTCAGAGATAATTAAACATTGTTTTAGTTAATCCATTTAAACTTATGCTTTTAAGCATAAAAAAAATGAGGTATCCGGAATTTCGGATACCTCATTTTTTATTAACCAATTAACACATTTTGTCCTGTAAGTCACTCTTTATTATATTAACCTGTATTTTGTCATATAAGTCTTATTCTACAACCCGCGCACCTTGTCCTATAGATTATAATTTAATAATTATTACTGATATGATATTGTAAATACAAGTACGTCTGAGTATGAACCAGCATATGCTTTATTCCAGTCATTCTTATCAATTGATATGACAAGTGGTGTTTTATCTCCGCTTGCATAATAATTAGCTGATTCAAACTGCTGGTCATTATTCATAATTCTATAAGGAATAGTCTTTGATGAATTCCTGCTGTTCTTAAGACTTCCACTTGCATCTACGGAAACATATATGCTTTTGTCTGGTTCAAGCTTTGCATTTTCAAGAGCAACTTCTCCTATACTGCTCTCTGTTGCCCCATTGTCAATAGTTGTGCTTGCAGGAATAACAACTGTATAAGCCGGGTCAATCGATACAGATATTGTCGTCTGTCTTGATTCCTCAGCTCCTGCTGGAATAACACTACCAATTATAAACATCGCGCTCACTAATACTGCTGTCAGTTTTCTCATAAAATACCTCTTTTCTGCACACATTTTCTGCTGATTATTTTGCTATCAATACTGTTTCTGCATTCGCCCCATTCATAACCTGTCCGTCAGTAAGAGCTGCTGTGCTTATTTTAATAACTGCTTTATGCTCTCCTGCTGATAATCCGTGGCTTAGTTTAACATTCGATATTGCCTTGCCCGGTTCTACCATATCTGACTTATAAATTGTTTCGTTAGTATCTTTTAATACTATCTCAAATGTGAAATAGCATGGATTACCCTCTGGATTCATAAGGTTCATTACCACATCTTCTTTATCAGCCGCTATTGTTATTGACGGATATCCTGGTATCTTTATCCCCTTCTGGCTTTCTGAACTGCTCTCCTGTGAATTAATGTCGCCAGCATTAGAATCAAGATTTGGCTTAAAGCTGTTATTGTCATTATTATCGTTATTCTTTACAAAAAGAATATAACCAACAAGTCCAACAATAACCACACATAATGCTGCTATAATACCTATCATTACTTTATTTTTAGGTAATTTCATTAGTAATCCCTCCCTTTATTTTAATTTTTAATCAACTGTGAAACGCCTTATTAAACAGCGTTTCACAGTACTATAATTAATCAAATCTTACATCAACTTTTACATTGCTTAAATAGTATTTGTCGCTTCCTGTACCGTGTGCATCAAATCTGTAGCATACACCATCAACATCTTTACAATTAATACTGTATGTAAAAGTCTTTGTCTTTCCGTCATTCTTGTTAATTCCAAAGTCTTCTTCTTTCCAGCCATTCCAAGAATAATCGGAATGTTTCCTGTAAGTTGTATCCATATCTACATATCCATCAACATCTTTCTTAATAAGGTAGCTTATTGTAATAGTCATTGTATTACACTGCTCTTTTATATCATCAAAAGATATGCCGTCCATATAGATAACATTATTACGTGTATAACCTGTTGTTGATGTCTGTCTTCCATCTGCTATAAAATGGAACTTAACCGGTTCTTCACTTGACTTGTCAGTTATATGGTAACTATTAGAGTTACTGTAACTAAATGTCCTGTTAAGACTCCAGCTTGCATAAAGCACTGCAACACCTTCAGTTGCAAGGTTGTCTGCCGATGCTCCCGGCGCATATGTTACTGTTCCGCCATCTTCAACACACCAGCCTAAGAATGTGTAGCCAAAACGTGTTGCTGTTGGAAGCTGGTATTTCTTATCATAAGTGTATACAACATCGTCTATTGCATCACCCTTTGTATCAAAATGAACTGTATAATTATTAGCTGTCCATACAGGATATAATGTAATTCTTTCTCCATTACCTGTAGTAAGACTGCTTATAACTTCATTGTCGCTATACTTCTTATCTCCACCAGCCGTAGTTGACCAGCCAATGAATTTATAACCCGGACGTTTGAAGTTATTAGAACTGATTGCCACTGTATCTGTGTACTTAAGTACCATTTCATTCATCGAACCAGTTGTGCCGCTTCCATATGGTATGAACTGAATTGTATAACTATTTTCAATCCAGTTGGCTGTATATGTTCTGTCGCCTGTAGAACCTGTTGTAATAACGGCTTCTGCCACAACACCATCTATACCTGTTCCGCTCCAGCCTGCAAATGTATATCCAGTTCTTACAGGTGTATTGAGTATAATAACCTTGCTGTCAACCTGATATGTATCTGGATTGTCTGCTGTTCCGCCATTAAGATTATAAGATATGTTATATGTATCCTTCTTCCACTGTGCTGTCATAACTGTATTCTCTGCTGGCATTTTATCTGGAAATGCTTTATCCCAGCCTGTAAATGTATAACCCTTCTTAACAGGTATCGCAGGAGTGCTAACCTCTGTGTTGTAATCCTGTGTTATCGGAGCTATGTCATTACCACCATCTGTCTTAAAGCTTATTGTATATTTATTAATCTTCCAGTTAGCTGAATAAGTAACATCTTCATCTGGCATAACGCTTACAATATTCTTATCCCAGCCTGTGAAGGTATAACCCTTTCTTGAAGGTTTACCTACGGAAATTCTTGTTCCATAGCTGTATTCATATACAAGGTTATCCTCACCATTATTCTGTATTAATGTAAGCTTATGAACATTACGTTTGTAGTAATATTTAATTACTGTTGTACCATCAGCTTTCACTGCTACTGTCTGTGTTTCTGGTGAAGTAAATCCTTCCATTGTCTTTACTTCTGGTGTAACCTGACTGTCAGTGTCTGCCGCAAGTACTTGTCTTTCAAGCAATTCATAATCACTTGTTCCAAGCTTTTCTACATAATGCTCCACTGCATAATTAACCTTTGCAGCTTCCCACTTTGCATATAATGTAATATCCTTAGCAGGCATTACACCGTCAAATGCATTATTACATTCTTTATCTGTATACCAGCCTCCAAATCCAAAGCCTGTCTTTAAAGCAACTGGTGATATTACATTTGATTCCCACTTTGCTGTAAGCTTGTTATTACTTACAGTTCCGCCGTTGGCATCATAAGTAATATTGTATGTAATTCTGTCATAATATACTTTAAGAACAAGACTTCCATCTGCCTGAACAATTCCTTCTGGCAGATCTTTGGCAAGTACATACTTTACGCTGTCATAGTTCTCATTCTCTGCTGTGACATTTGCACCAGTTGTTCCTAACTTGGTCTTTACTTTATCTAATACATAATTACCATTCTCATCTTCAAGATAATACTTGATTGTATACACAATATCGTCTGCTTCTTTCCATACAGCAGTATAAGTTGTGTCTTCTGCTGGTACTGTCTGTCTTATTGTTGGCTCCCAGCCAGCGAATTCATACCCTGGTCTGTATACCTTAGGTGTCTGCATTAAAGTACCATAAGCATAATCGCCCTCGGATACTACTTCACCCTCGGATACAAATTTTATATTATATTTATCTCTTGCATAATAATAGTTAAATTTAGTGCTTCCATCTGCTTTAATTGTCTGTGTTAATGCTGATGGTGTGATAAATCCCTTCTTATCCTCTGGAACTGGTGATACCGTATCTCCTGTTATGCCCTTATGGGTTGTTGTCTTTAATGCACTGTATACACCGTCAACACCTTCCACATACTCTACAACATCATAAGATACTTCTGCTGCTTCCCATTTTGCATATACAATTGTATCTTCATCAGGCATAACATCTGGAATATCGTATTTCTTAGTTAATGCCTCATCTGTATACCAGCCTGCAAATGTATATCCCTGCTTAACAGGATCTTGCGGCTTTACAATCTCTTTTCCATACTTTGATATAATTGTATCTACAACAGAACCGCCGTTAGTCTGGAATGCTATATAATATCCATCTCTTAAGTTATCCCAGTGAAGTGATATTTTCCTTGTAATAGGCTTTGTGTTAAATGAACCCTTCTGGCTCTTCCACGTTATTATCATCTCGCCGTCCTGTTCAGGCTTATCACCAGGGTCAACTGATATGATATTAGTTGCAGGGTCATATGAAAATGCTGGATTAGTCATAGATATTACATAATAATTATCGTTATCATCAAATATCTTCTTAAAATACTCATCATTATCATCAAGACCTTCTTTCATATCAAGATACTGCATTTCAAAATAATTATCTGAAAGACGTACTGTCTTAACATCACGCTTCATCTTAATATCTTTGACATCAATCTGGTCGTATGTAAAATCACATACATTCTCAACTGAACCTACGCTGTACAATGGCCACTGCTTCTCGAATAATGTAGGATTGTAGTTAAATGTTCCTGCAAGTGCCTGTGCAAGGAAATCTATCTGCATATACACACCTACCTCCAGATACACAGCACCCATAGAATTAGACGTTCTTCCCTGTGATGCCGCATAGTGAAGCTGATAGTAAAGGTAGCCCCATACCTGTGCGTATCCACCTGCTTCGGCTGTAAATCCAACACTTGCAAGCTTAGTTGATATAATACCAATTCCAACGCTTAACCTTATTCCTGCCCTTATTCCAAGAGTTCCCATTGCATATACTGAGAATTCATACTGTTCTTCGCTCAAATCTATAGTATCACTTGTAACATTTCTGCTGAATACCAGTATGCTGTATATGTATCTTTTAGCATTCTGATACCAGTAGGTCATTCCGAGTGATACATTAGCATTAGCTGACACTACGAATTCAACCTTAAGCTCGACTTCTATTATATAAAGAATTCTTACATTTGATTCTTCAAGCGCCTTGCTGTATAACTCGACCCAGTCAGACTCATTTTCAAGAAGATCTGAATATCTTTGTGCAAGGCTCTTTGCAACAGATATCTCTCTATCCTCACCTGCATCTCCTATATCCTCAAGCCTTGTTGCAAGGTCTGAATTATCAGAGATATATGTAGTTCCAAGCTCCATCATATTCTTTAATTCTTCAGCAATTCCATTAATTGCTTCATCTAATTCTGATGAGCTTTCGTTATCATCCTCTTCCTCAGTTCTTATATTTACATTAAAATCAATACCTGTGTAATCATAAAGGTCAAGTGAAACTGCAACTCTGTAATCGTCTATATATAGGAATATTCCCCATACCTTCCATATAGCTTCACCACTGACATTAATATTAATCTTTACTTCCTGTTCAAAGGTTGCAGATACTATAACCTTCATATTAGAAAATGCAATCTCAACACCGATATCAAGTGCAAGCCTCAGACCACTGACATTATCAAAATGCTTTAAATCTGTTGAAAGATTAGCCCTGACGTGGTCTAATTTCACGCTCGGCTTATTACTGCCTGCGTATAATGCAATTCCATCATTCCATTCAGAAGCATTTTCTTCATCTGCTAGATAAATATCTACATCTGCGCCAAGACTGTCTGACAGATAACTTTTAAGTTCCTGATAAGACTCTGTTCTGGTTACGGCTTCTGCAACTTCATCTGCAACATTCTGTGCAAATCCACTGTCAACCGCCTGCTGTTCAACATTTTCTTCTATAGCGGCTGTATCCTGATTTTTTATAAGAGTATCTCCGCTTACGCTGTCTGTTTCATATATATCCATAGCGGCGGCAACTGTATCCCAGCTTACTATGCTGTATGTGATAATATAATCTTCATCAGTCTTTGATACACTGTTAATTAATGCATACTGTGCTTCATCACTGCCTGTCTTATATAAAGCAAGATAATCGCCTGCATCAACCTTGGTATCTGCATTAAGCCCAAGCTTTTCTCCCATATCACTGTTCTCATAAGACAGCTTGTCAAATGCTAATGTAACACTATCATTATTCTCATCATTATCTTTGTCGTCTGCTATATTAACCGGAAATACGTCCGGAACAAAAAGTATCTCTTTAGCTGATAAGCCTCTGTAAGAATACTCATTGCCACTGACTGATGTTATCTCAAAAAATGATACATCGCTGTCTGTAATAACCGAGTCGTTAAGACTAGGCATTACATCACCGTCATAGACAGCTATTTTATCTCCTGCCTTTAATGTATTAACATCATATGTAAAGCTTCCTGTTGTCTTAGTTCCGTCCTGACTTATAGTTCCATCTGTACCAACTGTCATTACTGATACAGATATTTTATCTACGGCAGTTCCATTTACAACAAGATTGCTTAAATCATCTGCGCTTATATATTCTATATCATCGCCAAGCTCAACATTGCTTACATCTGGCTTGTATACAGTAAAATCATATTCTCTGATAGATGGATCATAACCTGTAAAATATAAGCTGTCATCATTAAGCTCAAGTCTATATGCACAGCCTTCCTTCCATACATCACTACTGCTCACTATATATGTATATTCACCATTGGCTACAGATGAAGCAATAACATTTATTGATGTCCCGCTGGAAGAATCACTTGTATTCTTTATTGTAACAAGTCTTTTTACATCATTTGCTGTATAGTCTGCATTTTTACTTGTGATATTAATTGTAAAATCTTTTGCATCTACATCATAGCTTCTTGCATATGCGTCTATATTTACTGTCTTTATCTGCTGTGTGTCAGACCAAGATGCGTATAATACAACATCTTTTAATAAGCTCAGTTACAACAGTATTATTAACAACTGCTTCATTGCTGTCTGTATCATACAGACCATAATTCAGGCTTTCATTGCCATTTATCAGTTTCCATTCATTATCTGACGATACTGAAACACTGACTTTATCCTTCTCGTATAAACCACCTGCGTGTGCTGTGATTGATAAATCTGCATTATCACCATCTACATTTACATTTTCAGGTATCTCAATATAATAATATCTTTCTATCCACTTAGCATAAAGAACAACTACTCCCGAATAATCATTCTCATCAATAGCTGTTACAGGCTCTCCCTCAAATTCAGCATTATCATACCAGCCGCCAAATTCATAACCCTGATTAATTAAATCATTGTTATCTGGCAGTTCAGCAGTTGGATATGTATCTGGTGCATTATATCCGCTGACATAATAGCCGCCATTAAGCTGATAATCTATCTCCTGTAACTTTGATGTATCATTATCTTCTACATCATCATATACAGACGAATTATCAAATCCCTGTGCGTAATACATTCCCGGTACTGCTGTCACAAGAATTGCTGAACATAAAAGTATACTTATAATACGCTTCATCTTAACGCCTCCTTTATGTTTGATATTTAATTTATTCCCCGTTTTCCCATATAAGTTATATTTATAATACCTAATTTATCCAGTTCTGTGGAACAATTTGCGCGAATTACAGTTTTTTCGACACGAACGATAGAATTTTTTATAGAATTTTATCAAAAATCAATATATAATAATGTAAGTATTAATTGTTAGAAGTGGAGATTACTATGAAGATTGCCGTATGTGATGATGACCAATACGAATTAGGTATAATAAGAGAACTTTTAGATAATTATGAAGCCTCATCTAATATCAGCTTCACAGTGAAATATTATAACAGCAGTGTTGAGCTTGCTTCTACTGCTGGATTTGAGAAGTTCGACATATATTTTCTTGACATTATTATGCCAGTAATGAATGGACTTGCACTTGCCAGGGAAATCCGTACCTTTGATAAGGCCGCACCTATAATATTCTTAACTTCATCTTCTGAATTCGCAGTAGACAGCTATGAAGTCAAGGCATTTAATTATCTGTTAAAGCCCGTGAACAAAGAACGCCTTTATGCTACGCTCGATGATTTAATAGAATTCTTTCACATTGAACAGACAAGCAACATAATTATCAAGAACAATTCAGGCATACACAAAATCCATACATCTGATATTGTCTATGCAGAAGCATTAAACCGTAAGGTAACTATTCATCTTAAAAATGGAGAACACATAACATCGACTGATGTATTCTCCTCAATATGCGATACGCTTAGTATTCACAAGGAATTTATGCTTCCCCACCGTTCATATATCGTAAATATGAACTACATAAGTACTATTATTAATAATGAAATTCATCTGAACAACAACAAAATAATTCCATTGGCACAGCGCCGTGTGGGTGAAATCAAGAAACAGTATTTAACTTTCCAGATGGAAGAATAATAGCGGCTATAAGTATATCGTGTGGTGTCCGCACACATCTGAACTACATTATTTATAAACATTAGCTACACATCTTTTTAAATCAAGGGGGCTGTATGGATATTTCAACTTTATTAAATCTTATTAATTATGTCTTTGTGCTTATCTTTGGCATTATTGTATCATTTTATTTTGCTGATATACGCTGGGAAGATAACCATAAACTATTTATATATACAACTCTCGCATTTGCGTTATTCCAGGCTGTATGTTATCTGCTTCTTGGTCAGAATGTGCTTTATAAAAGCTATCCTTTCCTTATACATATACCTCTAATTCTTGTAATAAGATTTGTCTGCCATAAGAACATATACATTTCATCAATTGCAGTTCTGTCGGCTTATCTTATGTGTACACCAAGAAAATGGTTCGGCACTATTGCCGCTTACATTTTAAAAGATATTCCTATGATATCAGATATTGTAACCATTATTATTACAATTCCACTTATATTTATTGTAATTAAATACATTTCTCCTTACATAATAAGACTTGAGAACGAGTCAAAGACCATTATATCAATGTTCTTTCTCCTGCCTCTTACTTATTATATTTTAGAGTACGCATTTACTGTATACACAGACCTGTTATACCGCGGAGAAGCTGTTGTTATAGAATTTATGGACAGCTTTATTGTCATACTCTATTTTATATTATCAACCGTTATACTGGCTCTGTTGAACAAGAAAAATACCGCTGAGCGTGAAAATATTATTCTCTTGGCCGCCGCAGCACAGGCTGAAAAAGAGATTTCCCAGTTATCTGACTATCAAAAACAGGCGGCTATATACCGCCACGACCTGCGCCACCATATGAACTTTATACAGAGTTGTCTTAATGATAACAACTACGCACAGGCACAAGATTATATCAGGGAGATATGTACCAATCTTGACAACAGCCGAATAACGAGATACTGCGATAATGAAGCCGTCAACCTTATATTATCTTCCTATATTGGCAAAGCTGACAAATATAATATCACCACACAGGTGTCAGTTACTGCCGCCAACCTTGCTGACTACAAGCCAACTGACCTTTGCAGTCTATTTGCAAATGCCCTTGAAAATGCCATAAATGCCTGCAAGCTTGTACAGACTGCCAAGACACCTATTAATAATTCATATAACAGCATATCCGACACTGCTTCTAACTACAATTCCGGCTATGCTTCTGACTACGGCGAGATTAATTCCAACCGTATTATCACAGTAAAGGTGTTTGATAAGAATAATAAATTATGTATTAACATCACCAATACTTATGCTGTTGAACCTGTATTTGTAAATAATACTCCTGTATCGGATAAAGCCAGCCACGGTATCGGTATCAGAAGCATAATATCTGTGATTGAGAAATATAACGGGGTATATGATTTCTTTACTGAGGACGGGGTGTTTTATTTTCAGGCGTGTATATAAAATTGGCAAACTTATAATGTTTAAAGAATGTCTGAAAAATAACATCTTCCCTTTTATTATTGATGATACTATGAAAGATTATTATAGACGAGGCTTAAATGAATACAATGATGAAAAAGGGTATTTACTAGAAACCTGCCGTGCCTCACAAGATGAATATAAGAAATTATTGGAATATTTTGAATATATTTAAAGGTACAATATCAAAAACAGCATATAACATATACCCCTGAATTTACAGACTTTTTTCATAGTCTCGATTTTGAAACACTTTAAAATCCAGGGATATATGTTATATGCACCTATGCTACTAATATATTTTCATTTATATGTATCAATCATTCCACAAAGGCATTTTACGATAGTTATAACCGTCAAATAAGAAATGATATTCGCTTCCATCAGGATATACGACAATCCATTGCTGTGTCTTTGCAGTAATTTTACCACTTGTTTTAGGATATCTTATCTGTATACTTCTAAATCCATTTATAGCCTGCTTGAACTCTGGCGTGTTTGTAATACTTTTATATAATGAGTCACTGTCTTCATAATGCCAGTAGCTTTCCTGAAGATTTAATGTTCCGTCTGCTTTATATACAATATTATTATCAAAATTATTCTGACTAGCAGAATCTCCAACATATCCTATATTCATAAAATATTGTTTATTAAAATAAAAATTATCACCATCGTATCCAAACCTATAATAATAATCTAATCCATCAGGATAAATATAATACTGTACATCTTTTGGAGAACCATTTTTTGAAACATTCTTACCATTTTCTCCAACCAATGACCATCTTCCACTTACAGGTATCCCCTGTGACTGGGCTTTACTTATAAGCTGCTGGAACTGACCGCTTGAACCTATCACATTCTGAAACTCTTTCCAGCCTTTGTATGACTCCCAGTAACTCTCCTGCAAATTTAAAGAACCGTCAGCATTGTATACAATATGGTCAGAAGATACCTCCTGATTAACATTATTATCAACCGCAGCTACTATTTCCTCATCATCTGAACCACTATTATCACTAGAAATATACTGCTCTTGTGAGTTATCATTAGATACATCATTATTATTTTCTGATAATTGTGATTGTTCATCTAACTCCGAAGTTTCTTTCAATGCTTCTGTGTCATCTTCTTGTGCTATATCAGTGTCACTATTCTCTGCACTCTCATTATCTGCTGACACTGCTTCGTTATTATCTCCATTTTTATTAATATTGCTTTTATCTATAGTACTTTCCGTCAATACTTGGCTGTCTATTCTACTTTCAGTTGTCGCTTCTATAGTGTCCGAAGTATCTCTGCTTCCTTTATTGATAATATTGACAAGCACAGCAACAATTATAATAACAGCAATGACTAATACACTTATCATTAAATATACGTATTTCTTATTATTGTTCAAAAAATCCTTAAATGTATTCATTTCATTTATCCTAATATACTTTTTTCATCTTACCATATTTAATAACACCTGTTAAAGCCAATATGATACAAGCCACATATATGTATACATTATTATTATCAGATGTCTGTGGTGTATCTGCATTTTCATCTGCTGGTGCGGAAATGTCTGTAGATGTATTTTCTGTATTACTCTCTGTTATCTGTGTATCCTGCTCTGTATCTTTAGAACCAGCACTAACATATTCAGGTGCTTTATTAGTTACAACATAACTTGAACAATGGTCCTGCTTTACTGTTATGTATCCCTCTTCATCAACTACAACTGTCTGTGTATCTGCAAATGTATTATCATTATTCATATATGAATAATATAATGTCTTTCCGGCATACTGTGTTCCAACAGGAATACGGATATTAGCAATCGCAGGAAGCTCTCCGGAATAGTTAAAATCAATCTGTGATATAAAATTATCCTTAGTTACATATGATGGCATAGTATCTGAATATATTGAATTGATAATCGTAGAAAAATCATAGTTTTCTTTTCCTTCTATACCTTTCATAGTTCCTTTTTCAAAAGTAAATGTAACATTGTTATTAGATTTAATAACAACATCCTTAGATTCATTTTCCTTTAAAATGTTAGCAAATGTCTTATTATCTACTATCTGTGTATCTTTTTGAGTTATATCAAATGTATATGTATCATCATTATTCTCAGCTTTATCATCTGATTTGTTTTTCGATATATTAAGCACAGTTTTATCAATCATATAATCTGGCATCGCCACTAAAGACTTACTTTTATAGCTGCCATCTGATAACTCACACTGTAATGTAATAACAAATATATCTGCATCTTCCGCTTTTCCTGAATTACTCCACGAAACCTGCAATCTTCCATCAGTATTTTTATTATTATACATTTCTGAAAATTTCATTGTATTTAAAGTTTTCGTATGTTTTCCAAAACCAGTGCCATTCCATATAACAAAAAGCTCTTTTGGTTCAAGTCCATCAAATCCCCCTGCAAAACCATCATCATATCTTGCAGTAAGTGCTTTTGATTTAAACTCAAGATTTCCATTATCATCTCTGCTAAGCTTATATGCATGAACACTGCATCCATATATATCATCAATAGAATACAAAGATTTTTCCGGGTCTATTCTTAATGTACTATCTTCATAAAAAATATCCACTGCACCACTATAAGCAACCCATTTAAAATTCTCTTTAAACGCTTCTATATCGTCCTCATTCTGAATATAATAATTACCATTTTTATTAAAGGTACTATCATCTTCAAGATAATAAAATGACTTATCTGTTATCTCCTCTGCACTAACATTAACCTTGCTTGCTGCTACACCAGATAATAATGTAACTGAAACCACTGCGGCAGCCAATATAGCATTTACACAGCCCGCAAATTTCTTAATCAACCTCATATCTTTTCTCCTTATTATGTGTATTCTGAAATTTTAGCTGTAATCACATAAAATCTCATAGTTTTAGTTTACCCCCCCCCGGTATTTTTTTGTCAAGAACTCTCTATACATTTTTGTAATTTTTATTGAAACTTTTTGTTTTCCAAAAATCCAAACATAGCAAAGACTTATAAATATTTAAGCAAAAATAAGCGGATAGTATATAAAGTCATAATCGACTATATATCTATCCGCTTACTTATTAATACTGACACCTACGCCACATCTGTATTGTTATAATACTATCCCTGACCGTTACTTTCTTTACTTTCCTTTAACATAGCTTCAAGTTCAGCTATTCTTTCAAGGTCTTTTTTATGTTGCTACTCCTGACTGTTAATTTGTCTGTCCTTGTCAGCAAGTTTCTCCTGCATTTCTTTTTTCAGATTACTCTCCATCTCCTGATACTTCTTCCTGTATTCATCAACCATCAGTACCGCCGTGTTATGGTTGAGTATTCTTAATGCTTCTGAAAACATACCTAACACCTCCTCTGGTCTTGCAAGATACTCATTCATCTCATTAAATATCCCTGATAATTCTGGAAATATGTTCTGAATTGCTATTGCTTCTTCCACCGTTTCTGTCACAAACAGCGACAAAAATGCAAGTCTGTCCCTTAACATCTGGTCTGTCAGCGGCTTTTCGTATACAGCCTCATCATAATCATATTCCTTAATATTGATATGACCTTTTATAATATCAGAATATCTGTATTTCCTGAAAGTGTCAAGACTAATCATATGGTATTTTTGTAACAGTGGAAAATTAATGTGAGTGTTGAAAGTTGTCATTCCAACGTGGAAATATAATTCTGGATTAGAAGAATTTATAAGATTAGAATTGCTGTTTTCAAACAGGACAATGGTATGTACATTTTTCATATCCTTATACGAAAACGTCTTATGTCCAATTGTACTGATATCGTCCTGTGAGATGTCCTCATACCTCGCAGTCGAAGTTGCAGATGAAAGCCTGTGATACTGCCTCATAATCGCATCGGCTGAATAACAGCTAAGCCTCTCACCCGGAAACAACGAGGCAATCTTTTGCACCTCAATATTGGCAATGCTTCCGTCAGATAGACGTACTATCATATCCATTATTATAAATGAGTCTTCAAGGCTGGAGCTTTCAGATGGCAATATATCAATAACAGTAACTTCCTGTCCTATAATACTGCTTACAAGCCTTGACAGCCTCTCCCTGTGTTCATCACCATTAAACAACTTCTTAAAATTATCATCACTATGCATATTGATAATATATTTGTAACATATGTGCAATATAAAGTCAAGTAATACAATATAATATATCTTTTACATCTATCAGCATACCATTTACACTTATAGCTTATATTTATTAATTCTTCCGCATATATTCACTTTTAATCTTTTATCTTATTCCACACCCTTAAATATCACATTTCTCACCGGATTAAGTGCGAATAAAAGCAACATTCCAATAATACCGCACACGATGAATTCGCTTGCTCCAATTGTCACAAAGAACATAGCAAATACGCCCTCTGAACCATAAGCGTATCTTAATACAAATGGCACTATAAGTGTATTGGCAATAATTGGTGGTAATGGTGCAAGCCACTTATTCTTTCTTAACGCATAAGTTCCTATTGCACCAATAAGTGTAGCAATACTTCCAAATATTATATCCCATATAGCCGCACCGCCTAAGATGTTAGATAACAGACAGCCTACGAACAGTCCCGGTATAGCCGCTGGTGTAAAATATGGCAGAATTGTAAGTGCCTCTGCTATTCTGAACTGTATAGGTCCGAAGCTGCAATAGTTAAACATAATAACAAGCACTACATAAAGTGCCGCAATCACAGCCGCCTGTGTGATAAATGCAACCTTGAACTGTGTGCTTTTAGTATTTCTATTACCGCTCTTATTTTTATTATTATTTTCAATAATATCTTTATTCTTATCCTCTTTACCTTGATTTAATGTATCCATTTTATTCTCCTTTAGTTTTGTTTTATGTGTGGAAGGTTTCGAACACACATTATTATAATCACTGGATATATGAAACATAGTCACTGACCACATTCAGTATATACCACATTCTCAGACACATTATAAGACGGACAGAGATGTAAATATCTGCCCGCCTTAATCTATATGTCACTATATTTATATGCTGTTAATTAGAGAGTTACACCCTGCTTAAAGATAGCTAAATCGTGGAATCCAGCGATTTCAGCCTTTACCTTCTTACCAGAAGCAACATCTAATACAAGCTGGAAAAGCTCCTTAGCTGCATCTTCAAGTGGAAGATCATCTGTTACAATTCTTCCTGCATTGAAGTCTATCCAGTTGCTCTTATTGCCAGCAAGTCTTGAGTTAGTAGCAATCTTTACTGTAGGTACTGGTGATGCAAATGGTGTTCCACGTCCTGTTGTGAAAAGAACCATCTGTGCTCCTGCTGCTGCACAAGCTGTTGAAGCAACAAGGTCATTACCAGGTGCGCTAAGAAGGTTAAGTCCCTTATTAGATACTCTCTCGCCGTAAGCTAATACACCCTTAACAAGTGATGAACCAGACTTCTGTGTACATCCAAGTGACTTATCCTCAAGTGTTGTGATACCGCCATCCTTGTTTCCTGGTGATGGATTTTCATAAATTTCCTGACCATTCTTGATGAAGTATTCCTTAAAGTCATTGATAAGGTGAACTGTCTTCTCGAAAAGCTCCTTGTTAGCACATCTATTCATAAGGATAGTCTCTGCACCGAACATTTCTGGAACTTCTGTAAGGATAGTTGTACCACCCTTAGATACAAGCATATCTGAGAAAAGACCTACTGTTGGGTTAGCTGTGATACCTGATAAACCATCAGAACCACCACACTTCATACCAACGATAAGGTGCTTAGCGCTAACCTTTTCTCTCTTAAATGTAGCTGCATAAGACATAAGTTCCTTCATAATGCCTTCTGCAACTTCCTGCTCATTTTCTACATCCTGAACCTGTAAGAACTTAACTCTGTCTGGGTTAACTTCTCCGATATAGTCCTTAAGGATTTCGATACGGCTGTTCTCGCAGCCAAGACCAAGTACAAGTACTGCACCAGCATTAGGGTGATTGATAAGGTCAGCAAGTATGTGTCTTGTATTTTCCTGGTCCTCTGTTACCTGAGAACATCCGTATGGGTGTGGGAAAGCAACTACTTCATCAACACCTTCTGGCTTATTAGCTCTTGCTGTAGCTTCGATTGCTCTTGCTATAGAATTAACACAGCCAACTGTTGGGATAATCCATACTTCGTTTCTTACGCCAACTGTACCATTTTCACGCATATATCCATCGAAAAATGCTTCTTCTGTTGGTTCAACATCCTTGTGTCCTTCTGGATTGTATGTGTATTCAAGAAGTTCACCAAGAGCTGTCTTTAAGTTGTGTGTATGAACCCATCCACCAACTTCAATGTCAGCCTGTGCGTAACCAATTCTGAAACCATACTTTATAACTGCATCACCCTTCTTAATAGGCTTGATAACAAACTTATGTCCCTGAGGGATATCTTCTATTGTAGTAACTTCTGTACCAGCAACATTAAGTGTTGTGCCTTTAGCGATTGGCTTAAGAGCTACTGCAACATTATCGTCTTTATTAATCTTAATAAAATCCTGCATAACTACCTCCTGTAATTAATATAATCCTTATATATCATTAACTGTATACATCATTGAATCGTTAAATCCAATAATTACATCCATATCATAACATTTTTATTATAACAATAAAAGGGTATAAAATACGCCATACCTCTTACATAACTTAAGGGCGGATGAAAAAGAACACCCGCCCTTATTAATGCTTTAAAATACGGTATAAATCAAAGCTGAAATCTATGTCCAGCTAAAGCTGACGAATAACTTCGCTGCAAACTGCCAACGCAATTATGCTAATTCTTCATCATCAAGAGCTAAATCGTTAACTACAGCTCTCATACCTCTTTCTCTGATATCTGTAATATATCCTGTGATAACTTCTTCAAGGTCAAGAACCTTAGTAAGGTCTTCGCCACCGAAGAACTTTGTATTGCTTAAGTAAGCGTGTGTGAATTCAGCAGGTGTCTTACCAGAGTTATCTCTGAAGAAATCAAGTACAGCCTTATCATCTGTAATGTTGTACTCTTCACCATTTCTGTCACCCTTTAATACAATACCGCCGTTGAACTCAGCTTCTGTCTGTGATGTGTAGAAGCTCATAAGTGCTGCGATAGAGAATGTAAGGTACTTAGGAAGCTTGTTAAACTTCTTAACATATCCTAAGAATGAAGGAAGGCATCTAGCTTCCCACTTAGATACAGAGTTAAGTGAAATGCTTAATAATCTGTGATCTACGAATGGGTTAAGGAATCTGTCGATAACAGCCTTAGCGAATTCTTCACAATCTTCCTTAGAAAGTGAAAGTGTAGGAATAACTTCGTTGTAAAGTGTTTCTTCCATATACTTTCTGATAACTGGATCCTTCATAGAGTTCTCTACGTTGTCGTTACCAGCAAGGAATGATGCTAATACGAATGATGTATGTGAACCGTTAAGGATTCTTACCTTTCTTTCCTTATATGGATGATGATCCTTTGTAAATACTACATTAAGTCCAGCTTCCTTGAATGGAAGTTCCTTCTCAAGCTGTTCAAGTGGAAGGTTAGAATCACTTTCTACAACCCAAAGACCGAATACTTCAGCTCTGTCGATAAGCTGATCTTCATAGCCCCACTCTTCGCAAAGCTTAGCAGCGTCTTCTCTTGGATAACCTGGAACAATTCTATCAACAAGTGTTGGGCAGAATGAGCAGTAATTGTTAACCCAGTCCTTGAATCCATCTTCAAGACCCCAGAGTTCAATAAACTTCATAATGCACTTCTTTAATTCAATACCATTATCAGCAATAAGTTCGCAAGGAAGTAAGATAAGTCCCTTATCTGCTGCTCCGTTGAACTTCTGATATCTCTTGTAGAGAAGCTGTGTAAGCTTACCAGGATATGTCTTAGGAGGACGAGCGTTAGGATCGTTATCTGTCTCGTCAAATACGATACCAGCTTCTGTTGTGTTAGAAACGATAAATCTAAGTGTTTCGCTTGTACCATATTCAATGTACTTGTCATAATCTTCGATAGCTGCTACAGCATCAACTACAGATGTAATCTGACGTGTGATTTCCTTAGGCTGTCCATCTACGAAACCTCTTAACTGAAGTGTGTACTGACATTCCTGATCGTGGAATCTTTCAAGTGTACCAAACTCGATTGGCTTAACGATAACAACACCACCGTTGAAATCTGTCTTCTCATTAGTAACATCGAAGATATAATCTACGAATGCTCTAAGGAAGTTACCTTCACCAAACTGCATAACCTTTACAGGTCTGTCAACTGCATGTGTAATACTCTTGTTTAATCTCTGCATATTATTCCTCCATTCCGCCCGCTTTAAGGGCATCTCAGTTCCACGCAGGGCGCAGATACTGACTATGAAATATCCCGGTGTTAATCAGTATTAAGATATTCCATATTTAATATTATTGTGGCGCAGTATCACTCAGCTTTGCTGGACTACGCATTCTTAACCAGTAAATGGTATTTCAAAGCGTATGTAAGCGCTTTCATTATCTTTCACAAACTATGATATACTCAAAAACATTTTTAGTCAATACTTATTTTTGTATACATTATTATCTGCTAAATTTAATTATCAGTTATTGTTGTGCACTCATTCCTAAACAACTGCACAACTCTTTAATAGCAATAATTAAGTACAATAAAAATACACTTTACATACTTGCTTTTATAATAATACCATTGTATAATCAGTTTATCAATATGTAAGTGCTTACATTCAGTGTTTTTATGATATTTTACTAATTTTATAATTATACAATTCCGTTAATTATAATTATTCATCATAATTAATGAACCAACGAACAACTGCACTTATATATCACATTAATGCAAGCGTTGTCCAGAGCTTACAAGAATGAGGTTAATTTATGAATATATATGATGTTTCCAATAAAGCCGGGGTGTCTA
The DNA here is from genome assembly GCA_050874785.1 of Lachnospira sp. GTDB lineage: Bacteria > Bacillota > Clostridia > Lachnospirales > Lachnospiraceae > Lachnospira. The sequence continues at coordinate 61,894 of JBNMLJ010000008.1, forward strand.
TTGCTACTGTTTCCCGTGTTCTTAATGGTAATGCCAAAGTATCATTAGCAACAAGAAACAAAGTATTAGATGCTATGAAAGAGCTTGATTATACACCAAATGTATTTGCAAGGGGCTTAGGTCTTAATACAATGAAGACCATCGGTATAATGTGTATTGACTCCTCTGATATTTACCTTGCCAATGCTGTATATTATCTTGAACAGGAATTAAGAAAGCACGGTTATGACTCCATACTCTGCTGTACAGGTAAAGATTATACTAATAAGAAGAAATATCTTGAACTCCTGTTAAGCAAAAGAGTTGACGGCATAATACTTGCCGGTTCACAGTTTGTTGAGAATACCAATACCCACAATAATGATTACATAATTAATGCGGCTAAGGATATTCCTATAGTCTTAGTGAACGGATACCTTGATGCACCTAATATATATTCTGTTATGTGCAATGATGAAATTGCCATATATAATGCAACTAACCTCTTGATTAATAATGGACATCGTAATATAGTCTACTTATACACAAGCAAGTCATACAGCGGTATGAACAAATATGCAGGATATATGAAGGCTTTGAAAGAAGCAGACATTTCGCTTCCTGAAGATTACAGACATCTATGTGGCAAGAACATTTCTCACGCCAAGGAATACCTTAATTATCTTTATGATAAAGGTATTGAATTTGATGCCGTTGTAACTTCTGATGATTCGCTTGCGGCAGGTGCAGTCAAATATGCACACTCCCACTCCATCAGTGTTCCTGATGAACTGGAGATTATTGGTTATAACAATTCGGTTCTTTCTATATGCACTGAACCAGAATTAACATCTATCGACAGCCATGTCGAACAGCTTTGTACATGCGCCGTAGATGTTCTAATGAAGGTATTGTGCGGCGATAGCGCTGATAAACACAGCATTATCTCCGCTGATATTATAAAACGCAATACAACACATTTTTAATTCACAGGAGGATTATGTACTATGAAACAATTCATGGACAAAGACTTTTTACTTTCAACACCTACAGCACAGCACCTCTTCCACGACTATGCTGACAAGATGCCTATCGTTGATTATCACTGTCATATCAACCCTAAGGAAATCGCAGAAGACAGAAAGTTCGAGAACATTACACAGGTATGGCTCGGCGGTGACCACTATAAGTGGCGTCAGATGAGAACTAACGGTGTTGATGAGAAGTACATCACAGGTGATGCTACAGACCGTGAAAAGTTCCAGAAGTGGGCTGAAACACTTGAGATGGCTATCGGTAATCCACTTTACCACTGGAGCCACCTTGAACTTCAGAGATATTTCGGTTACAACGGTATCTTAAATGGTGATACAGCCGAAGAAGTATGGAATCTTTGCAATGCTAAGTTACAGGAAGATTCTATGTCAGTTAGAAATCTTATCAAGCAGTCAAATGTTAAGTTAATCTGTACAACAGATGACCCTGTTGATTCACTTGAATGGCACAAGAAGCTTGCAGAAGATGATACATTTGATGTAAAGGTACTTCCAGCCTGGAGACCTGACAAGGCTATGAACATTGAAAAGCCTGAATATCTTGACTACCTTAACACATTATCAGATGTAAGCGGAATTAAGGTTAACTCTTTCGCTACTCTTATGGATGCTTTAAGAAACAGAATGCAGTTCTTCGATTCAATGGGATGCTCAGTATCTGACCACGCTCTTGAATATGTTATGTACAAGCCATACACAGATGAAGAAATCGAAGCTATATTTGCTAAGAGATTTTCTGGTGAAGCTATCACAACAGAAGAAATGAACAAGTTCAAGACAGCATTTATGGTATCTGTTGGTAAGGAATACAATAAGCTTAACTGGGTAATGCAGTTACATTATGGTACTATCCGTGATAACAACGTATTAAGATACAACCAGTTAGGACCAGATACAGGATATGACTGCATCAACACTTATGACTGCTCAGCAGAGATGGCTCAGTTCCTCAACGCTCTTAACAGCACAGATGAACTTCCAAAGACTATCATCTACTCACTTAACCCTTCAGTTAACGCTGCTATCGGAACTGTCATCGGATGTTTCCAGGATTCTAAGGCAGTTGGTAAGATTCAGCAGGGTTCAGCTTGGTGGTTCAACGATCATAAGGTTGGTATGACTAACCAGATGACAAGTCTTGCTAACTTAAGCTTACTTGGTAACTTCATTGGTATGCTTACAGATTCAAGAAGCTTCTTATCTTACACAAGACATGAATACTTCAGAAGAATTATGTGCGAACTTATCGGTGGATGGGTTGAGAATGGTGAATACCCTAACGATGAGAAGGCTCTTAAGAAGATTGTTGAGGGTATCTCTTACAACAATGCAGTTCGTTACTTTGGTTTTAACTTATAAGATTAAGCACGGACAATAGTATTATAGACATTGATTTGTTAATAATATTAAACTAAAAGGCCGCTGTATATTGATTGTTATATTTCAATATACAGCGGCTTTTATAGCATTAATTAATTGTTCTTTGTAAGGAAACAACAAATTCCACATAATAATTATTCTATTATATCTTATCTTTTCTTCTCATTGCAACTGGCTTTCTTGATAAATTCTTCATCTCACTCTCATCAAGTGTATGCATCTTACCATCGTGATCCATCTTATGCTTTGGCTTCTCTCCAACATATACCATAGATGAATTATCCTTGCTAAGCTTAGCCGAACACTCCGGACAAAATCTTCCATATCTTATCTCTGCACCGCACATCTGGCACTTAATATATGAACCAGAACCATCTGGTATCTCAATACGTCCCTGATATAAGAACTTCTGTATCGTCTTAACGCTTACTCCTGTTGCATCAGCTATTGTAACGGCATTCTGTGGTCCGTGCTTTTCAAGATAATCTTTTATCTTGCCAAATTCTGTAAATTCTTTATTACCACACTTAGGACATTCATATGTTTCTCCATATATGTATACCATTCTTGTACCGCACTTAGGGCATTCTTTAAGAACTGTATAATGTTCATCAAGTTCTGCCCTCATATTAATCTTCATCTTTTCATCGTCATTGATATGCTGTCTGTTACTAACAATTCTCTTATTATTCTCCAATTTTACCCCTTCTTTCTTTTACCCTGTTTATTGTTATCCTTCTTTGCCTGTGCCGCTTTTAAAGCTGCTTCATATTGTGTAGGCTCCCTTAAAGACCTCTTTAGTGCGGCTTTATTGGCTGCTCCTGAACCACGGCTTGCAGCAAGGAACTGTCTTTGCTTCTCATTGATGTAGTGTGTTATATCAATATTACAGGATGTAAGCGTACAGCCATAGATAATCTTCTTCTCACTGGCTGTAACCTTTCTTACAATATTGCCAATAAGGCTTATGCCTGTCTTCATATCATTAAACACCAGCCTTACTGGAAGGTTCTCTGCATCCATATCTTCAATTCCAACAAATGAGAAACCACTCTCGCTTATATCCTTGAGAATAACATTAACAGCTTTCTTATTAGAACCTATCTGAACAACTGCTCCCAGACCAAGAAACAGTCTGAAAGATTCCCTTCGGTTCATCTCAAAGCCTTCACCCGATGCAACTATCTTGTATACATTCTTCCCATTATTCTGTACAGTCGTTATTCCAACGCCCTTCCATACTATAGGATTCTTTTCTTCTCTTAAATATATTAAATTAACCATCAAATGCCCTTCACCATTAAATGATAATATCTTGCCATCTATTCTTATTGGCTGGGCATATATATAATTCACTCCTGAGTCTACACACTGTGAGTGAAATTCCAACTTTCTTTCCTTAAGACTGACCTCAATAGTTAAATTACCTTCAGCCGGAACTTCCCTAATTATCATTAATTATCTCCAGAAATATATAAATATCCAAATATTCAATTAAACGTCATCAAAAATATTTGTTTTAATAATAACATTTTTCACACTTATTGAAAAGTTATTTTTTGACATTTTACATATTTTACACACATTTCCGGCAAATCAATAAAGACTGCTGATATATACCAACATACCAGCAGCCTTATTATCACGAACATATATAACCATAAAATAATATATAATCATCAAATGAATACGCTATATTGTTATTATTCTTCATCCTCAACTGGCTCGTCCCAATTGTGGTATACATTCTGAACATCATCTTCTTCATCAAGAAGTGCTAATATTCTTCTCATCTTCTTAATATCATCTTCTGATGTAAGCTCTACCATTGTCTGTGGAATCATTGTAACTTCTGCTGAAGCAAATGTAATTCCTTCATTAGAAAGTGCATCACTTACTGCACCAAAATCATCTGGCGCTGTAGTAATCTCATAGCTGTCTTCTTCTTCGTTGAAGTCATCTGCACCCGCATCAAGGGCAATCATCATAAGATCATCTGCATCCTTATCACAGTCTTCCTTGGCAACGATAATCTGTCCCTTATTATCGAACATAAATGATACACAGCCAGGTGTTCCTACGTTACCACCACCCTTAGTGAATGCATTTCTGATGTTAGAAGCAGCTCTGTTTCTATTGTCTGTTAATGCCTCAACAATTATAGCTGTTCCGTTAGGACCATATCCTTCATATGTAACTGATTCAAAGTTAGACATATCTGTACTTGCAGCCTTCTTGATAGCTCTTTCAATTGTATCATTAGGCATATTAGCAGCCTTACACTTAGTAACAACCTGTCTTAACTTACTATTATTATTAACATCAGGTCCACCTTCTTTAACGGCAACCATAATCTCCTTACCAAGTCTTGTAAAAATCTTACCCTTAGCAGCATCATTCGCAGCTTTCTTATGGGCTATGTTAGCAAATTTTGAATGTCCTGACATTTTATTTCTCCTTTAATCTACTTATCTTCTTATTTCTAATCTAAAATACGCCGACAAATATTCTATCACTATCTGGCTGAATTTTCAAGCAATTTAGCAAATTCTTCAATAGGCATAGGCTTATAATAATAGAAGCCCTGTGCATACATACAGCCATTCTCCTTTAAGAAATCAGCCTGCTCTTTTGTCTCAACACCCTCAGCAATCATATCTATTCCAAGCTCATTAATCATTCTTATGACATTGCCAAGAAGTACTTTTCCCTTATCCGTTGCTATATCGTCAACAAATGTCTTGTCTATCTTAACTTCATCTACACGTTCGCTCTTTAACATTCCAAGCGAAGAATATCCCGAACCGAAATCATCCATTGAGAACTTAAAACCATATCCCTGCAATGACTGTACCTTCTTAAAAAGACTGCCCTCTTCCTTGGTAAATGCGCTTTCTGTTATCTCAAGCGGAATATACTTAGGGTCTATGCCATATTTCTTAGCCATATCCTTTAAATTCTCTGTAAACTTCTCCTGATATACATGCATTCTTGACACATTAACTGATATAGGAACTGGTTCAATACCTTTATCTTCTATCATCTTAATACAGGCACATACTTTATTCCATATGAAATTATCTACATCAATTACATACCCATTTTTCTCAAGAACAGGTATGAACTGGTCTGGATATATCATCTCCTTATCGTTCTGCCACCTTACAAGCGCCTCTCCACCAATAATATGTCCATCACGCATATCAACCTTAGGCTGTACATATGCTTTTATGTAGTCATTCTTAAGTGCCGGAAGCACATCATTTTCTATCTTCTTCTCTAAAAGCATAGACTCTCGCATAGCATTATCATAGAACTCATATGTCTTAAATACCTTACCTTTGATCTTCTTAATCGCAAGATCTGCATAATCACACATAATACTTACATCCATATTATCGTGGTTAATACATATTCCAAATGCTGGAAGAACTTTGCACTGTATATCATACCAGTCTATTCTGTTCTTAATTGAATTAACAATATCAATAAGCTCCTGCTTGTCATCAAATGCTGTACATAACACAAATATGTCAGCCCTGAAATGACCTGCAACACAAAATTCTCCCTCATAATCACCAAACAATCCAGATATATACTTAAGCAGATTATCTGCTTCTTCACGCCCACAGAACTCATTAACCGTCTTAAAACGGTATATATCCATTCTTATAACAGCGAACTGCTTATCACGGTTATTCTTCATAAGCTCATTAGCCTCATAAAAGAATGCCTTAATTCCATATAAACCTGTAAGTGGCGACTCATTCTTCTTAGCATTAAGGTCTGCCATCTTCTTCAGCGAATAAAGATATAATTCATCACTCGCAATCTTAGAATCTGTAGTATTCGCTTTAGTATTATCTCCCGCATTTCCCATATTAATCTCCGTTCCTACATCTTTACATAAATGTATATCAAGATTATCTATTTGCAAATTATTCCATATTACAGCCAAAAAAGCAAAAAATATTGTGATATTGTATAAAAATTTATATCAATACCACAATATTTTGTATACATTCTTACATTTTTCTGCACAAATAACAGAATTATATATTAAAATATCACTTAATCTTAAAGATTAGCCTTAATCTTCTCAATCATATCAGCGTATTCTTCATCTGTAAGGTATTTCTTATCTGGATTCATAAGGAATACTCCACCCCATTCATACTCGTCCTTATACTTAGGGCAAAGGTGGAAGTGAAGATGATGTCCTGTATCTCCATAAGCACCATAATTAACCTTATCTGGGTTAAATGCTTTCATAATTGCTCTTGCAACTCTTGCAACATCCTCAAAATAAGCTGCTCTTTCTTCTGCTGTAAGCTCGTTCATATCACCTACGTGTTTCTTGTGAGCAACGATACATCTTCCTGGATGGCTCTGCTCCTTGAAAAGATATACCTTAGATGTCTCTAATTCACATATCTTAATACCGAACTTTGCAACAAGTTCACCTTCCATACAGTATGCACAATTCTGATCTACCATATCTGTATCCTCCTTATAATTAAAATCACTATAAATAACTAATAAGCAGTCCAGCCAGCAGGTTAAACCGCTTATCAGCTAATATCTTTATATATCAATTATTAAATGTCTGAATTATTAATTTATTCAGCATCCTTGATTGAGAAGCTTATTCTTCCCATCTTATCCTTACCCATACACTTACACTTAACAACGTCACCAAGAGTAAGAACATCTTCTACCATATTAATTCTTTCCTTAGAAATCTTAGAAATGTGAACCATTCCTTCCTTTCCAGGTGCGAACTCAACAAATGCGCCGAATTCCTTAATGCTTACGACTTTTCCTTCGTATATCTTTCCTTCTTCAAATTCATCAACGATAGTTCTGATATACTTCATAGCCTTATCCATACCAGCCTGGTCAACACCACATACTGATACAAAGCCGTCATCTGTGATATCAATCTTAACACCACATTCTTCAATGATAGCATTGATAACCTTACCACGCTGTCCAACAACTTCACCAATCTTAGCTGGATCAATTGTAGTCTGGATAATCTTAGGTGCATATTCACCTACAGTCTTTCTTGGCTCAGCGATAGCTGGCTTCATACAAGTATCCATAATGAAAAGTCTTGCTTCTCTTGTTCTTCTTATAGCTTCTTCTACGATAGGACGTGTGAGACCGTGAATCTTAATATCCATCTGGATAGCTGTGATACCTTCTGTTGTACCAGTTACCTTAAAGTCCATATCTCCAAAAAAATCTTCAAGACCCTGAATATCTGTAAGAACAACATAATCATCATCTGTATCACCTGTTACAAGACCACAAGAGATACCAGCAACCATACTCTTAATTGGAACACCCGCAGCCATAAGTGACATACAAGATGCACAAGTTGAAGCCATTGATGTAGAACCATTAGACTCAAATGTCTCTGATACGGCACGGATTGCATATGGGAATTCCTTTTCTGAAGGAAGTACTGGAATAAGTGCTCTCTCAGCTAAAGCTCCGTGTCCAATTTCTCTACGTCCTGGTCCTCTTGAAGGCTTTGTTTCACCTACAGAGTATGAAGGGAAATTGTAGTGATGTATATATCTCTTAGTTGTAACATTATCATCAAGTCCGTCAACCTTCTGTGCTTCTGATAAAGGAGCAAGTGTTACAACGTCACATATCTGTGTCTGTCCTCTTGTAAACATAGCAGAACCGTGAACCCTAGGAATGATATCAACCTCTGCCGCAAGTGGTCTTATCTGGTTGATAGCACGTCCGTCAGGTCTCTTATGGTCTTTTAATATCATCTTACGGACAGTCTTCTTCTGATACTGGTAAAGTGCTTCGCCAAGTAATGCAAGATATTCTTCATTATCAGCAAATGCTTCTTTCATCTTTTCCATTATCTCATCAATATTCTTATCTCTTGTCTGCTTGTCATCTGTGAATACAGCAACTTCCATTTCTTCTGGAGATACTACCTGCTTCATAGCTTCAAACATCTCTGCTGGAATAGCACAGCTCTCATATGAGTGCTTTTCCTTACCAACCTCTGCTACAATCTTCTCAATAAATGCAATGATTGTCTGGTTGATATCGTGAGCCTTATATATAGCCTCAATCATCTTGTCTTCTGGAATGATATTAGCACCAGCTTCAATCATAATAACCTTCTGCTTAGTAGACGCTACTGTAAGCTGAAGATCACCTTCCTGCCACTGAGCCTGTGATGGGTTGATAACGAATTCTCCGTCAATCATACCAACCTGTGTCATAGCACAAGGACCATCAAATGGAATATCTGATATACAAGTTGCAATAGAAGCACCAATCATAGCAACAAGCTCTGGACGGCACTCTGGATCTACTGCCATAACCATATTGTTAAGTGTAACATCGTTACGGTAATCCTTAGGGAATAAAGGTCTCATAGGTCTGTCGATTACTCTTGATGTAAGAATAGCGTTCTCAGAAGCCTTTCCCTCTCTCTTATTAAATCCGCCAGGTATCTTACCTACGGCATACATCTTTTCTTCAAATTCAACACTTAATGGGAAGAAATCAATTCCTTCTCTTGGTTCTTTAGATGCAGTAGCTGTTGAAAGTACCACTGTATCACCATAGTGCATAAGAGCTGCTCCGTTAGCCTGTGCACATACTCTGCCGACATCAACTCTTAATGTTCTGCCAGCTAATTCCATTGTGTACTGTTTAAACATAAATCTCCTCGTTTCCGCCTGTTATGGCTTGCTTAATTGTATTAACAGAAAGTCCGAAACAACTCAAAAACCCACTTAATTAAATACGCTTTTGAGTGGTCTCGGTGAATTCTTTCTGTTATTAGCTTAATAATAAGTAATTACTGCCTGATTTGCAAGCATATTACCAAAAGAAAAAGGCGAAGTTATACAACTCCGCCATAAATAATTAATTACTTTCTGATTCCTAAACGCTCGATTAAGTTTCTGTAGCTTTCGATATCGTTCTTCTTTAAGTAAGAAAGTAAAGCTCTTCTCTTACCAACCATCTTTAAAAGACCTCTTCTTGAGTGGTGGTCCTTCTGGTTAACCTTTAAATGTTCTGTTAATTCAGCAATTCTTTCTGTTAAGATTGCGATCTGAACTTCTGGAGAACCTGTATCTCCTGCTTTTCTTCCGTAATTAGCAATAATTTCTGCTTTCTTTTCCTTAGATATCATTGTTGATTCCTCCTAAATATTAATCACCTGCCACCAAGCCTGGGGTCGGAGTGTCCCGTATCTGAGTGACGGCTCATACGTTGATAATATATCATAATGCCAATATGAAATCAAGTAAATTTACAAAATAGTTTAAAATAATTTCAACGCATTTTCAAAGTTATTGTATAAGGAACATTTCTTTAGCGAAACTTGCATCACTTTCCATCTGCTTCTTTAATGCCTCAACATTTTCAAACTTCATTTCCTGCCTTAAAAAATGATAAAGTGCCACCTCAACCCTGCTTCCATATACATCTTTATCAAAGTCAAATACGTTAGTCTCAACGCTCACTTCATATCCATCACTTACTGTCGGCTTAGTACCAAGATTAGTAACGCCATAATACCAGACACCGTCTATTAATATCTTGGACGCATACACTCCATTTGGTGGAAGAAGCTTAATCTCTGTAGGATATACATTAATCGTAGGTATCTCTAACTTCCTGCCAAGCTGATTACCCTTGGCAACAATTCCTGTTATAGAATAAGGTCTGTTAAGAAGCACATTGACTGTCTCCATATGTCCTAACTTTAACTCTTCCCTTACATATGTACTGCTTATATCTTTATCCTGAAACTTCTCTTTCTCTACAACAATGGTTTCATAGCCATATTTAGCCGCATTGCTTATAAGAAATTCCACATTGCCGCTTCTATACCTGCCAAAACAATAATCAGTTCCAACGACAATTACCTTTGCCTTCAGTTTATTAATCAATATATCACTTACGAATTCTTCTGGTTCCATATTCATAAGTTCTGTAGTAAATGGATACTCAACCTCGACATCTATTCCATAATTCTCGCATAACATTCTTCTCTCTGAATTAGTAGATAAAAAATGCTGGTTCTTCTGGGGACAGATACTAAGCGGAATTCTGTCAAATGTAAACATAACCGACAAAAGCCCCTGCTCCTCTGCCTTCTCTTTAACTATGGATATAAGCTTCTGATGTCCAAGATGAACACCATCAAACTTGCCAAGCGTTACAGCGCTGGACCTTTCCAGCCTGAAATCCTCCGTTCCGTGTATGTATTCCATACTGGTCTACACCGCCTTTCAGGTACATCATTTATCCTTCATAAAACATCTTCTCAAGGACAAATTGTCCCGCAATATACTGATATATGCCAACAAATGTATTGCCAGAATCATATATCCTGAATTTCTCCATATCAAGAAACTCACAATCTTCATTGACAACCGCTTCTAACGGAAGCTTATTGCCATTATACAAAAGCTTATTGTAAGCTTCATCTACTGTAAGTCTGGTATATGACGGAAACATAGAATCAATGCTGATAATATGTTCTTCCATCTCTCCTTTAATCATATAAGCTGCTATCTGATTAAGTGTAAGAGTATCATCAATAAGAAAATCCCCTACTCTTGTTCTTGTAAGCTCCATCATACAAGCTCCACAGCCAAGTTTCTCTCCTATATCCTGACATAATGTCCTTATATAAGTTCCCTTGGAGCAGTCTACAGTAATTGTAACCGTCTTAATATCATCTTCAAGGTTAATATCATTAACCCTCAAAGAATTAATCTTTATACGGCGTGGCTTTCTCTCAACCTCTACCCCTGCTCTTGCAAGCTCATAAAGCTTCTTTCCATTAACCTTAAGTGCCGAATACATTGGGGGAATCTGGTCATATTCTCCTTCAAAGCTGCTGCACACTTCCAATATCTGTCTTTTAGTGACATTAACTTCACTCGTCTTAAGAACAGTTCCCGATGTATCCTGAGTATCAGTAACCGTACCAAGAAGCATTACAGCTTCATAGGTCTTAGTCCAGTCTGTAATCATAGAACACAGACCAGTTCCTTTACCAAGACACACCGGAAGCACACCAACTGCATCAGGGTCAAGTGTACCGGTATGACCTATTTTTTTCATATGAAGAATTCCACGAAGTTTTGCAACTACATCGTGTGATGTGAAACCTTTTTCTTTGTATACATTAATAATTCCGTTCATACCAACTTAACCTTTCTTAGTGATTACTCCTGCGCATACTGCTGTTCAATCATTTCGCCTATTCTGTTGACAATCTCATATACAGTGCCTTTAGCATTAAAGCCGGCAGCCCTTATATGGCCACCGCCGCCAAAGCCGGCAGCTATCTTACTTACATCAATCTCTTTCTTGGAACGAAGACTCACCTTATATTCATTATCACCTGTTTCATATAAGAATATTGCAACTTCAACTCCGTCTGTAAGTCTTAACTGTTCGATAATTCCACCGAGTTCCTTGCCTGTAACTCCATAGAAATCCATTTCATCTCTTGTCACGCTTGAGAATATACATTTCCCATCATAGAAAAGCACGCTTTCAAGAAGTGCCCTTCCAAGAATCTGGTTCTGCACATAAGACTTCTTATAAAAGCTGTTATCTATTATATCAGAGTAATCTATTCCCATCTGCATCATCTTTCCTGCTATCTCCATAGTGTGGAGTGATGTGCAGCTATATTTGAATACACCTGTATCGTGTATAATACCTGTGTATATACATTCAGCAGTATTTCTGCTTACCTTGTCAGCATCAAATGTGTCATAAAGCACCTCACACGCTGAACTTGCTGTTGGAATAACATTATTGACATCTGCAAAGCTGTCATTGCTTATATGATGATCTATACATATAGTCTTATCCGCATTCTTAAAACCGCCTGCAAATGGTTCTATTCTGTCTATTGAACTGCAATCAAGAACAACAAATGCATCAAACTTCTTATCTGGCTCAATAACATTTTTTATAATATCAAAGCCATTAAGATATGATAATTTGTCTGATGGCTGTTCAAGATAAACATTTACCTCTATATCTGGTGCATTATCCTTTAAATAATTATACAGACCAAGCACTGAACCTGTGCAGTCACCATCTGGTCTTATATGCCCTGTTATACCAACTACTTTTGCAGCACCTAACTCTTCAATAATATTCATATATTACACCTTCTTACTTATTATGACTATCACTATCTTTCTGTGTAACTTCGTCTATAAGCTTAGACATATTAATTCCGTACTCAATTGACTGGTCAAGAATGAACTTGATTTCTGGTGTATTTCTTAAATTCACTGTTCTTGCAAGTTCTCTTCTTATATAGCCTTCTGCACTCTTAAGACCTGTAATAGTATCCTTTTGTGACTGCTCGTCACCAAGTACACTTATATATGCCTTACATGTCTTTAAATCTGGTGCGACCTCAACAGATACAACCGATGTCATCGGATTGATTCTTGGGTCTTTGATTTCACTACGGATTATATTGCTTAGCTCTTTTAATACTTCCCCATTAATACGGGTATTCTTAACACTATTTTTACGCATATATTCCTACTTTCTAACACATTATTATATCACTATCAAAGCCATATAGTCCAGAAAATTCAATTTCCTGGACTATCGGATTAACTCTATCTAGGTACTTCTACCATTATATGAGCTTCTACAAGATCGCCTTCCTGAATCTGGCCAAAGTTCTCAAATACCATACCACATTCAGAACCGCCCTTAACTTCCTTAACATCATCCTTGAAATGCTTAAGTGTAGCGATAGGTCCTTCGTATATCTGCTCTTTATCTCTTGTAATTCTTACAATTGAATCCTTAGTAATTCTACCTTCTGTAACAATAGCACCAGCAATATTACCAACACCTGAAGCCTTGAATATCTGTCTTATCTCAGCGTGACCAATAATCTTTTCTTCATATATAGGCTCAAGCATACCCTTAAGGGCAGCCTCAACATCTTCAATTGCATTGTAGATTACGCTGTAAAGTCTTAAATCAACCTTTTCTCTCTCAGCAACTATTCTTGCCTGATTATCCGGCTTAACATTGAAACCGATGATAATAGCATTAGAAGCAGATGCTAACACAACGTCCGACTCGTTAATGTTACCAACACCACCGTGGATAACCTTAACAATAACTTCTTCATTAGAAAGCTTAACAAGACTCTGCTTAACAGCTTCAACTGAACCCTGTACATCAGCCTTGATAATAAGGTCGAGTTCCTTCATATTACCAGCCTGAATCTGCTCGAATAATGCATCAAGTGATACCTTATGCTTAGTATCATCAAGAAGCTTCTTCTTACCTTCTGCGATAAATGTATCAGCAATATTTCTTGCTTCCTTCTCATTCTCTGTAGCCATAATGATTTCACCTGCATTAGGAACATCATTAAGACCAAGAATCTCTACAGGCATAGATGGAGTAGCTTCCTTAACTCTTCTTCCTGTATCATCAATCATAGCTCTTATCTTACCATAGCAAGAACCTGCAGCAACTGCATCACCAACTCTTAATGTACCCTTCTGTACAAGAATAGTTGCAACCGGACCACGTCCCTTATCAAGCTCAGCCTCGATTACGATACCTCTTGCCTTACGGTTAGGGTTAGCCTTTAACTCATTAACCTCTGCTGTAAGAAGAATCATCTCAAGAAGTTCATCAATACCTTCCTTAGTATGTGCTGATACTGGAACAAATGTAGTTGAACCACCCCAGTCTTCTGCGATAAGTTCATATTCTGTAAGTTCCTGTTTAACCTTCTCGATATTAGCATTAGGCTTATCAATCTTATTAACAGCAACGATAATCTCAACACCAGCTGCCTTAGCGTGGTTAATAGCTTCTATTGTCTGTGGCATAACACCATCATCAGCAGCTACTACAAGGATAGCGATATCTGTTGCCTGTGCACCACGCATACGCATAGCTGTAAATGCTTCGTGTCCAGGAGTATCAAGGAATGTAATCTTCTGTCCATTGACATCTACCATATAAGCACCAATCTTCTGTGTAATACCACCTGATTCCTTAGCTGTTACGTGTGTTTCCCTGATTGCATCAAGTAAAGATGTCTTACCGTGGTCAACGTGTCCCATAACGCAGACAACTGGTGGTCTTGCAACCATATCGTCCTCTGACTCTTCATCTTCCTTAAGAAGTTCTGCAATAACATCAACCTTAACTTCATGGTCACATATGCAGTTAAACTCAAGTGCTATTTCTTCTGCTGTATCATAATCAACTTCCTGATTGATTGTTACAACCTTGCCCTGTAAGAAAAGCTTCTTAACAATAGCCGATGGCTGAACCTTCATCTTATCAGCAAGTTCCTTGATAGTAAGGCTGTCTGGTAAAATGAGCTGCTTAATTGTCTCTTCTTCCTTCTTCTCCTGCTTTGGAGCTGGCTTCTTCTCTAACTTACTGTTAGCAAATTTAAGATTTTCCTTTGCCTCATTATCTTTCTTTCTGTCATTCTTTCTTGAATCATTCTTTCTTGAGTCTGGTCTTCTTGAATCTGGCTTTGTCTCAAAAATGAAATCATCCTTAGGTGCTGAAGAACCTCTGTCATTCCTTCTCTGACCTGAGAAGCCCTGACCATCTCTTCCTGAACGTCCGCCGTTCTGTCCATTGCGGTCATTGTTTCTATCATTTCTATAGCCGCCGTTATTTCTGTCATTTCTATAGCCATCTCTGTTCTGGCCGTTATTATCCCTGTTCTGATAACTGCCATTGCGGTCATTGTTTCTATCGTTTCTGTAACCACCGTTACGGTCATTTCTATAACCTTCTCTGTTCTGGCCGTTATTATCCCTGTTCTGGTAATTTCCATTACGGTCGTTGTTTCTATCGTTTCTGTAACCGCCGTTACGGTCATTTCTGTAACCATCTCTGTTCTGGTAATTTCCATTGCGGTCGTTGTTTCTATCGTTTCTATAGCCACCATTGTTACGGTCATTTCTATAACCATCTCTGTTATTTCTATTCTGGTTATTATCTCTATTGTTATTTCTATCTCTTGAATCAGTCTTCTGGCTGTTCTGTGGGAAGTACACCTGAGAAATGTGCTTCTTATCTACATCCTTAGATGTATTTACCGCTTTAGTATCCTGTGTATTCTGTTCTGACTTATTACCAGTCTTATCCTGCGCCTTAATATTCTTATTCTCCTCTGATTTCACTTGTTTTTCTTCTGCCTTTTTAGGTTCTGATTTATTAGCTGCATTTCCAGCCACCTTTGTAAACTTGCTCTTTACACTATTTATTTCGTTTTCACCAAGTCCGCTCATAGCTGTATATTTCTTGTCAGCATTGCTTAACATATCAGTTATCGCTTTTGATGAAATATTTAATTCTTTCGCCAACTCATGAACTCTCATATTTGCCATTTAACCTCTTTTCCAATACAGGAATAATATTTCTGTATTATTTACACCGATTATCTCTAATCTTGTTTAAAATGTTTCTCAATACTATTCTTAAACCCTTCATCAAGGATTGCGAGTGATGCTCTGAATTCTTTACCTATAGCATGCCCTAAGTCGTCCTTATTGCTAAAGAAATACACTGGCACTTTATAATATTCACACATATTTTTAAAATTCTTTTTGGTATTATCAGATGAATCATCTGCTACTATTACCATATACGCCTTATGCTCTTTTACAGCCTTTTCAGTAGAGAACTCACCGCTTGCTACTTTTCCAGCCTTCTGTGCAAGACCTATCATTGATAATGCTCTTTTATTGTCCAAGATTATTCATCTCCTTTTCTAACTCATCATAAACAGATGCATCAACAGCCATCTTAAAAGCTCTTTCAAGCCCTCTTGACTTTCTTGCTTTCTTAAGACACTCTGCATCAGGACATATATACGCCCCTCTTCCGTTCTTCTTGCCTGTTGTATCTATTATTATCTGTTCATCCTGAGTCTTTAATATTCGTATAAGCTGCTTTTTATCTTTCATCTCATTACAGCCTATACACTGTCTTTGTGGAATCTTCTTTACTGCTGCCAAACTATCACTCTCCAATAATATTATTCTTCTACAACTTCTGTGTCAGAGGCTGCATCTTCGTTATAGTCTTCATCTAATGGCATTACATCATCTGCCTGATTGTCATCATATCCTTCGCTGTCTTCACCATATACGATTTCTGCGTTATCTTTATCCATATCAGCAAACGCTTCTGGATCAGCTTCGCTCTTAATATCAATTCCATAACCTGTAAGCTTAGCTGCAAGTCTTACATTCTGTCCTGACTTACCGATTGCAAGTGATAACTGCTGTTCTGAAACAATTATCTTAGCTTTCTTCTCTTCTTCATCTGCTACTGCTGATACAACCTTTGCCGGGCTTAAAGCATTAACGATTAACTGTGCTGGATTGTCATCCCACTCAACAATATCAATCTGTTCATTGCCAAGTTCATTAACGATATTCTTAACTCTAGCACCGTTAATACCTACGCACGCACCAACTGGATCTACGTGAGGAACATTAGCTCTTACAGCCATCTTAGTTCTTGAACCTGCTTCTCTTGCGATAGCCATAATCTCAACTGTGCCGTCTTTAATCTCTGTAACTTCTTCTTCAAAAAGCTTCTTTACAAGTTCCTGTGACTTTCTTGAAATCTTAACTGATAAACCACTTCTTTCTCTGTTGCTTACGCTTGCAACATATACCTTAATTCTGTCTCCGCATTTGAACTGCTTATCCTTAAAGTTATCATCTGCCTTAAGAACTGCCTGTGTTCTTCCGATATCAATAGTCATATCACCATTGTCGTTAATTCTCTGTACAACACCTGTAACGATTTCCTTCTCCTTAGCGTGAAGTTCGTTATAGAGTGCATTCTTTTCCTGTTCTCTTATAGTCTGAACAATTGTATTCTTAGCATTCTTAGCTGCTTTTCTTGAGAATTCTTCTGACTTTACTTCTATAGTAATAACATCACCAAGCTGACAGGCTGGCTTAATCTTTCTTGCATCTGCAAGTGCTATTTCTGTACCAGATACATACTTTCCTTTCTTAGTATCAAGGAACTCTGGAACTTCTACTTCTTCAACTACAGTTCTGTCTGAATAAATGTGGAAATCACCTGTTCTTCTGTCAAGTACAACCCTGCCATTATCTGCCTTGTCAAATTCAGCCTTATATTCGTCCATTAATGACTTTTCAATGGCATCAAACATAATCTCTTTGTCGATTCCATTTTCTTTTTCTAAGGCTTCAATCGCAAGTATCAATTCTTTATTCATCTTCTTATCCTCCATTATTAACGACT
Source organism: Lachnospira sp. (assembly GCA_050874785.1). GTDB lineage: Bacteria > Bacillota > Clostridia > Lachnospirales > Lachnospiraceae > Lachnospira. The sequence goes on from JBNMLJ010000008.1 coordinate 79,638, forward strand.
TTAGTTATATATCTATTCAACATATGCCCATCTAATCATTGCAAGATTACTTCTTTCAATCTTTATAAGATTATCATCAACTTCTATTGTAATGTTGTCTTTATCGTATTCCTTAAGAACACCTGTATATTCCTTTAAGCCTTCAACAGCTTTGTAAAGCTTAATATCTATAAGCTTCCCAATACTCTTTGCATAATCCTTTTCTTTCTTTAAAGGTCTTGTAAGTCCCGGTGAACTCACTTCAAAAATGTACTGGTCAGTAATATAGTTCTCCTTATCAAGTATCTCATTAAAAGCTCTGCTTACAGCCTGACAGTCATCAATTGTAACTCCGCCTTCTTTATCTATGTAGACACGCAGATACCAGTCCTGACCCTCTTTAATGTAATCAACATCAAAAAGTTCTACATTATTGGCTTCAACAATTGGCATTATAAGCTTTTCTGTCTTAGCTTCGTAATCTTCTCTCTTACCCATTACTACCTCTTTCTTTAATAATATTCAGTTTTCATTCTGCATTAATCAAACAATAATTATATTGCAAAAACGAAAGAGTGGACATAAAGCCCACTCTTTCGAATCAATTATAACACAGAATAGCTTATAGGGGAGTCGAACCCCTGTCTTCGCCGTGAGAGGGCGACGTCTTAACCACTTGACCAATAAGCCATATCTTAAGTCTTGCTTTGTGTTAGTTGCTATCGCAAAGCACTTCATTATAATACACGACCCAGCGTAATTCGTCAAGCACTTTTTTTAAAAATTTTCAAAAAAATTTAAAATAAATCTTTATATGTGCTGCAAGCCACTAAAACACTGGGTTCGTGTCTTACAAATATTTTTATTTAAGCTTACTATACTGCTCATCTGTCACTGGCTCGCACCATTCATTAGATGCCTCCTCGCCAGGTACTTCAACTGCCAGATGTGAAAACCAGCTGTCTGGTGCTGCTCCGTGCCAATGCTTAACTTCTGCTGGAATATTAATGCAGTCGCCAGGATTGAGTTCTACAGCCTCTTTTCCTTCTTCCTGATAGTAGCCACGTCCAGCTATGCATACAAGAATCTGTCCACCACCACTCTTTGCGTGATGTATATGCCAGTTATTTCTACAGCCCGGTTCAAATGTTACATTAAAAATTCCCACCTGACTTGTAGATACAGGTGCAAGATAACTCTTTCCTATGAAATACTGTGCATATGCTTCATTTGGTGCTCCGATAGGAAATACCATTTCTTTTGCGTGTGCTCTCATAGCTTCATCTTCATAAGGCAAATCACCTTCATTTACATTCCACACTTCCTTGGCAAGATTAAATACTGCCCACGCTTTTGGCCAACCTGCGTAAAATGCAACGTGTGTTATAACAGCCGCAATTTCCTTCTGGGTTACGCCGTGTGCCTTGGCATTCTGCAAATGGAACTTAAGTGAAGAATCTGTAATTCCCATAGACATAAGTGAAACTACTGTTATAATGCTTCTTGTCTTTACATCAATATCCTGATTATTCCAGTTCTCACCAAAAAGCACATCATCATTAAAATGTGCAAACTGTGGAGCATATTCTCCTAAAGCTGTTCTTCCTGCTGTCTGTACTATTTTACCCATAACAATCCTCATTTCTGCGCACATCTTAAATCTGTAATATATGTACAGGATTGTGTCCGGTGCGCTAAGACACATATCCTTACATTATATTAATTATAATATTATGATAAAGCTTCATAAAATGTATTACTTTGACCGCTCATACTGCCAGCATTACTTTAACATTTATAACGAAGCCATACAGCATCGCTGTCAAATTTTTTAACATCTATAAGCTTAAGTGGTGTTACATCTGCGCTCATATCAAGCCCATCAAACACCGCAGGCATTCCGCCCCTGCCATCAATTCCAGCACCTATCAATATACTTATCTCATCAAGAAGTCCTGCCTCTAAAAACGCTGTGTTTATCTTAGGTCCTCCAACAATCCCCATTCTTTCTACATTAAACTGCTCTGAAAGAATATATGCTGCCTTTACCAGATCAACCTTTTCTTTTCCGCATACAATCCACGAAATATTCTGACCGTCAAGGTAAGACAGATATTCTTTAGTAACATTTTCACTCGTTACTATAAGATAAGGCTTATCCATACCAGAAGCGTCCGGCCAAAGAAGTCTGCCCTTAGTATCTATTATAACTTCATAGCCTTTAGCTGAGACTTTCTTAGAAAAGCCTTCCTGTCCATATATTTCATTATTGTCTGAAACATATTCACCCGGCTCAGACATCTCTAACTGTGCTGTAACTCTTCCACTTACTGTTGTTGGAACATTAATCTCATCCAATGTAGTGTAATAATCAGCCACTCCGCGAAGCTTTGATGTCATCGCACAATCAATTCTGCCATCTAATGAAGTCATCATATGACATATTATATATGGTTTCTGCATTTTAGTTCCTCGTTTCTATATTTCTCTAATTAAATTTTACCAATTTCACTAATTAAAGTTTACCGCCATATACTGGAAAGCCACTGTTCTCACCATAATTTTCAATTTTCTTGAAATTCTTAAGTGCTTCCATATCCTCTGCGCTGATTTCAAAATCCACTTCTGCATTGCTCTTCATATGCTCAGGATTAGCTGTCTTTGGAAGTGCAATTGCTCCAAGCTGTAATGTATATCTTATGCAAAGCTGTGGAACTGTAACTCCATATCTATCAGCTATTGCCTTAATATCTGGCTGGTTAAGAATTTCGCCGTGTGCTATAGGTGAATATGCTTCTACTGCAATACCCTGCTTCTGGCAGTATTCTACAAGCTCTAATGGTGTGTTGCTTATATGAAGAAGAATCTGGTTAACCATTGGCTTAACTTCTGCTGTTTCTAAAAGACTTTCAATATCACCAATCTGGAAATTAGATATACCAATTGCCTTAAGCTTTCCTTCCTTATAAGCATCTTCCAATGCTCTCCAGGCAGCTCTGTTACCTTCTACATATCTGTCATCACTCTGATTAACTTCTAACCAAGGCTATGGTGAATGAATAATCATCATATCAAGGTAATCAAGTCCCATTTTTTCAAGTGTCTCATCAATACCAGCCTTAGCTTCCTCGTATGTCTTATGTTCAGCGGCAACCTTTGATACTACAAAAAGTTCCTCTCTTGGAATTCCGCAATTACGTACTCCTTCACCGACACCTCTTTCATAAGCATATTGTCAAGTGTAGGTGTCAGATTTTATATTCAAAATAGAAAAAAGCTGCTACTCCCTAAAGAATAACAGCCATTCTTACAATATCAGCCTTTTGGAATTTGACCATCGACATACAGAATGTGATTAACTA
>JBNMLJ010000009.1:0-82740 GCA_050874785.1 Lachnospira sp.
ACAGACAGACAGACAGACAGACAGACAGACAGACAGACAGACAGACAGACAGACAGACAGACAGACAGACAGACAGACAGACAGACAGACAGACAGACAGAGCTGAGCGCAATTAAGCTCATTCAGTATGTGTTTGGGTATGCACCGGTTAAATTATTAGATGTTGCAGAATATTCTAAAGATAGAATTAATGCAGCAGATATAAATGCAAGAAATTATGTTGGTGTTGATAATCTTTTACAAAATAAACAAGGAAAAACAAATGCAAAATATGTTCCTACAGAAGGAAATTTAACAAAATATTCCAACGGAGATGTATTAATCGGCAATATACGACCTTATCTTAGAAAAATTTGGTTTGCGGATTGCATTGGCGGAACTAACGGAGATGTATTGGTAATTCATTCAAAAAATAACACTGATGTAATGCTAAGTAAATTTATGTATTATGTGTTATCAGATGAAAGATTTTTTATATATGATAATAATAATGCTAAAGGTGCAAAAATGCCTCGTGGAAATAAAAATATGGTCATGGAATATGAGTTTTATCTTCCATCCATTGAAGAACAAGAGAAGATAGTATCTATTCTCGACCGCTTTGATACTCTCTGCAATGACCTGTCCGCAGGACTTCCGGCAGAAATCGAAGCACGTCAGAAGCAATATGAATATTACAGGGATAAGCTGTTATCCTTTAAAGAATTACCCAAGTAAGGAGGCGAGGATGTGCCGTACTTTAATATTGTAGCAGAGACATCGGAGAATACCGTTGTCACAGAATATGAGCCAGTCAAGAAGCGTTCTGACAGTTACCAGAGCGAAGCGGCACTGGAACAGGAGTTTATCCGTCTGCTCTGTGAACAGGGATATGAATATCTGCCTATTCATACAGAGAAAGACCTGATTGCCAATCTCCGTAAGAAATTAGAGGAACTGAATAACTATCAGTTTTCAGACACAGAGTGGTATGATTTTTTCAAAAATGCTGTTGCCAATCCCAATGAACATATTGTGGAAAAGACTCGGAAGATACAGGAGGACAATGTTCAAGTCCTGACCCGTGATAATGGTGAAACTAAGAATATTACACTCATAGATAAAAAGAACATCCATAACAACAGGCTGCAGGTCATCAATCAGTATGTGATTGGTACGGAAAATGGTGCAAAGCATGACAACCGCTATGATGTTACCATATTGGTAAATGGTCTGCCTCTTGTACATATTGAGCTGAAACGCAGAGGTGTAGCCATCCGAGAGGCTTTCAATCAGATTAACCGCTACCAGAAGGATTCATTCTGGGCGGGATGCGGACTGTATGAATATATTCAGATTTTTGTCATTTCCAATGGAACAAACACCAAGTATTATTCCAACAGCACCAGAAGAAATGCGGAAAAGGAACATGAGAAGCGTGGAGCAAGTAAGACCAAGACCAGTAACAGTTTTGAGTTTACCTGTTTCTGGGCAGATGCCAATAACCGTGTTATTCCGGATCTGATTGATTTTACAAAGACTTTTTTTGCAAAGCATACGATTCTGAATATTCTTACGAAATACTGTATTTTTACATCAGAGGATATGCTGATGGTCATGCGTCCGTACCAGATTACGGCTACGGAGCGGATTCTCAATCGTATCGAAATTGCAAATAATTATAAGAAGTATGGTAGTGTCGAAGGTGGTGGTTACATCTGGCACACCACAGGTTCTGGCAAAACGCTGACTTCGTTCAAGACGGCAAGACTGGCATCGAAGCTGCCTTATATTGACAAGGTACTTTTTGTAGTTGACCGTAAGGATCTGGACTATCAGACTATGAAAGAATATGATCGTTTTGAAAAAGGTGCAGCCAACAGCAATACCTCGACAACCATATTAAAACGGCAGTTGGAAGACCCGGACACACACATCATCATTACAACAATCCAGAAACTGGCTACCTTTATAAAAATGAATCCTGGGCATGAAGTGTATACGAAACTTATCGTTATTATTTTTGATGAATGCCACCGCAGTCAGTTTGGGGATATGCACACTGCGATTGTGAAGAATTTCAAGAAATATCATCTGTTTGGATTTACAGGAACACCGATTTTCTCTGTTAATTCCGGCAGAGCAAAAAATCCAGAATTCTTTACTACAGGTCAGACCTTTGGAGATCAGCTTCACAGTTATACGATTGTGGATGCTATTAACGATAAAAATGTTCTTCCATTCCGGGTGGATTATATTAAAACTATGGATGTGGAAGAAGAAATCACAGACGAAATGGTCTGGGACATCAACCGTGAAAAGGTTATGATGGCTCCTGAGCGTATCCGAATTGTAACACAATACATACTGGAACATTTTGACCAGAAGACCTATCGTGGGGATAAAACTTACATATATAATACGCTGACTAATATTGCGGAGGTGGCTTCTGCCAAACGGGACGAGGTAGAGGAAATCAAGCAAAAACAGCGTATCAGTGGTTTTAATTCCATTTTTGCAGTATCGAGCGTTCCGATGGCAAAACTGTATTATCAGGAATTCAAAAAGCAGATGGCAACAGACCCAACCAAGAAACTGCGTGTTGCAACCATTTTTAGTTTCTGTGCAAATGAGGAAGAATCGGATGGTATTCTGGATGAAGAAAATTCAGAGGACACCTCTGCCCTCGATCAGCCGTCCAGAGAATTTCTGGAAGAAGCCATCAAGGATTATAATGAAATGTTCCATACGAATTACGATACCTCAAGTGATAAATTCCAGAATTACTATAAAGATGTGTCACTTCGCATGAAGAACAAGGAGCTGGATATTCTTATTGTAGTAAATATGTTCCTGACAGGTTTTGATGCCACAACCATGAATACGTTGTGGGTAGACAAGAATCTGAAAATGCACGGGTTGATACAGGCATTTTCCCGTACCAATCGTATTTTAAATTCAATCAAGACTTTTGGAAATATTGTATGTTTCCGAAATCTGCAAAAGCGAGTGGATAGTGCCATTTCCCTGTTTGGAGACAAGAATGCCGGAGGCATTGTTCTGCTGCAGAGCTTTAAGGATTATTATTATGGATATGAATCTGTAGATGGTAAGCCAATGCCGGGGTATGTGGATATGATGGAAGATTTGAATAATAAGTTTCCTTTGTCAGAACCACAGATTGTCGGAGAACAGAACCAGAAAGATTTTATCGCTTTGTTTGGTGCGATTCTCCGTATGAGAAATCTGCTGCTTTCCTTTGATGAGTTCAAAGGGAACGAGCTGATTTCTGAACGTGATTTACAGGATTACCTTGGACGCTATCAGGATTTGCGTGATGAGTGGAAACGCAAACGTCAGGAAAGCACGGATATTACAGATGATGTAGTATTTGAGATTGAACTGATCCGGCAGATAGAGATTAACATTGATTATATTCTCATGCTTGTAAAGAAGTATCATGATACCCATTGCGAAGACAAGGAAGTTCTGATTACCATCAATAAGGCGATTGATGCAAGCCCAGAACTGCGCAGCAAGAAACAGCTCATTGAAACTTTTATTGCAGGAATCAATGATGTGGATGATGTCATGAATGAATGGCATGAGTATGTGGTGGAACAGCGGGACCACGACCTTAATGCGATTATTACGGAGGAAAAGCTGAAGCCGGAAGATACACGGAAGTTCATGGAGAATGCGTTCCGTGACGGAGAGCTCAAAACAGCCGGAACGGACATAGATAAACTTATGCCGCCAATTTCACGCTTTGGCGGTGGCGGCAGAGCCAAGAAGAAACAGGGTGTCATTGACAAGCTGAAGACTTTCTTTGAAAAGTATTTTGGTATCGGTGGTTCGTATACTTTTACTGAGCCGGAGCATAAGATGTTGACATATGACTTAAATAGTCAGGAAACACGGTCGATGGTGGCAGAACCGAAAACGTCATATGGAAGCAGAAAATTATGAGATATTATAAAAAAGCTTTGTAAAATCAACGTTTTTGAGTCTTATGGGGGATTATAGAGATTAGGACTTTATTAGTTGAAGCTGGCGATGAGAAATACAAAACAGAAAAGAACAAATAAAATCAGTGCAGGAACAGAGAATTATATGAAAAACAATATATTTAACATAATTCAGATTGGAGATAAGAGCAACCGCATAAGCAGGGCTTTTGATATATTTATAACAATAACAATATTTTGTAATATTATAGTGACATTTTTGCAGACCTTTGATGAGCTTGCATTTATGGGCGGATTTTTTAAATGGGTTGAGTATATAACTCTGTTTATATTCTGCGTGGAATATATTCTTAGAATATGGACGGCGGATTTGCTTTATCCTGAATGTAGTGGAGTAGTTGCAAGGTTTAAGTTTCTTGTATCATTTGATGGAATTATAGATTTTCTTACAATCGTTCCAGTGTTCTTTTTATCAGGTTTTGTTATATTCAGAATGTTAAGGGTTGCAAGAATATTTCATCTTTTCAGGCTTAATGCGAGATATGATTCATTTAATGTAATAACGACAGTACTTTTTGAAAAGCGTAACCAGATAATATCGTCAGTATTTATCGTGCTTATACTTATGCTTGCAAGCAGTATGTGTATGTACAGCGTTGAACACGATGCACAGCCTGACGTATTCCGCAATGCTTTCAGCGGAATATGGTGGAGTATGTCAACACTTCTTACAGTAGGATATGGTGATATATATCCTATTACAACGCTTGGAAGAATTATGGCGATATGCATAGCTTATCTTGGAGTTGGTGCGGTGGCTATACCAACAGGTATTATAAGTGCTGGTTTTGTTGAACAGTATCAGAGAAAAAGCAGCATTTCCGATATTAAAAATACAGATATAAAAGAGATAGCAGAGATAAAGATTGATAAGTCACAGGCAGGAAAGACAGTAGAGGAGATTGAAGAAACAGATTTTGTGTCAATATTTCTTATATTAAGAGATGATTTATCAATTCTTCCACAGAAGGATACTATGATTAAACTGAATGATATAATTATAATTCGTGATGAGAATTAGGAATATTTTCTAAACATATCGTTATGTGTGCCGATATATAAAGTATGGATATCCACGGAGGGAATTATATATCCTGGTGCGATTGCACGGAAAGGAAGATAAAGTGAATATTTCTACACAATCTACTACTCTTCTTGATATGTTAAATAGTAGTAGTTCAACAAGCAAGTCAAAGAGTGCCGCAGATTCTTATATTGATGTTCTTATCCAGAATAACAAATTAAGATATCAGCAGAAGATGAAAGAAGTTCTTGGATATGATACATCAAGTTCTTCTAAAGATGCGCAGTATGAGAAGGTTGCATCTTCAGCATCTAATCTTAACAGTGTAATAAGTTCATTATCTAACGAATCGCTGTGGAATGAAGATTCAAGTGATTATTCTAAAGATAAGGTATATGATACTGTTAATAATTTTGTAAGTGCTTATAATACACTTATTACTAACATTAATACAGTTGGAAGCACAATCGAGAATACTTACAAGACTAAGCTTGATAAGCTTGTAACAGACAATAAGGAGGCACTTGCGGCAGTTGGTATTACTGTTGATGATAAGGGTAAGCTTTCAGTTGACTCTGATAAGTTAAAGAGTGCAGATATGTCTGAATTAAAGAAGTTGTTCGGAAGTGAGTCTGAATTAATGAAAGGAATTAAAGAACAGTCAGGTTCAGTTAATAACATTGTATCAGAAGCATTAAGCATACAGAAAAGCCTGTCAGGTCTTTATAATTCTTCATCATCAAGCGTTGATGTGTCAGATTTGTTATATGGAACATCTTACGATTTGAAGGGTTAATATAAAGTTATTATTTATGAGGTGAGTGTTGAAAATGTAGTGACACAATCCCATAATATTAATTGCAATTGGAATATTTTTTAAATAAAGCAGGACTGCTATGTATATGTCAATTTACTGTTAAGTAGAGAGCATATAAATGGCAGTCCTGCTTATTTTTTACTATTAATCAGTCACAGATGTATGGTCTTTAGCTACAAAATATTTCTTATAAGCTACTATGAATAATACTATCGACAAAGCTGTTGCGATATAGTCGGTTATAGGCTGTGTCATAGCAAGGTTAGTAGGTGTGTTGTTTACAATGCTTGTTGTAATAAGTATTGGGAAATAGATTATTCCCTGACGGCTTACAGAAAGTATAAGCGATGGTATCGCCGCACCCATTGACTGTATTGCATTGATAAATACGAACAATATTCCAAGCACAGGTCCAGACATTATGTATATTCTTGAAAATGCAAACGCATATCCAAAAGCTTCTTCATCATCAAGAAATGCTTTTGCAAGAGGAGCTGCACCAAGGTAACATATAAGTGTCATAATGATACTTAAGCATATTGCAAAGCATAAAGAAAATTTTAAAACTGAGCGGTAGCGTTTGCCATTTCCAGCACCAAAGCAGTAGCCGAGCAGAGGCTGGATGCCAGTTCCAACACCGATAAGAAGCATAACTGCAATCATATTAACCTTCATAGCAACACCAAGACCAGCAAGCTGTAAATCACCATGTTTTGCCATAAATGAATTAATCATAATATTAGAAAAACTCATAAGTATGTTGTTAAGTGAAGCCGGGATTCCAATTGAAAGCACACCGAGAGTAATTGCTCTTTTAGCGGAATAATCTTTAGGCTTAATTGATAATATCGACCTCTTAGAAGTAAGGTGGATAATATAAAATACAGTTGAGAATATGTTACCAAGCACTGTGGCAACAGCCGCACCTGCAACATACCATTTAAAACCAATAATCATAACAGGGTCAAGTACAATATTAATCATATTACCGATAATCATTCCGGTCATAGCTACTGTAGCGTGGCCTTCAGAACGAATGATATTACTAAAGGAATTACTTACAATAAGAAATGGTATTCCAATGGCAACGATTGAAAGATATTGTGAAGCGTATCCTATTGTAGCATCACTTGCGCCGATAAGACGGCATACGGGAACTGAAAATATTGTCATAAGTATCATAGCGATAACGCCGATTGAAGCACCTGTCCAGAAACAGAATGCTGAAATATGCTTAGCCATATCACGCTTTCCCTCGCCAAGCATTCGGCTTATCATAGAAGTTCCACCAATTCCAAATAACATACCGACAGCCATAAATATAATAAATGCTGGTGTGGCAATGGAAACAGCGGCAACCATAAGTGGGTCTTTAGTCTGTCCAATAAAAAATGTATCCGCAAGATTGTATACAAGAACCATAAGCATACTTATTATAGATGGAATTACGTTAGTAAGTACGGCTTTAGGTACTGGGGCATCGCGGAAAATCTGTTGGGTTTTATCTTGCATAATTGGTCCTTTCTTTCACAGTATTTTTAAAAGGGGGATAAATACAATTTTGTGGGCACGGACGATTGGGGTGGGCTGATATAAGCAACGAAGACACGTTTGCACTGAGTGTCGCTCGCAGCGGTACTAAGCTGCCAGTTGACACTGCCAGCTAAGGACCGGCGGCTCCCCATCGTCTTCTTATGTTTATATCAGCCCACCCCAATCTGACAGTGGCGTTTGGTTGCGATGGGGTAACCTTGGTGGTATCATTAAAGGCAGCGGTGCGGTATTGTGAGATATGCACAATTGTGGCTATGAGCTTTGTACATAATGTATCGACCTTTATTATTTGTATAATGGTATGTATCGACCTTTTTTGTGGGTGATTTAGTGTGGTTAAATCAGTTTTAGGGACTGATTTAATTGGGTGTTATTTATAGATTATGATTAAATAATACTGTGAATATTGTTATGTTGTTTTGGGTAATTAATGTTATATAGGTTATTGTATAATAATACCTTATTTTCTTATAGATATATATCGTTGCTGGTATATATTTATAAGAGTTGGTTTGACATAACTTATGTAACTTTATTATGATATACTTAAATATAGTTGTAGTCAAGGGCAGCGTTGTGAGTGGAGAGGAAAGATACGGGGGGATATGTTAGGAAAGGGATTTGGACTATGGAATTAGAAGTTGATGAAATGTTAGTGGAGCTTATACAAAATGCGGAGTACACAGATAATTACGATATAGCTAGTGACAACCATTTAGTATAGATAGGTATGTCTAAAATCGAAAGCAGTAACAGAAACTACTGTCGAAAATATATAGTGCAAATAACAGATATGTGCTATCATTTAAACGTATAAAACTGACACAAATTTATAGAACACCAGTTGTGTGAGGGCTTAATATTGCAAGCTGGGTACTTTTGAAACCGCCGGCACTTAGCGGCTGTATTTTAGCCGCTTACGTGTCCGCTGCGGTTTCAAGTAGCGAAAGCGTGCCCAGCGGTAATATTAAGCCCTCACACAACGTCCGTGCGACAAAATCTATGAAGATATGCAATAAAGTCGTGTAAAGTAATTACAAGAGGAAGAAGGCAGAATTATGAACATTTATTTAGCCGGCGATTCAATCGTCCAGAATTACACAGAAGAAGAATTTATAGCAGGCTGGGGACAGTACCTTAAATATTATGTAACTCCGGACACCAAAGTATTTAATTACGCCAAAGGCGGCAGAAGCTCAAGATTATTTCTCAATGAAGGAAGATTTAATAAAATAGATGAAAGCATACAGGCAGGAGATTACCTTTTGATAGAATTCTGCCACAATGATGACAGCTCTAAAGGTTACAGCACTATGTTTAACCGTATGACAGAGCTTGGAGTGCCTGATGAGGACGGCAGATATCCGGTTATACCGGGCGAGAGAGTGCCTAAAGATTATATTCCTGAAGAATATATAGATGCTTTGATGAAAGATGACTCAATAGCTGATAAGGAAGCAGTGCTTGCAAGTGTTAAGGCATTTAATAACACTTACCCTGATGATACATATTATCCATATTCACCTAATGGCGAGAAGGGCAGCTTTAAATGGTTCATAAAGCAGTATATTGATATGGCAAGAGAGCATAATGCTGTTCCAGTGCTTGTAACAGCACCGGCAAGAACAGCATTTAACGGGGACGGAACAATTAAAGATGGTCCGGGGCTTCACGGCGGTGATAATTTCTGCTATATAAGGGCGATGAAACAGATAGGAGAGGAAACACATACGCCTGTGATAGATTTGTTCAGTTATACTGTAAAGCTTTTTGAGAGCATAGGCGAAGCTGATATCCATAAGTATACATCTATCAAAAAGGGTATCAATAAGGGTAAGTGGCCAGAGGATTTTGTTAATGAGCTTGCTAAGAAAGACACTGTATCAGAGAATACACATTTTAATAAATATGGTGCGTGGCTTATAACAAAAGGGCTTGTCAATTTAATAAAAGAGTGTGATAATGAGCAGGTTACAGCATTAAAAAATGTTATTGTGAATTCAGATTATAAAGTAGAATCTCCATTAATATAATGATAACGGGAGGACATATGAGAAAGAAAAGATTAACAAGAAAACAGAGAATTATGAGGAAAAGAATTGCAATTGCCGCCTGTGCAGCCGCTGTAGTAGTTGTGATTATCGTAGCGGTAGTATTGTTATTAAATGCTAATAAGAAAAAGTCAACGGATACTAATGATAATACAATAGTTACAACAAGTGACAGCAATAATAACACAGAGTCTAAGGCAGGTGATAGTATTAATTCATCTAATAACAGCACTGATACAGCAAGTAATTCTGATGCTTCAAATGTTAATAGTTCAGATGATAAGAACACAGAGAGTCAGCAGACAGACGACAAGAAAGAGTCATCAACAGGAGATGGCGTAACTAAGACATCTAAGGGATTTACTATTGAGAATAGAAATGGAGCAACATATATAGATGGTTACTTAATAGCCAATAAGACATATGCGCTTCCAAGTACATTTATTCCAGAAAACCCAGAAGTGCCGGTAACAGAGGCAAGAAGTAATAAGAGCCTTGACAAGGATTTAATGGCTGCTTTCAGGAAAATGCAGGCAGATGCGACAGCAAATGGACTTAATATCTATATTGCGAGTGGTTACCGTTCATATGATTATCAGGTGGGGCTTTACAACAGATATGTAGCCAATGACGGAAAAGCTGCGGCAGATACTTATTCATCAAGACCGGGTAATTCAGAACATCAGACAGGTCTTTGTTTTGATTTGAATTCGATTGAAGACAGCTTCCAGTACACAAGCGAAGGCAAATGGGTCAATGATAACTGTTATAAATATGGTTTCTGCATAAGATTTCCTAAGGGAAAGGACGCATATACAGGTTATCAGTATGAATCTTGGCATTTAAGATATGTTGGAACTGAATTAGCAGAGAAGCTTTATAATAATGGTGACTGGATTTCATTAGAAGAATATTTCGGAATAACAAGTGAATATCCTAATTAATAAATATAATAACAAATATAAAATAAAAGGAACTGCCATAGTTGGTGAGTTCCTTTTTTGTATGATATATGTAATTGATATTTTTAAAATAACTTAATTAATTGAAATCTCTTCAATAGTTGTTATTGGTGCAGTTGTAGGTATTCTGTAAAGTGTTGACTGGTCTTCATAATATGAGAAGAAAGTATACTTGGAAGTACAGTGGATTCCAGATACTTCGCCAACAGCTACATATTCTAACTGGGTTCCATCAACATTCATTCTGTAAAGACCAGCATTGTCGCCGCCCTCAACGTGAAAGAATATTTTGTTGCCATATACGTTGTAGTTAATTACTTTGCCATTTTCAGGCGCATACAAAAGCTCAAGTGTCTTGTTAGACATATTAAGTCTTACAAGTGAATACTGCTTATCAAGGTCGATATAATAAGCGTAATTATTATCAATTAATGTCAGGTAAGAATTGCTGTCATAGTAATTAACAATCTGACAGGTCTTAGTATCCATAGAAAGTATATGGTGACGTCCGTTAGGATCTGAGAAGTAAAGTCTTCCATTATATACACTTGTTGGAGAATAAGGTGTGTCAGATATTAGAGAATTATTCTTGCCATCAATATCCATCTTATAAAATGTAAGTGCTGTTGTGTCATCATAATGCTGGTAAAATAAAGTGTTACCGCTAAGGCTTACCGCACCAGAAAGCTCATTATATAAAACCTTGGCGTGCTTGCCGTCCAAATCACATCTGTAAAGTCCGAAAAGCTGACCTCTGAATACCATTCCGATTGTGCTTTTGTTAAAATTATTCTTAACATAGTATATGTATTTGCCACATACGTTAAGGTAAGCAACGCTGTCATCATTCAGCTTGGAAATGTTAGTACAGTCAGAGTTCATAACGTATAATTTGTTGTAATCATCTGGATTGGCAAAATATATTTTGTCATCGTATTCGCAGAATAATCCGCCATTGATAAGATTGCCCGCTGTGTTGCCGATAGCATTGTCGTTGTTGACTGCCGTCTGGTTCTTTCTGATATAGAAAAATCCTCCAACACCAGCAGCGGCGATTACTAAGACAACAATAATTATTGTAATAACTTTTTTCATATTGTAATCTCCATTCCTGAGTATTTTATAAAATTAACTTATATCTTTAATGGTTGTTAATTATTTACTTACATATTACAAAAAATATGGTACAATATCAATGGTTTAAAGCAATAAAGATTACGAGGTTGAAAAATGTTAGATTTGAATGTAATAAGAGAGCAGATTGACGGCATTGATAAACAGCTTGTTGATTTGTTTGAACAGAGAATGAAGCTTACAAAGGAAGTCGCAGAGTATAAAATCCAGACTGGAAAGAAAGTTCTTGATACACAGAGAGAACGTGCGAAGATTGAAGCTGTTACCAAGCTTGTTAAAAATAAGGCTAATGTCCACGCTATTGACGATTTATTTTCACAGATTATGGCTAATTCAAGAAAAGGACAGTACCAGCTTCTTGAAGCTATGGGTCAGACTTTAAGAGAACCTTATGAGGCTATAGATAGTATTAATAAAGAGGGCGTTAAGATTGCATATCAGGGCGTTCCGGGTGCGTACACACAGGAAGCTGCCTGCAATTTCTTTGGTGAGGACTGTGATAATTATGGAGTTCCTACCTGGAGAGATGTTATGGAAGCAGTTAAGAATAAAGAAGCTGATTACGGTGTGCTTCCAATTGAGAATTCTACAACAGGAAGTGTTGTAGGAGTATATGATTTATTACAGGAATATGATAACTACATAATTGCTGAGACATTTGTTAATATAGACCACGTTCTTGTAGGACTTAAGGGAACAGATATTAATAAGGTTACAACTGTATATTCACATCCACAGGGAATTATGCAGTGCGACCATTTTCTTAATACACACAAGGACTGGCAGAGAATACATCAGGCGAATACAGCTATGGCGGCTAAGATGTTATTATCAGAAAATGATAACACACATGTTGCAATATCTAGCAGGAAAGCTGCACAGATATACGGCCTTGAAGTATTAGAAACAGGTATTGCTGACTTATCTAACAATACAACCAGATTTGTAATAATAACTAATGCAAGACGTTTCTTAAAAAATGCTAACAAGACAAGCATTGTTTTCGAGACAGCCAACGAGGCAGGAACACTTTATAATCTTTTAAGCCACATAATATATAATGGGCTTAATATGTATAAAATTGAGTCAAGACCAGCAGACAAGCAGTGGGATTATAAGTTCTTTGTGGACTTTGAGGGTAATATTGATGATCCACGCGTTATGAATGCGTTAAGAGGAATACAGGAAGAAGCCAAGTCAATCAAGCTTCTTGGTAACTATTAAAATGCCTGTTAGTCAATAATTAAGAATATATAAAATATATTTAAAATAATGTTGAAAAATGCCGCAACTTAGTGTATCTTAAAACTATGAGCTGTACGACTGGCGGAAAGCATATTATACAGAGCTTTTAATTGATTGAAGTTATGGAATATGTGTGGGATTACCCACAGGGAGTACAGTATATATATGATTATTAGCCGACCGCCTGGGCAGCCCCTTAAAAGGTTACCCAGATAAGGTCGGCTTTTTGTACATTATAATACTAAAAACAGAAATGGAGGATTATTATGCAGATTACAACACTTGAAAAGGAATTATCGGGTTGTTCTTATCCGGGAAGAGGAATTGTTATTGGAAGATCAGCAGACGGAGCAAAGGCAGTTACAGCATATTTTATTATGGGAAGAAGTGCTAACAGCCGTAACAGGGTATTCGTTGAGGATAAGGATGGAATAAGGACAGAGGCATTTGACCCAGGCAAGCTTGAAGATCCAAGTCTTATAATATATGCTCCAGTACGTGTTCTTGGAAAGAAGACAATCGTTACTAATGGTGATCAGACAGATACAGTATATGATCTTATGAGTACAGGAAGGACATTTGAAGAGTCATTAAGAACAAGAGAATTTGAACCAGATGCTCCTAACTTTACTCCTAGAATATCAGGTCTTATGACAGTTGATAACGGCGAGTATGATTATGCAATGTCAATATTAAAGAGCCACAATGGCAACCCTAACCAGTGCGACAGATTTACATTTACATATGATGCACCAATCGCGGGAGAGGGACATTTTATCCATACATATATGAATGATGGTTCACCGCTTCCAAGTTTTGAGGGAGAACCTGTATTAGTCAGAATAGAAGGCGATATTGATACATTTACTAATATGGTATGGGAAAATCTTAATGAAGATAATAAGGTATCACTTTTTGTAAGATTTATTGACATCAAGACAGGTGAATACGAAACAAGAATTATTAATAAGAATAAATAATTAGGAATTATTAATAAGAATAAATAATCAAAATTAATAATAGGAATGACTGATTGATAATTAATAATCAAAATTAATAATAATAATTAATGATAAATAACTAATAATTTTAATAATGAAAATTAATAAATGAATGGAGAATAGTTATGAACGAATTTCAGTTAAAATATGGCTGTAACCCTAATCAGAAGCCATCAAGAATATTTATGGAAGACGGAAGCGAACTTCCAGTAGAAATCCTTAACGGAAGACCAGGTTATATCAATTTCTTAGATGCTTTCAATGGCTATCAGCTTGTTAAGGAATTAAAGGAAGCAACAGGACTTCCAGCAGCAACTTCATTTAAGCACGTATCACCAGCAGGTGCGGCTGTAGGACTTCCTCTTAGTGAAGTGGAGAAGAAGATATACTGGGTAGATGAGAACATCGGAGAGCTTTCACCACTTGCATGTGCTTATGCAAGAGCAAGAGGCGCAGACAGAATGTCATCATTTGGTGATTTCATATCATTATCAGATGAGTGCGATGCTTCAACAGCAAAGCTTATCCAGCACGAAGTATCAGATGGTATTATCGCTCCTGGTTTCACAGATGAAGCTTTAGAGATACTTAAGGGAAAGAAGAAAGGCAATTACAATATAATTAAGATTGACCCTTCATACCATCCAGCACCAGTTGAGAGAAAGCAGGTATATGGTGTTACATTTGAACAGGGACGTAATGAGTTCAAGATTAATGAAGAACTTCTTGAAAATGTTGTTACAGAGAATAAAGAAATTCCAAAGCAGGCAAAGATTGATTTAATAATTGCCCTTATTACATTAAAGTATACACAGTCTAACTCAGTATGCTACACAAAGAATGGACAGGCAATCGGTATCGGAGCTGGACAGCAGTCAAGAATTCATTGTACAAGACTTGCAGGACAGAAGGCTGATAACTGGTATCTTCGCCAGAACCCTAAGGTATTAGCACTTCCATTTAAGGAAGATGTTGGCAGAGCCGACAGAGATAATGCAATTGACCTCTATATTGGTGATGAATATATGGATATTCTTGAAGATGGAGCCTGGGAGAGAGTATTTACAGAGAAGCCAGAAGTATTTACTAAGGAAGAAAAGAGAGCATGGCTTGATGGCAACACAAATGTTGCACTCGGTTCAGATGCGTTCTTCCCATTTGGTGATAATATTGAGAGAGCATATAAGAGCGGTGTTAAGTATATTGCACAGCCAGGCGGTTCAATAAGAGATGATAATGTTATTGAAACCTGCAACAAGAGAGGCATTGCAATGTGCTTTACAGGAATGAGATTATTCCACCACTAATTAAAAGCATTTTAGTAAAATATATTTACAATATGAAATAAGTTGAAATGAGTAATTAAATTATTTACTGTAATTAATTTATTCCATTTTCTGGAATATTTAATAAAAATTTAAAGAGTATATAATTGGTACTTTATTTTTTCAATTTAATGTGATAAAATACTAAAGATTAAAAGAGGTGACAGCCGTCATTGAAGTTGTCACCTCTCTTTTTTTGATGATTTATTGTATTTTATCGTCTGGCAATAATTCATTAATGATTTTTATACTTTTAGGAGGTTTTTTATGAAAGACGAGCAGTTTAAGCCGTATATACCTGCGGATAAGATTACTCCAGAATTTACAGTAACATCTGTTATTATGGGTATGCTTCTTGCTGTAGTATTCGGTGCTGCTAATGCTTACCTTGGTTTAAGGGTAGGTATGACTGTTTCAGCATCAATCCCAGCAGCCGTTATTTCGATGGGTGTTATACGTGTCATCATGAAAAAAGATTCTATCCTTGAGAGCAATATGGTTCAGACAATCGGCTCTGCGGGTGAATCATTGGCAGCAGGTGCTATTTTTACATTGCCTGTATTATTCTTATGGGCTAAAGATGGAATTATGGATTCTCCATCACTTCTTACAATAATGTTAATATCTCTTTGCGGTGGTATTCTTGGTGTTCTCTTTATGGTTCCACTTAGAAATGCACTTATCGTTAAAGAACACGGAACACTTCCTTATCCAGAAGGAACAGCTTGTGCTGAAGTATTACTTGCTGGTGAAGAAGGTGGAGCAAGTGCTAAGTCTGTATTTGCAGGTATGGGATTTGCAGCATTATTTAAGTTCGTTACTGACGGAATTAAGGTTATTCCTGGTGTTATTACAGCACCTATAAAGTCACTTAAGACAGAACTTTCAGCAGAAGTATATCCAGCATTACTTGGTGTAGGTTACATTTGTGGACCTAAGATTGCATCATATATGTTTGCTGGTGGTATATTAGGCTGGTTCGTACTTATTCCAGCTATTGTAACATTTGGTGGTTCAACTATACTTTATCCAGGTACAATCTCTATTGCTGATTTATATGCAACAAAGGGAGCAAGCGCAATCTGGAGTAATTACATCAAATATATTGGTGCTGGTGCCGTTGCAACAGGTGGTATTATAAGCCTTATTAAGTCATTACCACTTATTGTAAAGACATTCTCAGATGCTATTAAGGGAATGAAGGGTGACAAGAATACAGGTAAGCTTCGTACAGAGCAGGATCTTGATATGAAAGTTATTGCAATTGGTATTGTTGTTGTTACAATTGCTATCTGGCTTATTCCAGATATTCCTGTTACAATTCTTGGCGCTATTCTTATAGTAATATTTGGCTTCTTCTTCGCAACAGTATCTTCCCGTATGGTTGGTATTGTAGGAAGCAGTAACAACCCTGTATCAGGTATGGCTATTGCTACACTTTTATTTGCTACATTATGCCTTAAGGTTACAGGTGATGTAGGTGTTCATGGTATGAAGGGCGCTATAGGTATCGGTTCTGTAATCTGTATTATCGCAGCTATGGCTGGTGATACATCACAGGATTTAAAGACTGGTTATATCCTTGGTGCTACACCTAAGAAGCAGCAGATTGGTGAACTTTTAGGTGCAGTTGTTGCAGCATTAACAATCGGCGGTGTTCTTGTCCTTCTTGACAGTGCCTGGGGCTTTGGTACAACAGAACTTGCAGCTCCTCAGGCTACTCTTATGAAGACAATCGTAGAAGGTGTTATGGAAGGAAATCTTCCTTGGGCACTTGTATTCATCGGTGTATTTATTGCATTAGTAATTGAAATACTTGGTATTTCAGTTCTTCCAGTAGCAATTGGTTTATACCTTCCATTAGAGCTTTCAGCAACAATTATGATTGGTGGACTTATCCGTCTTTTTGTTGACAAGAAGTCTAAAGATAAGGATAAGGACAATGAAGCAAGTGGTGGAATTCTTTTCTGCTCAGGACTTATTGCTGGTGAAGGACTTGTAGGTATTCTTCTTGCTATATTTGCAGTAGTTGGACTTGCAGATCCAATAGATTTATCAGGAAGCTTTTCACTTGGAACAATCGGTTCTATTGTGTTAATGGTTATTATGGTTCTTTTAATATTAAAGAATGCAGTATGGACTAAGAACAAAGAAAAGTAGAGTGTGAATGAATATGAAGACAAAATCTAAGAAGGCAAAGGCAGAAAGTGCTAATTACCTTGATTATGTGCCAAAGCATAATGAGGATAAATATCCTTTTCAAACAGACGATAAAGGTGCAGTTACAATAATGGTTGAGAATAAAGGTGTGTTTAATAAAATAGCGCAGATTGTATTCAGAAAGCCACGAATATCAAAGATTCATCTTGATGAAATGGGTAATTTCATATGGCCATATATAGATGGCGCAAGAACGATATATGATATATCTGAGCTTGTGCACGAACATTTTGGTGATAAAGCTGAGCCTTTGTATCCAAGACTTGTACAATATTTTAAGACACTTGAAAGTTATGGTTTTATAACATTCAATAAGTAAATACTTAGTTTAGATAAGAGGACGTAGCAGTGAATAGCTGTTACGTCCTTTTTTGATTTGCCCGAATATTCCAAAATTTACCGAAAAACTTTACAACTGTCTTGTCAGTTGTAAAGTTTTGTAGTATACTTTGAAAAATTATAACGATTTCTGGAGGAATACATATGTCTATCGTAAGCGATATTGAAAAGTTAAAGAAAGAGAAAAATGCAGTAATACTTGCACATTATTATGTTGATGAAGATGTTCAGGATGTTGCTGATTATATAGGCGATTCGTTTTATTTAAGCAAGGTGGCTACAAAGGTAAGTCAGGACAGAATTATATTTGCTGGTGTTGAATTTATGGGAGAGAGTGCGAAAATCCTTAATCCTAAGAAAAGAGTGTTTATGCCGGATATGAATGCAGACTGTCCTATGGCGCATATGGCTGACAAAGATGAGATACTTGCTTTAAGAGAAAGGTATGATGACCTTGCTGTTGTCTGTTATATCAATTCAACTGCTGAATTAAAGAAATATTCAGATGTATGTGTCACATCATCTAATGCAGTTAAGATTGTTAAAAATCTTCCTAACAAGAATATATTTTTTATACCAGACAGAAATCTGGGAAGCTTTGTTGCAAAGCAATGTCCAGATAAGAATTTTATATTTAATAATGGCTGCTGCCCAAGACACGTTGTCATTACTAAAGATATGGTGTTAAAGGCTAAGGAGTTACACCCAGAGGCTAAATTTGCAGCCCACCCTGAATGTACAGAAGATGTACTTACACTTGCAGATTATGTTGGAAGCACATCAGGAATTATTGATCACGTTGTTGATACTGATGCAGATGAGTATATTATCGGAACAGTTGACGGCGTGTTCAATGAGATAAGAAAGAAAGCACCAGATAAGAAGCTTTATACAGTTAAGCCTGACCAGGTATGTGTGAATATGAAGAAGGTTACGCTGGATAAGGTATTAGATGTTCTTGAAAATGATACTAATGAGGTATTCGTTGATGAAGAACTTGCACAGTGTGCATTAAAGCCGCTTAATAAAATGCTTGAGCTGGCAGCAAAATAACATAATTAATATTGAAATTATATTTTTAATAAGCAGCATATAACAAACTGGTATAATTAAAGAAATGGAGTAAAATTATGGAAACAGATGTATTAATAGTAGGCTGTGGCTGTTCAGGTCTTTATTGTGCGCTCAATCTTCCAAGAGATAAGCGTATTCTTATGATAACAAGCAGTGATGCAGAAAGCAGTGATTCATATCTTGCACAGGGCGGAATGTGCATGTTAAAGGCTGACAGCGATTATGACAGTTATTTTGAGGATACACTTAAGGCAGGACATTACGAGAACGATAAGAAATCAGTAGAGATAATGATTCGTTCGTCAAGAGATGTTGTTAAGGACTTGATTGAGGCTGGTGCTGATTTTAAGAAAGACGAGCAGGGCAATCTTGCATACACTAAAGAGGGAGCTCACAGCAGTAACAGAATAATATTCCACGAGGATGTTACAGGAAAAGAGATAACAAGTCATCTGCTTGAAAGAGTGAGGGAGCTTCCTAATGTAACATTATTAGAGAATACAAGAATGTTAGATATTATAAGCCATAATAATGAATGTCTTGGTGCAGTTATAAGGAAACCAGATAACAGCCTTATGACAGTTAAGGCAGACGTCACAGTTCTTGCAACAGGCGGAATTGGCGGACTTTACAGACATTCAACTAATTTCAGACACCTTACAGGTGACTCAATTGCAATCGCTGTTAAGCATAATGTTAAATTAAAGGATATTAACTATGTCCAGATTCATCCAACAACATTTTATTCTAAAGATGAAAAGGACAGAAGCTTTCTTATATCTGAGTCGGTAAGAGGCGAGGGTGCAAAGCTTTATGACAAGAATGGCAACAGATTTGTCAATGAGCTTCTGCCAAGGGATTTACTGACACAGGCCATATATGAGCAGATGAAAAAGGACGGAACAGACCACGTTTGGGAAGATTTAAGGACAATTCCAGAAGCTGAGCTGAAATCACATTTTCCTAATATAGTTGAACATTGCAGGCAGCAGGGATATGATGTCACTAAAGAGTGTATACCGGTTGTACCTGCACAGCATTATTTTATGGGCGGCATAAAGGTTGATTATGAGAGTAAGACATCTATGGACAGATTATATGCAGTAGGTGAAACAGCCTGCAATGGTGTTCACGGAAGAAACAGGCTTGCGAGCAATTCACTTCTTGAAAGCCTTGTATTTGCCAAGAGAGCGGCACATAATATGACAGATAAGGAATTAGCTGATAAGCTTAATACATCAGCCAATGCATATGTTGCTAACGTGAAGCTTACAGATTATGAAGATGAAAATGCTTTGAATGAATTATATGCAAAGCTTGTAAAAGATAAAATAGATGAAGCAGATGCAGGAAAGCAGACAGCATAAGAAAGATAATATAAAGCAGCCGCCATAAAAGTTCCTTGCAGAACTTTATATGCGCTGAAAAGCTGCGCAAAATTAAGATATAATCAGGAGAATAAATATGTTTGATAATGTTACTTTAAAATTAAATGCAGATCCATTAATACTCAGTGCGTTAAAGGAAGATATAACAAGTGAAGATGTGTCGACTAACAGTGTTATGCCAGAGCCTAAGAAGGGCGAGGTACAGCTTATATGCAAGCAGGATGGAATTATATGCGGACTTTTGATATTTGCAAGGGTATTCACACTTCTTGATGAGAATACAGTTGTTGACTTGAAAGTAAAAGACGGAGATAAAGTTACTAAGGGAGAGCTTCTTGCAGTTGTAACAGGTGACATAAAAGTGTTATTATGTGGGGAGAGAACAGCACTTAATTACTTACAGAGAATGAGTGGAATTGCTACATATACTAACGAGGTTGCCCAGTGTCTTGAAGGAACAGGAATTAAGCTTTTAGATACAAGAAAGACAACACCTAATAACAGATTATTTGAGAAGTATGCAGTAAGAGTTGGCGGTGGTAATAACCACAGATATAATCTTACAGACGGTGTGCTTCTTAAGGATAATCATATAGGAGCGGCTGGCGGAGTAGCTAAGGCTGTTAAAATGGCTAAGGAATATGCGCCATTTGTAAGAAAAATAGAAATTGAGGTTGAAAATCTTGATATGGTCCGTGAGGCTGTTGAGGCGGGAGCAGATATAATTATGCTTGATAATATGTCACACGATACTATGAAAGAAGCACTTGATATAATTGACGGCAGGGCAGAGGTTGAGGTATCTGGTAATATTACCAAAGAGAACCTTGAAAAGTTATCAGGACTTTCTGTTGATTATGTATCAAGCGGAGCACTTACACATTCTGCACCGATTATGGATATATCATTAAAAAATCTTCACCCAATTGAATAGATGAGAATGGAGAGATAGTATGAACGGAGAGCAAAGACGTGAAAAAATAATAGATATTCTTAATAGCAGTAATAAGCCTGTTTCGGGAGTTGCACTTGCCAGTATGCTTAATGTGAGCAGGCAGGTAATTGTTCAGGATATAGCACTTATAAGAGCCTCTGATAATGAAATATCATCAACTAACAGAGGCTATGTTATTCGTAAGAAGAATGAACATACAAGAATATTTAAGGTCGTTCATACAGAGGCAGATGTAGAAACAGAACTTAACTGTATCGTTGATATGGGTGGCTGGGTTAAAGATGTGTTTGTGTATCATAAGGTATACGGAGTTATCAAGGCAGATCTTAACCTCCACTCAAGACGCGATATTAAAGATTATATGGCAGAGATTGGCAATGGAAAGTCTAACCTGTTAATGAATGTCACATCAGGGTATCATTATCATACGGTAATAGCACCTGATGAGGACACATTGGACATTATTCAGGAGGAGCTTGACAAGCTTGGTTTTCTTGCAAGATTACAGGAGTATGAACCTGTTGATTTCTGGAGCAATAAAGCGTAAAATATACTGGTGATGTTATGAAAAGAGGATACATTTATGCCGGGCATATTAGACGATAACAAAGAAGTATACAAAATAATAAAAGAACAGAATTTATCAGGCAGGAAAAGAATGTACCATAAGTTTAAATGGATTATTCCTGTTGTTATGTTTATGCTCAGTTCAGGAATCTTTGCTAATGTTGTTATTAATACAAGACGTGCTAATGTGGAAAATGTAAGAGCAAGGGCAGAACTTAATGCTGTAAGTTATTCTGACCGTATGGAAAGAGAGTTAGGTGAGGGTATATCAATTACGGAATCCCTGGAACAGGTTATAATAAGTGATAGTGGCGTAGTTACCAAGTTTAACACCATTGCTGAAGATATGTTTAATAAGGATTATATCCAGTCAATACAAATAGCACCTGATGGAGTTGTTACAGATATATATCCAGATAAGGGTAATGATGCAGGAAAGATAGATCTTGTTAATGACAGCAAACGTGGAGCTGTTACAAGATATGGAATTGATAATAATATGGTAATTATGCAGGAACCATTTGAATTAAATCAAGTGGGAATGGGAATTGCCATCCGTAATCCTGTATTTATAGAAGATGAAGAAGGCAGCAGCCAGTTCTGGGGACTTGCGATTGTTATAGTAAAAGTACCAGATATATTTATAGATTCTGTAGAAGGACTTGCCAATTTCGGGTATGATTACTGCCTTACCAAGACTAAATCACCACTTACTGATGAATATGAGGTGTTGTCATCAACAGGAGTTACGCTTGTTAATCCTGTTGTGCATACATTTACTTTGGGAGGCTGTGAGTGGCAGCTTGAAGTAACTCCTAAAGGTGGCTGGAAGGCTGGTATAGTTAATCCATCTATTATTGTATTTGGTTCACTTATAGTATTACTTGTTACGGGTCTTACAATAGCACTTATTATAATAAGGGAAAGACAGATTGCATTAAAGAATCTTTCTTATATGGATACATTAACAGGAATTTATAACCGCTCTGGCTTTAATGAGCAGCTTGCACGTTATATGAAGGATAATAAAGATAAGCCTTGTGTAGGTATACTTCTTGATATTGATAATTTCAAGTTCATTAATGACCTTTATGGACACGCAGTTGGAGATGAAGCCTTAAGAAAGCTGGCGGCATCAATGAAGAATACATTTGGTGATGATAAATGTGAAAGCTCTATTATCGGACGTAATGGTGGTGATGAATTCTGTATGATATTAAAGAACTGCCGTTGTAGTGATGTTGAGGAGAAGATTAAGCAGTTTGCTGCTATGAAGCGTGTATTTGTATATGAAGGCAAAGAATATAATTACACAATATCTGTAGGTTATGTGGAATATCCTATAGATGTCAATGAACCATCAGAGATACTTCATTATGCTGATATGGCACTTTATGAAGTTAAACTTGATGGTAAGCAGGGCTGTAGAAGATATAATAAAGAACAGGTTTATGCTAAGAGAAGCCAGCTGGGATTTTCACTAGGCGATATATCGGAAAATCTTCCTGGAGCATTTCTTATATACAAAGCAGACAAGAATAATGATGAAATATTATTTGCTAATCATGAGATGATACAGTTTGCAGGCTGTAAAGATATAGATGAATTTTTTGAGCATACACAACAGCATTTTGGTAATCTTATACATCCTGATGACAGGGAACGCGTAGAGAAAAGCATATGGAGCCAGATTGATAGTAAGCAGTATGACATTAATGATTATGTAAAGTTTAATATGCTGTGCAGGGATAAAACTGTGCGTGAGGTGCTGGATTATGGAAGAATAGTACATAATAACAGATATGGCAGGGTATTTTATGTGTTGATTATGGATAGGATACTTATTGATAAGCATTACAAATAACGGAGACGTGATGAATAATTTTTATTATAAGGAATGTGTGGAATTTATAGATACTGATGATGTAAGTGTTACTGATGATATACAGAATAAAGTTATGGATATGCTTGTTAAGAATTCTGCGGTTGGTGTTATAAGCGGATTTTATGATGAGGATTATTCGATATATTTTATAAGCTGGTTCGCGCTTGCTAACCTTGGGTATGATATGGATACGCTAAAGGTAAGATGTGATGGTAAATACATTAATCTTATATGTCCTTCTGACAGAAATTATTATCGTGGAATGAAGGCTGATAATGCAGAGTACCGCCTTATTAACAGTGAGGGAGAATATATATGGATTAAGGACTGCCGCGTTGATTATATAACGAAGGACGGAAGAAATGCGTGGATTAGTTCAATAAGAGTTGTGCAGAATGAACATAATGCCAGACGTGAGTTCATATCGACAATATCACACGATATAAGGACACCACTTAATGTTATAACAGGAATGGCGAAGCTTGCCAGAGCTAATATATCATCAAAGGACAAGGTGCTTGGCTACATTGATGAGATAATTAATTCATCAGAACAGTTTATGTATCAGATAAGCGAAGTGCTTGATATGAATGAGTTATCGACAACAGTTGCACATTTAGAGGAGAAGGAATGTAGTTTACGTTCGGTGACAGACAGGATACTTAAAGATACTAATGATAGTATCAGCTTAAGAAAGCAGAATATTATAGCTGGCTATAATAATATTACAGATGATAAAGTTATATACGATGAGGATAATATTGTAAAGGTATTGGAAAGTCTTATATATAATGCATCTGAGTATTCTGCACAGGGCAGTGACATTCATTTTACGATAAGCCAGTTTGATAGTGCAGGTGATGACAGCCGGAATGATGACAGTAATTCTGGCAGGCATATGGTTATGTATGAATTTCAGGTCAGGGATAATGGAATAGGTATTCCTTATAGTGAGCTTGGAAGATTATTTGAGCCGTTTGAGAGGATACAGGATACAAGAAATACCAAGGGTTCGCTTAGTATGGGACTTGGCCTTGCGGTTGCACATAATATTGTAGAGCTTATGGGCGGGACAATAGATGTTATGAGCGAGGAGAATAAAGGTTCAGTGTTTACAGTGAAGCTTCCACTCGCTGTATACAGTAAAGATGATGCAGCTGATAATGCAAAGCTTGATGAACCATCAGTTCTTATAGTTGAGGATAATGAGAAAAATGCTGAGATATTGCAGGAATATCTTAAGCTTAATAATATCAAGTCAGATATAGCCTTTAACGGGGAAAATGCAGTTGACCTGTTTGACAGATACGGCAAAGACAGGTACAGCATAATTCTTATGGATATTCATATGCCGGTTATGAACGGATATGAGGCGGCAAGAAAGATAAGGACAATGACAGGTTCTGGTGGTGATGTAGTTCCTATAGTTGCAGTGACTGCCGACTCACTTCCGGAGGATATTAATGAAGAATTAAAATGCGGAATGAACGGACACCTTTCAAAGCCTGTTGATTTGGAACAGCTTGTGAAGGTTATAAGAACATCACAGACTGTGTAGTGGCAGTAATGGAGGATATATGGTTAAACTTATTGCATTAGATTTGGACAGAACGACACTTACATCTGATGGACACTTATCTGAGGCAAACAAAAGGGCTTTAAGTGGGGCAATTGCAAGAGGTGTCCACATATGTATTGCAAGCGGCAGGGCATTTGATACTCTTCCAGATGAAGTGCTTAATGTACAGGGAATAGAGTATGCAATAACAAGTAATGGTGCAAGTGTATACAGAATTGCAGATAGAAAATGTATTAAGTCATATATACTAAAACCACAGTCCGTTGATAATATTCTGTCGGTATGCAGGCAGTACCCTGTTACTTATGAAGCATTTATAAGAGGTTGCGCATATGCGGCAAAGGAGTATATTGACAATCCTGTAAAGTATGGTGCAACAGAAAATGCGATACAATATGTGCGTTCCACACGAATATTAAAAGAAGATATTATACAATTTATCAATCAGCATAAAAATGAGCTTGACTGTATGGATATTGTTCTTAATGATGACATTTTAAAGCGCAGGATTATTGATGAGCTTTATGAGGCGGACAAGGATATATATATTACAAGCTCAGTAAAACAGCTTATAGAAATATCCTATAAAGATGCAGGAAAGAGGTCAGGGGTGCAATACATGGCAGGGCTTCTTGGCATAGACAGGGAAGATATTGCGGCATTTGGTGATGCGGATAATGATATTGATATGATACAATTCGCAGGCTGTGGCGTTGCTATGGGTAATGCGACAGAACATTTAAAGAGTATTGCTGATTATGTGACTAAAAGCAATGACGAAGATGGCGTTGCATATGCGATAGAGAATATATTATTGAATTAAAGAAAGTTATATTGCTTTATATGAATATATT
Source organism: Lachnospira sp. (assembly GCA_050874785.1). Lineage (GTDB taxonomy): Bacteria > Bacillota > Clostridia > Lachnospirales > Lachnospiraceae > Lachnospira. The sequence continues at coordinate 25,982 of JBNMLJ010000009.1, forward strand.
TAACGTCTGGATTTTTTATGCTTAGTGAACGATATATATACTTACGAGTACATTGATATGTATTAATGTATATATTATTTACACTAAAGATATTAATAATGTTATTGATATGAAATTAATATATGTATCAAACATAAGTTGATAAATACCATAAAAATGTGTAATATATAATATTGGCTGTTGCCGTAATGATATGTGAATGTATAAGCGCATTATAGCATTGTATATAGTTATATATGATATATAGAATATTATAATACAATACATAGAAGTTATATGTAGTACATACAGGTTATATAAGTATATGCGCAGAAATGAGGATGAAATGGATAATCAGAAATTAGCAGATTTATTATTTCCGGAAGTAGTTAATACTCCTGAATATTATGAAGAGAAATTCCCATATAGAAAGCTTCCTAATAAGGCGGAAGTTACACGTATGGCACCAAGTCCAACAGGATTTATTCATCTTGGTAATCTCTACAGTGCGCTTGCTGATGAGAGAATTGCACACAGAAATGGTGGTGTATTTTATCTTAGAATAGAAGATACAGATGAGAAAAGAAAAGTTGATGGTGCAGTAGAAACAATTATTAATGTATTAAGATATTTTGATATTGAATTTGATGAGGGTGCTGGCTTTGATGATACAGACCCAAGAAATGCTTATGGACCATATTTCCAGAGACAGAGAGTTGAAATATATCATACATATGCCAAGAGCCTTGTAGAAAGAGGACTTGCATATCCTTGCTTCTGTACAGAGGAAGAGCTTGATAAGGTAAGGGCAAAGCAGGAAGAAGATAAGGTCCTTACAGGTTATTATGGAGAATATGCTACCTGCCGTAATCTCTCTTATGAAGAGATAGAAGCTAATATTAAGGCTGGAAAGCCATATGTATTAAGACTTCGTTCACAGGGAAGCCCTGATAAGGAGATTACATTTGTTGATGCAATCAAGGGAGAAATTAAGCTTCCAGAGAATATACACGACATCGTGCTTTTAAAGAAAGATGGTATTCCAACATACCATTTTGCACACGCAATTGATGACCACCTTATGAGAACAACTACAGTTGTAAGAGGTGGTGAGTGGCTTGCATCAGCTCCTATACATTATGAATTATTCCATTTATTGGGCTTTAAGATGCCTGCTTACGCACATACAGCACATCTTATGAAGTTTGATGAGGAGACAGGCGGCAAGAGAAAGTTATCTAAGAGAAAAGACCCAGAGCTTTCACTTGATTATTATAGAAAGGACGGATACCATCCATATACAATGAAGGTATATCTTCTTACTCTTCTTAACTCTAACTTTGAAGAGTGGCACGAGAAGTTCCCTGACAAGGATATCAATGAGTTCCCATTCTCGGTAGAGAAGATGAACCAGTCAGGTGCGCTTTTTGATAAGGATAAGCTTCATAATATATGTAAGAATGAGTTATCTAAGCTTTCAGAAGAAGAACTTTACGATTTCCTTTATGACTGGGCTAAGGAGAATGAGCCAGAAAATGTAGAGAAATGGTTCGGCGACAGAGAAAAGATGTTACAAATTCTCCGCCTCTATATGGGTGTCGGTGCTAAGAGAAGAAGAAAAGATTTAATGTATGCAAAGCAGATATTTGAACTTATCTCTTATTTCTTTGACGGCGAGTCAGCAGAGGAAATGGACGAATTCAAGCTTGATGAAGATATGGTAAGTGAGATATTAAAGAGTTATCTTGCAAAGTATGACCATAATGATGATAATTCAGTATGGTTTAACAAGCTTAAGGAGATAGCAGATGAGCACGGCTTTGCTTCAGATATGAAGGCTTACAAGGCTAACCCAGAGAATTTCAAGGGAAATGTATCTGATATAGCTGAGGCTGTAAGAATTGCAGTTACAGGACGTGCTAATACACCTGACCTTTGGACAATCGTTCATATTATGGGTGAGGAGCAGATGACAGAAAGAATTAAGAAGCATATTAAGTAATTCTGTATAAGCAGAATAATATACCAGAATTAATATATAAGCAGATTTATATACTGGAAAATTAGTATACAAGCAGATTAATATGCAGGAATGGAGATTAATATGTCTAGAGAAGATGAAGGTCTTAAGCAGTTAGGTAATAAGACAAAGTACAGTATGGATTATGCGCCAGAAGTGCTTGAAACATTTGAAAATAAACATCCCGATAATGATTATTTTGTGAAGTTTAATTGTCCTGAGTTTACAAGTCTTTGTCCTATAACAGGCCAGCCGGATTTTGCAACAATATATATATCATATATTCCTGATAAGCTTATGGTTGAGTCTAAGTCACTTAAATTATATCTGTTCAGTTTCAGAAATCATGGTGATTTCCACGAGGATTGTGTGAATATAATTATGAAGGATTTAATCAAGCTTATGCAGCCAAGATATATAGAAGTATGGGGCAAATTCACTCCACGAGGAGGAATATCAATTGACCCATATTGCAATTATGGCAAGGAAGGAACTGCATTTGAGGATATGGCAAAGCAGAGACTTTTATGGCACGATATGAATCCTGAAAAGGTTGATAACCGATAATGTAAAGTTTGTAACAGATAATGCAAATCTGGTAACGGATTAGTTATAAGGTTATTAAGATAGATAATAAATGGTTATATTATATTAGATTAAAGCTGGAAGTATATGCTTAATGTATCACGACTTTATTTAATTAATAAAGTTGTGGAATATGGGTATATACTTCCAGCTTGTTTTTTAATTATACGTTTATTTAAAGTTTCTGCCATTAAATTTTAATTTAGATTTTTATTTGTTAATCTGCAATTTTAAAGATAATTGAGTGATGTTTAACAAAATTTAATAAATAGATTGATATTGTAAATATATAGTGATAATATGTACTTAAATATTTAATGTAGCAAAGAATGGAGGAATAATATGAGCAAGGAACGCACAGAGAAAAAGAATGCTACAGTCGAGGGGTTCAGAAATAAACAGCTGACCTATAAGATTTCAGTAGCAGTGGGCATATTATTAGTAGCATGCCTTACAGTTATGATTGCAATTAGTGCAACAATTGCAGCAAGATTTATGAACAGCAGTATAAGTGGGGAATTTGATGGAATTGCACAGCAGAATGGTGTAACAGTACAGGGTGTACTTGACAGGGCATCAGATGCAGCTAATATTCTTCAGAATTATATTACTGAGCGTTATGATGATTACGCTAAGACAGGATATACTGGAGAGACAGTTAAGAGTGCAGTATATGATGTACAGTTACAGAAGATGAACAAGGAAATTGAGCAGTTTATGATAAGTGTTGCCAATACATCAGTAACATCTAGTGAAGGTATTGCAGGTGTTGGTGTATTTTTTGAACCTAATGCTTTTGACCCAGCTATTAAAGATTATACAATCTATGTAAGTGAGTCAGATGCACAGAGTGGAAAGGTACAAAGCTACGGCGAGTATTCAAGCTATGGTTCACAGGACTATTACAAAAATGCGGCAACAACACAGCAGAGCAGCTTTACAAGTCCATATAAAGACCAGGGTATCAATATGGTAAGTGCTTCTTTCCCAATTGTATATCAGGGCAAGACACAGGGTGTAATTCTTGTAGATATTAATATTGATACATTCAGCGGACTCCGATCTACAGATGATAAGTACGATACAATGTATGTAGATGTACTTATGGGTGACAGTACATTTGTATATGACAGTGAATCAGACGAGTATATTGGCAAAAAGTTAAGTGATGTTTTGCCAGCTAAAGAATATGCCAAGATACAGAAAGGTATTGATACGGGAAACAGTTTCAATGTAACAACTAAGAAAGATGATGGTTCTAAGGTTGTAAGATACTATTCACCTATTAAGGCTGTTAATCAGACCTGGTGGGCAGCAAGCGCATTAAATAAGACAGATCTTGAGAGCAACACAATTATACTAGTGGTGTTTATGGTTGTTATTTCCATTATAACCTTGGCAATTATAATTATTATCAGCCACAAGCTTGTTAAGAAGTATATTAAGCCTATTGATGAAGTTGTTGCAGTAGCTGACCAGCTTGCTATGGGTGATTTCTCAGTTTCTATTAAGAAGAATTACAATGATGAAATTGGACAGCTTGCTGAAAAGTTCGATAATATGGCAGGCAGATTAAGCGCAATAATTAAAGATTTATCACGAGGCTTAAAAGAGATGGCAGGTGGTAACTTTAATATAGCTCCTAATGTAGAACACGTTGGTGACTTTAAGGATATTGAAGATGCTTTAGTAAAGGTTATAAAAGACCTTTCAGCAACTCTTTCAGAGATTAACAGTGTTGCAGATATGGTTGCTTCTAATGCAAGCCAGCTTTCAGATGGAGCACAGGCAATTACCGAGGGTGCAACAGACCAGGCAAGCTCAGTACAGGAATTACAGAGTACAATTGCTAATGTATCTGATCAGGTTGACATGAATGCCCATAATGCTAATAAGGCTAATGAAATGGCTAAGGCTGTTGGTGACCAGATTATTGAAAGTAATAATCAGGTACAGCAGATAGTACACGCTATGGAAGTTATAACAGAGAATTCTAAGCAGATTAGCAGTATTATTAATACAATTGATGAGATTGCTTCAAGCACTAACCTTCTTGCACTTAACGCTTCAATTGAAGCTGCAAGAGCAGGTGAAGAAGGAAGAGGCTTCGCAGTTGTTGCTACACAGGTTGGTAATCTTGCGGCACAGAGTGCAGATGCAGCTAAGAGCTCAGGTGAACTTATAGTTCAGGCAATCAATGCAGTAGAAGAAGGCAAGGGAATGGTTGATGACGCTGCTGCTAAGCTTATGGAGTCAGTTGAGAAGACTAAAGAACTTGTTGAGAATATCGAGCAGATTTCAGTTGCTTCAGAACAGCAGGCTGAATCATTAAAGCAGGTATCAGAAGCCGCAAGCCAGATAGCCGCTGTAGTAGAAGAAAATACAGCTATGGCTGAAGAAAGTTCAGCAAGCACTGAAGAACTTGCTTCACAGGCCGACAGATTAAAAGAATTAGTTGGTGCATTTAAGCTTATGGAGTAATACTAAAGCCAGACGATAGAGCGCGATAAGCGCGGGTTCGTGAGTGCAGGGGATACAAAAAGAAAATTATAATATAAAACTGCCACTTTTAGCGGGTGTATACCGACCCGTTAAAGGTGGCAGTTTTTTATGTTTTGGTGCTGCTGAAAAAAGCTTCTGGTGCGATTAAAGAAAAGCGAAGAAGCAGTGATTGTACTGGCGCGATTAAAGAAAAGCGAAAAAACCGTGATTGTACTGGCACAGCTAACGAAAATAAAAAATGCTGTTATAACTCTGATTTGGCTGAAAATAGAAACAATGTGATAAATGTGGTATTGGATATTATTTTCTTGATAAATTATGTAATTAGATATTGATTTCTATAATAAATGGTTATATTATATATACAACATAGTAATGAATACTATGTGATATGAAGATAATTACTTGTAGTGAGATAAGCAATATGAATAATATGAGCAATACAGCACTATAAGTATTGTGCAATAGTATGGTTACAGTGCACAAATATAATTACAGCGCATACGAAGAAATCGTGTGCAGAAAAGAGGATTATTATGGAAAAGATTAAGAAGAATGTATCTAACATAAAGATAAAAGACCCCGGAAGTGCAATAACACATTTTATAGCAATGCTTATGGCATTATTTGCGGCAACGCCACTTATAATTAAGGCATTGTCAGCACCTGATACAATACATGTTATCTCGCTTTCAATATTTATAGGAACAATGATTTTACTGTATGCCGCAAGCACAACTTATCATACAGTTAATGCGACACCTAGAATTAATAAGATATTAAAGAAGTTAGACCATTGTATGATATCAGTTATGATAGCTGGTTCATATACTCCAGTATGCTTAGTTGTTCTTCATAACAAGACAGGATATGCACTATTAGCACTTGTATGGGGAATTGCAGTAGTTGGCATTATCTTTAAATTATGCTGGGTAACCTGCCCTAAGTGGATATCATCAGTGCTTTATATTGTTATGGGCTGGGCGTGTGTATTATCATTTACACAGATAATCAATTCACTTCCAACAGCGGCATTTGCGTGGCTGTTAGCAGGTGGAATAATATATACAATCGGTGGCGTTATATATGCACTTAAGCTTAAGGTGTTCAATGCCAATCATAAGTATTTCGGTTCTCACGAGATATTTCATCTGTTTGTTATGGCAGGAAGTATATGCCACTTTATTATGATGTTTAATTATGTGGCTGTAATGCCTTTAAAGTAGTAAGTTCTTTTAAAAAAGTTCTTTTAAAAAAGTTCTTTTAAAAATACACACAAATTATGGAAATAGAATTTTAGATGTGTTATCCTCTATAATCGGGTCTGTAACTATTGTTGCAGACCCGATTACAGGTTATCAGGCCAATGAACGGAGGATTAATATGTTATTTTCAGATGTCGATGCAGTTGCTAATGCAGCATCGAATAAGGCAGAGTTATGCAACAATCATTTCGGGAAGTACTTTATGCGCTCTATTATGGCAGGCTTCTATATTGTTGTTGCAACAATTTTATCAAATGTGAGTGCGGCTGTACTGCTTCCAACTTACCCACAATTTGGAAAGCTTTTAGGCGCATTTTTATTCTCAATTGCAATTGTACTTGTTGTATTTATGGGCGGAGAATTATTTACAGGTAATAATTTTGTTATGGCGATTGGCGCATACAATAAGACGGTTTCGGTAAAAGATCTTATAAAGGTATGGGTTGTAAGCTACATAGGTAACTTTGTCGGTGCATTTATTCTTTCGGGTTTATTTGTATATAGTAAGGCTTCACACGCAATAATGGTTGATTATTATAACAGCTTTATATATTCTAAGATTTCAGCAGGTTCTATGGAACTTTTAGTAAGGGGAATTCTTTGTAATTTCCTTGTGTGTATGGCGGTATTAGTCGGTACTAAGTTAAAGACAGAAAGCGGCAAGCTTATAATAATGTTCTGTATTATTATGGCATTCGTAGTTGCTGGTTTTGAACATTGCATTGCTAATATGAGTACATTTTCTATTGGATATATGTTACTTGGTAATATCGGTACAGCTTCTGTTATTAAGAGTATGGTTATGGTAACAATCGGCAATATGCTTGGCGGAGCGGTGCTTCTTGGCGTGCCTGTCCAGATTATGAAAGCAGAACACTAAAATTATAGGTACATATCATAGTGTGTAAATATTATTTTTAATAGATATATTCTGACAAATTAGAAATTACAGATTATCAGAAATGATTAAAGCAGGAAAGGGTTAGTGAAATGGTATGAAAGAAAATCTTAAAAAGCTTGCAAAATATTATAAGCCATATCTAGGCACATTTATTATAGATATGATTCTTGCGATGATGTCTGCGGCGGTGGCTCTTGTCATACCGCTTGTTGTAAGATATATAACTTCCAAGGTTGCCTATATGCCGGCAGATGAAGCGGCTAAGGCAATATTTACAATAGTTGTGGTATTATTCATACTTGTTCTTGTACAGTGGGGCTGTAATTATTATATATCTAATTACGGACACGTTATGGGAGCTAAGATTGAATATGATATGAGAGCAGAGATATTTAACCACTATCAGAAGCTTTCCTATTCATTCTATGATGACCAGAAGGTTGGACAGTTATTATCAAGAATAACTTCAGATTTATTCGATATAACAGAGCTTTTACATCACGGTCCTGAGAATATAACAATATCACTTATTAAGATTATAGGTGCACTTGTTATATTAAGTACTATAGATGCAAGGCTTACACTTGCCGCATTTGTGCTTGTGCCTGTTATGCTTGTATTTGCGTATTTCCTTAATAAGAAAATGAAGCGCGCATTTAAAAGAAACCGTATCCGCATAGGTGAGATTAATGCACAGATAGAAGATAATCTGTCAGGAATACGTGTTGTTAAGTCATTTGCTAATGAGGATATTGAGTGCGAGAAGTTCAAAAAAGGCAATGATTTATTCTTAGAGTCCAAGAAGGACAGCTATCATTATATGGGAATGTATAATGCCGGACTTACAGCATTTACAACTATGATTAATGTAATTGTAATCGCAGTGGGCGGTATAGGAATAACAAGAGGCTGGGTTAATATTACAGACTTCGTAACATTTTTATTGTATATAAATATATTCACGGAGCCGGTAAAGGTGCTTATCGATTTTACAGAGCAGTTCCAGAACGGCTATTCTGGTTATGAAAGATTTCTTGAGATATTATCAGTTGAGCCAGATATAAAGGAAAAGCCAGATGCAGTTGAACTTAAAGATGTTAAGGGTGAGATTACATTTGACAATGTATCATTTAGATATAAGGACGGAATTGAGGAAGTATTATCAGGAATTAATTTTAATGTTACACCTGGCAGATATGTGGCGCTGGTAGGTCCTTCGGGAGCAGGAAAGACTACATTGTGTTCGCTTATACCAAGATTTTATGAGGCGACAGAAGGAAGCATAAGGATTGACGGAAAGGACATTAAAGATGTTACGCTTAAGAGCTTAAGAGATAATATCGGTGTTGTCCAGCAGGACGTATATCTGTTTATGGGAAGCATTAAAGAGAATATACGATACGGAAAGCCAGATGCGACCGATGAGGAAGTAATTGCAGCGGCAAAGCTTGCCAATGCGCACGAATTTATTGAAGCCTTTGAAAATGGATACGACACGGATATAGGTCAAAGAGGTGTCAAGCTGTCAGGTGGACAGAAGCAGAGATTATCAATAGCAAGGGTATTTCTTAAAAATCCGCCTATACTTATATTTGATGAGGCAACATCAGCACTTGATAATGAGAGTGAGCAGATTGTACAGGAGTCATTAGAAAAGCTGGCTAAGAACAGAACTACATTTGTTATAGCCCACAGACTTACTACAATAGAAAATGCTGAGGAAATATTTATGCTTACAGATGAGGGAATTAAAGAGAGAGGAACTCATAAGGAGCTTATGGAGTTGGACGGTGAATATGCACATATGGTTAAAATTCACTCAGCTAACTAGAAAAAATATTAAAAATGTGTTATACTAATTATAGTTATAACGAAAAAGTTAATCGCTGTATATATTGTATGGCTGATTATAATATATGGAGGATGACGCATATGGAAATGTGGGATATATATGATGCCAACAAAGAAAAGACAGGCAGATTAATGAAAAAGAATGACTGGCAGCTTAAAGATGGAGAATATCATCTTACAGTGTTAGGTGTCATAGAACGTCCAGACGGAAAGTTTCTTATTACGCAGCGTGTTATGACTAAGGCGTGGGCTCCTGGCTGGTGGGAAGTATCAGGTGGAGCGGCTCAGGCAGGCGAGGAGTCAATTGAGGCAGTAAGACGTGAAGTCCGTGAAGAGACAGGAATTGACGTGACAGATGCCAAGGGTGGATATGTATTCACCTATAAAAGAGAAAATCCTGGCAAGGGCGACAATTATTTTGTAGATGTATACAAGTTCATCAAAGATGTTAAAGATGAGGACATACATATACAGACAGAGGAAGCCTTAGGATATAAGTTCGTTACCAAGGAAGAACTTGAACAGATAGCAGCAACAGGAGAATTCCTGCATTATGACAGTATTAAGCAGGTATTTGAAGATTAGATATTAGATTAAGTAAGAATTGCTGTTATTAAGTGAATATTTGTACTTGATTTATAAAATGTATTTATAATAGAAGAAGCACCAGCAGATTTATTCTGATGGTGCTTTTTAGCTATAAGAAATAACAAAGATTAAGAAAGGGATTAAGTATGCTTAAATATTTAAAGAAGTATTGGTTCTTTGCCCTGCTTGCACCTATATTTATGATAGGTGAGGTTTCTATGGACCTGTTACAGCCGGAGCTTATGAGCAGAATAATTGATGACGGTGTATTAGGGCTAAACAATGGTGGAGTTGGCAATCTTAATACAGTAATTACTATCGGACTTAAAATGGTAGGATTTGTGGCACTTGGCGGTTTCTGTGGCGTTATGTCAGGTGTATTTGCCAATCTGTGTGCACAGCAGTTCGGTAATGACGTAAGAAAAGATGCCTTTAAGAGAATTATGGAATTCTCTTTTGAACAGACTGATAAGTTCTCCACAGGTTCATTGATAACAAGGGTTACGAATGATATAACACAGCTTCAGAACTTTGTAATGCAGTGTGTCAGAGGTTTTGTGCGTACAAGTATGCTGTTTATCGGCGGTATAGCTTGTATGGTGTCGCTTAATATGGAATTTGGAATAATAATTGCGTGCGCACTTCCATTTGTTGCAGTATGTGTTGTATATTTCATAGCCAAAGCCAATCCTAAATTCACAGTACTACAGAAGAAGCTTGATAAGGTTAATAATGTAATGCAGGAAAATGTATCTGGCGCAAGGGTTGTAAAGGCATATGTCAAGGAAGATTATGAGATAGAAAGATTTGGGAAGGCTAATAATGAGCTTGTTTCAACACAGCTTGATGTGCTTTTACTGCTTTCTTATATGACACCTATTATGAATATTATATTAAACCTTTCAGTTGTTGCAGTTATAAAGGTTGGTGGAATACAGGTAAGTGCAGGAAGTGCAACGCCCGGTAATGTAATGGCGGCGATTACATATTGTTCACAGGTACTTAATGCGGTTATGCGTATGACGATGATATTCCAGACAGCTTCAAGGGGAATTGCTTCAAAGAAGCGTGTTATGGAAATAATTAACTGCGAGCCGGCAATAAAGAGTGGTACATATAATAAAGAAACTGCCGTTAAGGGAAAAATTGAATTTAAGAATGTGTCATTTGCATATCCAGGTATGGATAATGAAAATGTTATCGAGGACTTTAACCTTGTTATTAATCCGGGTGAAACTATCGGAATACTGGGTGCAACAGGCTGTGGAAAGTCAAGTCTTGTAAATCTTATACCACGTTTTTATGACGTGACTAAGGGTGAAGTGCTTATAGATGATGTCAATGTTAAAGATTATGATTTGCAGGTTTTAAGGGATAAAGTGTCAATAGCATTACAGAAGCCGGAGATATTCAGCACTACAATAGCAGAAAATATTGCGTGGGGTGATGACAGTGCAGACAGTGAAAAGATAAGACAAGCCGCTGACATAGCACAGGCAACGGAATTTATTGACAACAGGCCAGATGGTATGGATACACAGGTAAGCCAGGGTGGACACAGCCTTTCGGGAGGCCAGAAGCAGAGAGTTGCCATAAGCCGTGCGGTGCTTAAGAATTCAGAGATACTTATATTTGATGATGCGACAAGTGCGCTTGATTTAAAGACAGAGGCTGATCTTTATTCAGAGCTGGCGGCAAAGAAACGTGATGTAACCAAGATTATAATTGCCCAGAGAATTGCTTCTGTAAAGAATGCAGACAGAATTGTTGTAATGGATAATGGCAGATTAGCAGATGTTGGAAGCCATAGCGAACTTATGAAGACAAGTGAGATATATAAAGATATTTATGAGTCACAGCTGAAAGGAAATGAATAGTATGGAGCAGAGCAGACAGGCACAGATGAATAATTATAAAGCCTTTGGCAGAAGACCTGGCAGCCGCAATCTTACTGTTGAGAAGGCTAAGGACAAGAAGGGTACTTTAAAAAGGCTGGTAGCATATTTTGCGGCTGAGAAAGCTATGATTATAGGGCTTCTGGCGGCTGTTATTGTTGTAGTAATATGTTCGGTATATGCGCCAAAGCTTCAGAGTAATGCAATTGATACTATAGCTTCGGGCAGATTTAAGGAATTGACTCCAATACTTATAACAATGGTGGTTGTATACATAATACATAGTGTATGTACATTTTTACAGACCAAGATAAGCGCGGTATTAAGCCAGAATATCGTAAAGAAGATGAGAGAAGATTTATTCAGATGCATAGTTAATCTTCCAGTAAGATACCTTGACAGCAACAGCCACGGAGATATTATGAGCCGTATGACTAACGATATTGAGAATATATCAACAACAGTTTCGCAGTCGTTAAGTTCGATGTTCTCAGGCGTATTAACGATTATTGGAACAGTGGTAATGATGACTTTATTATGTCCACAGCTTGCACTGTTATCGTGTGTTACTGTAATTCTTACAGTGATTGCAACCAAGTTCTTATCTAAGGCTATGAAGAAGTTCTTTACGAAAAGACAGGTGCTTTTAGGTAATCTTAATGGAACGGTTGAGGAGATGGTCACAGGTTATAAGTCAGTTGTTGCCTATAACAGGCAGGAAAATGTCATGAAAGACTTTAACAGTGTGTCAGATGAACTTACAAGGGTCGGAATTATAGCAGAAATTCTTGGTGGTTCAATGGGACCGGTTATGAACGTAATCAATAATATAGGCTTTGTAATTATTGCGGCATTTGGTGGATATTTTGCGATTAACCATATTATATCTATCGGTGTTATATCAGCATTTATCGTATATGCGAAGCAGTTCGGAAGACCAATTGATGAGCTTGCTCAGATATATGGACAGATACAGACAGCAATAGCAGGTGCAGAGAGAGTATTTGCAGTTATGGACGAACCGCTTGAAGATAAGAGTGGTGATAAGAATATGGATAAGCTTGAGGGTGTTATTAAGTTTAAAAATGTCAATTTCTCATATACAAAGGACAAACAGGTGTTATATGACTTTAATCTTCAAGTTAAGGCAGGACAGAAGGTGGCACTTGTAGGTTCAACAGGAAGCGGAAAGACAACAGTTGTCAATCTTCTGATGAGATTTTATGACGTTGACAGCGGAGAGATATTAATAGATGATGTTAATATAAAGGACATAGATTGTGCCACACTCCGTAAGAACACGGCAATTGTATTGCAGGATACGGTGTTATTTGCTGATACGATAAAGAATAATCTTAAGTATTCCAACGAAGCGGCAACTGATGAGCAGATGTATGCCGCCGCGGCTATGAGCAACTGCGATACTATGATTAAGAAAATGCCATTAAAATACGATACAGAGCTTATGGCAGAAGGTGAGAATATATCACAGGGACAAAGACAGCTTTTATCAATAGCAAGGGCATTTCTTGCACAGCCTAAAATTCTTATACTGGACGAGGCGACATCTAACGTGGATACAAGGACTGAAAAGCATATTCAGGACGCAATGCTTAAGCTTATGGAGAACAGGACAAGCCTTATAATAGCTCACAGATTATCCACCATACAGGATGCTGACATAATTGTTGTTATGGACGAGGGCCATATAGTTGAAAAGGGTAATCATAAAGAACTTCTTAACAAAAAGGGAAGATATTATAAATTATATATGACACAGTTTGCAGGACAGACAATATAGGTGTATAATTATCTATTACATAAGATTTGTGATTATGCACAGATTGAATTACAGATAAAATATGCAGGAATGGTGATAGTATGCGTACAGAGAAAAAATCAAGCATAAAAAATAGTGCAACAAGGTTAATACTGATAGGGCTTCTTGTTCTTATACAGACTGGCTGGATGATATTTTTGATGATGAAGCTGAATACATATTCAACCGCCATAACATTGCTTCTTACATTTATAGCAATGTTTATTGCCCTTAAAATATTTGGAACACATGTTAATGCGGCACAGAAAATGCCCTGGCTTATCGTAATAACCGCAGTTCCATTCTTTGGAATATGTATATACCTGCTATTTGGACGTTCTATTGTAACTAAAGGTGTAAGACGTTCATTTAATAATATTGAAACTAATGTGCTTACCCTCTTAAAGCAGGATAAAGGCATAATAGATGAGATAGCCAGCAAGGATAAGGGCGTGGCTAACCAATGCAGATATATAAGCAATACAGCAAGATATCCTGTGTATAGCAATACAGATGTGGAATATTACCCAACTACAGATGTAAGCTTTGAGGCACAGCTTGTTGAGCTTGAAAAGGCAGAACATTTTATATTTATGGAATATCACGCTATTGAAGATGCTGAAAGCTTTGCAAGACTTAAGTATATCCTTGAAAAGAAGGCACAGAGCGGTGTAGAGGTCAGAATATTCTATGACGATTTAGGAAGTATTTTCTTCCTTAATAAAGAGTTCATAAAGCAGATGAGACAAAAAGGAATACAGTGCCGTGTATTCAATCCGCTTAAAGTTATTGTAAATATGTTTATGAATAACAGGGATCACAGAAAGATAACTGTTATTGATGGTAAAGTAGGCTTTACGGGTGGATATAATCTTGCGGACGAGTATTTTAATATAACACACCCATATGGTTACTGGAAGGATACAGGAATTAAGCTTCAGGGTGATGCGGTAAAGAGCCTCACAGCAAGCTTTCTTACTATGTGGAATGCCATAGAGCATACTGATAATGATTATAATAAATATCTTGATGCGACAGACGGTACATATAAGGCAGTTATGAAAGATTGTTATGTACAGCCATATTCAGACAATCCATTAGGACAGGACAGAATTGGTGAGGACGTGTACCTTAATATTCTAAAAAATGCCAAGGACTATGTGTATATTACAACTCCTTATCTTATTATCACCGATGAGATGGAAAGAGAATTAAGGCTTGCAGTTAAGAGAGGTGTTGATGTAAGAATTGTCACACCGGGAATACCAGATAAGAAGCTTGTATACAGAATTACAAGGTCTTATTATGAGCCGCTGTGCTCTGCTGGTGTGAGAATATATGAGTATACACCGGGCTTCTGCCACGCTAAGCAGTGGGTATGTGATGATGAGGTATCGGTTGTCGGTACAATCAATATGGACTACAGAAGTTTATATCTTCATTTTGAAAATGCAGTATTTACATATAATAAAGCGACAGCCTTAAGCGTAAAGCAGGATATGTTAAATAACTTTGAAGCAGGACACGAAGTAACGGCTGATTATGCCAAAGATGTTATTAAGCCATTAAAACTTGGGGTATGTATGTTAAGAATGATAGCACCTTTATTGTAAAACACTTGCAACAAATGTAAAATAATATATAATATTAGGGGCAAATTACATTTATTATTATAAGTGGTTTGATAATTATAAGAACAATATTTTATATCTATTGTTTTAGTGCCTGGAGGAGGAACAGTGAGAGAAGAATTAGTAGCCGTAAAGGTAGACCACCCATTAGGAAGCACAGACGAAGATAACCCCTCGGTCGTGTATCCGATTAATGTCGGATACGTTATCAATGATAAGGATTTGGAATTCAAGCCGGTAACAGATGACCAGAGAGTATATCTTGTAGGCGTTGATGTTGCCGTTGATGAATATTCAGGCGTTCTTATTGCAGTTGCAAGAAGGAGAGATGATTCAGGAACAGTGTGGGTCGTTGCACCTGAGAATATATTATATACCAAACAGCAGATAGAAGAAATGATACATTTTAAGGAGCAGTATTATGACAGCTTCATTGAAATGGTTGACGAGGAGATGTGGGACGCTTATGATGCCAATGAGAATAAGCTGGGCTTTGAAGTGCGCAGAAGTATGGCAAAGTCGCTTCCAGAAGGCGTGTACCACATAGTTGTTATGGTGTATACAGTTACAAAGACAGGAAAGGTACTTACAACACAGAGGTCGCGTAACAAGACGAATTCTTTAAAATGGGAAGTTACAGGAGGCTCTATTATCAGCGGTGAAACCCCAAGGACAGGAGCAGTAAGGGAGCTTCTGGAGGAAACTGGAATTAAGAAATTACCAGAGGATTTAATCGAACTTTATAAGTATACAGACGATACAAGACATTGTATATATTATGGTTATCTTAATGTGTGTGATGATGAAGAACATATTACATTACAGCAAGGTGAAACTATGGACTATATGTATATGCCTTATGAAGAATTCCTTGATTTCATAATGTCGGATAGGTTCATTCCGTCAGAACAGAGGCGTTTTAAGCTTCATAGTGAGCAAATAGCCAAGCAGATTAAGCAGGCTTGTATGGTACAGTAATAAATTTAATATAAGCAGAAAGGAGAGTTGTATGTCATTTAAGGAACTTGTATTAAAGAACCGTTCATATAGACGTTTTTTTGAGGATAAGAAAATAGAAAAGGATGAACTTGTAAAGCTTGTAGATATAGCAAGAAATACAGCATCTGGTGCTAACAGCCAGCCTTTAAGATATAAGGTTGTATGTGATGAGGAAAGCAATAAAAAAGTATTTGACACATTAAAATGGGCAGGCGCGCTTCCAGACTGGGACGGTCCGGTTGAGGGTGAAAGACCAGCAGGATACATAGTAATATGCAGTGCTTCAAGTGTATCAGCACCGAGAGATGAGGGAATAGCGGCACAGACAATACTTCTTGCCGCCAATGAGGTTAATCTTGGAGGCTGTATGTTTGCAAGTGTTAATATTCCTAAGCTTAACAAAGAACTTTCAATTCCAGATGGTATGACAGCAAGACTTGTTATCGCATTGGGATATCCTAAAGAACAGGTCGTTATTGATGAAGTATCTGAGGGAGCTAATCTTAAGTATTACAGAGATGACAATCAGGTTCATCATGTACCTAAGTTAAAGTTAGAAAATGTATTATTATAAATTATAAGGAAAATGCAGATTTTAAGCCTTTGCTTGGATTATCAGGAAACAGGCTTACATTCTGTGAATAGTTATAAAGAAACAGGCGGGATACTAAATCCCGCCTGTTTCTTTGCTTAGTGAATAATTGTTACTATAACTGAGTAATCAGTATAATTTAATCTTTGGTTGCTAATTCCAAAAAGATATTATTATTCTATCACTGTAAATACTATAAATCAAGTTCAATTAATCTGTAGTTGTGGCAAGATGTCTGTATTATTGAGTTCACATTTTTATCAAAATTTTACCATTTTTTCTTCATAGTTTATGAGTATCCTAAAACCATAAAAGATAACAATAACCTTTAGATATATTTACATAAGGAGGACATAACTATGAGAGATTTAAAGAGAATGAACAGTTTAAAAAGAAAAATACTTGCACCTGTGGTAGCAGGAAGCCTTATTGCAACATCAACGGTATGTGCATTTGCAGCAACAACACAGGGAAGCGGACAGACAGGAGCTTCTACAGGCAGTGAGAGTAACACAGGTGATAATACAGGAACATCATCAGGAAGCAGCAACAGTTCACAGACACCACCGGAAATGCCATCGGGAAGCAGTGATGGTCAGACACCACCAGAAATGCCAACAGGAAGTGATGGTTCGGCAATGACACCACCATCAGGAGATGGCACTCAGGCAGGCGGAATGGGAACACCGGGAGGTTCATCAAGTGCAGTATCGAGCTATGATGCAGTTAAGTCGGTAACAAGTGATACAACTATAGATGGAGAGTCTATTTCCTCAACTGGAACAGATGAGAATGTTATTGATGTTTCTAACAATGCTAATGTGACAGTTAAGAATTCAACAATAACAAGAAATTCATCTAACAGCACAGGTGGAGATAATTCAAGTTTCTATGGTGTCGGTGCGGCACTCCTTGCAAGAAGTGGTAACTTATATGTATACAATTCCAAGATACAGACATATGCGGCAGGTGGTGCAGGCGTATTTGCATACAGTAATGGAACAGCATATGTTGCCAATTCTACAATAACTACAACTGATGATACATCAGGCGGAATTCACGTTGCAGGCGGTGGAAAGCTTTATGCGTGGGATTTGGATGTCACAACTAATGGCAATTCATCTGCCGCAATAAGAAGTGACCGCGGCGGTGGCACAATGGTAGTTGATGGTGGAACTTATACATCTAATGGAACAGGTTCGCCAGCAGTCTACTGTACAGCAGATATAAGCGTTAACAATGCTGATCTTACAGCTAATAATTCAGAGGCACTCTGTATTGAAGGACTTAATACAACAAGATTGTTTAATTGTAATTTGACAGGAAATATGCAGGATAACAGCCAGAATGACTGCACCTGGAATGTAATCTTATACCAGAGTATGTCAGGTGATTCACAGGAAGGCAACAGTACATTTGAAATGGTCGGCGGAAGCATTACAGCTAAGAATGGCGGTATGTTCTATACAACTAATACAGAGTCAACATTTGTATTATCAAATGTTGATATAACATACGCAGATGATAGCGAGTTCTTCTTAAAATGTACAGGCAACAGCAACCA
Organism: Lachnospira sp.; assembly: GCA_050874785.1. GTDB lineage: Bacteria > Bacillota > Clostridia > Lachnospirales > Lachnospiraceae > Lachnospira. Next base: position 44,173 of record JBNMLJ010000009.1, read on the forward strand.
GCGTGGCTGGGGAACAACAGGAAAAAATGGTGCTGATTGTAACTTTACAGCAATCTCACAGGTAATGCAGGGCAATGTTATATGGGACAGCATAAGCCAGCTTGACTTTTATATGACAGACGGAAGTACACTTACAGGAGCATTTGTTCAGGATGAAAGCAATGCAGGAAGCGGCGGAAGTGGTTACAGCAATGTATATATCAGCTCTGATTCAAGCTGGACAGTAACAGGTGACAGCACAATTACTAATCTGTATAATGCAGGAACTATAAAAGATGCAAATGGCAACACAGTAACAATCAAGGGAACTGACGGGACTGTATATGTGAACGGAACAAGTGCTTACACAATAACAGTTGGCAGTTACAGTACCTCTGTTGACCTTAGCGGTGCTTCAAAAGCAGATAGCTGGAGTTCATATGAAGTTGAAAAGCCAGCACAGTTTACAGGCACAACAAGTACATCTTCATCAGAAACATCAACATCTGCAACAACAGGCAGTACAACAGATAACAGCAGTACAGACAGTTCATCAATAAGCGATACCACACCAACAACAGGTGACAATGCACCTATGGTAATAGCGGCTTCTATGGGAACTATAATTATTGCGGCTGGGGCTGTGTATGTGGTTTATAATAAGAAGAAAAGAGTGTAGGGTATCACTTTTAAAGAATATTAAAAAATAGTATGTGATTATATAAGGAAACTGTTGCACTAAGTAATTAGTGTACAGTTTCCTTTTGTGTTTTATGGTTTATATTCAGTGAAGCCTATTTTGCAATGGATCTGTAATTCCTTATAAGCAGAGGAAGTTCAGCTATAAGCATACCAATCCAGCCGGCGAGGTATGATAATGGGAGGGCTTCAATTCCCATACCCATTACAAGAACGAGTGGGATAGCGGCTATAACACGCACGCCCATATTGATAAAGCTGCTTAAAAGTGTAATCTTTAAATCGCCAATTCCACGGAAATATCCCTGTATGCCGTTAGTTGCGGCTGGGAGTATATACATAAATGAAATAAGGCGCAGATACTTAACACCGTGCAGAATAACTTCCTCATCTTTAACAAACAGAAGCATAAGTGGTCGTGCAAGTATAAAGCACACGGCAAAAAGAATAATGCCATATATGAATTCAAGCACCATACCACACTTAAAGCCTTCTTTCATACGCTTTTTCTCATTAGCACCTTTGTTCTGAGCCATAAGTGCAGTCATAGCGTGGCCGATATTCTGCTCTGGAGTATATGCAAAATCATCAATTCTGTTGACAACAGCAAATGCGGCGGCTACGGACACGCCCATAGTGTTGACGATTGCCTGAATACCAATCTTTCCTAACTGGACAGTTGCCTGCTGCATAGCGGATACCCAGCCGTAGCTTATTGTCTTTTTAAGGAGTGAATTGTCAAATACAAGCCATTTTCTGCCTAATCTTAATATTTCGACACGCTTCTGTATGTATACAATACAGAATACACAGCACATCATTTCGCTTATAACAGTTGATATGGCACAGCCGTTGCTTCCCATTTTAAGGACGATTACAAAGAATAAATCTCCGAAAATGTTAAGCAGAGAGCTTGCAATAAGGAAGTATAAAGGTGTCTGGCTGTCGCCCAATGCCCTTAATGTGCTTGAAAAGAAATTATATAAAAATGTAAATATCAATCCTAAAAATATAATTCTCATATAGGAAACAGTTAAATCCATAATAGATGGGTCAACCTGTAACACTTTTAGAATAGGTCTTGAAAAGATAATACAGCACAGGCTTAATATTGCAGAGAATACAATACCTGAAAGCATTGTTGTGCTTATCTGTCTTTGAAGCTTGTCATAATCTTTAGCTCCAAATTGTGTACCCATAAGTATGCTCGCACCCATACACAGACCATTTAAGAATAAAATCATAAGGGTCATTACAGGGTTACATATACCAACAGCCGCAAGAGCTTCTTTACCTACGAATTGTCCTACAATAATACTGTCGACAGCATTATATGTAAGCTGGAATAAGTTACCGAGGACTAACGGTATTGTAAATCCAACAAGGAGAGGCATAATTTTACCTTTTGTTAAATCTTTAGTCATAATTAATCTCCTATCCTGCCCATATCAGGGCTTGTTAAGTTTATGATATTTTGCTAAAGATTTATTATAAGACAGTTGCTTTAAATTGAAAAGAATTATATTATACTAATGTAAAAAAAGTGTACGCAGAAATGGAGATTATTATGAAAGTTACCCGTGAAGATATGCAGCTTTACGCCGTTACAGATACGCAATGGCTTAATGGCAGGGATTTCTATGAAGAGATTGAGAAAGTCCTTGCGGCAGGAGCTACATTTTTGCAGTTAAGAGAAAAAAATTCGACACACGAGGAGATTGTTAAAAAAGCATTGGCAATTAAACCGATAGCCAGAAGATATGGTGTGCCATTTGTTATAGATGATGATATATACGCGGCGTTAGAGGCAGATGTTGACGGAGTTCACATTGGACAGAGTGATGCAAGCTATGAAACAGCCAGAGAGCTTCTAGGACCTGACAAGATAATAGGAATGACAGTAAAGACACCAGAGCAGGCAGAAAATGCGGCAAGGCTTGGTGCTGATTATGTTGGAATGGGAGCTGTATTTCATACAAGCACAAAGAAAGATGCCAAAGATTTAAGCAGGGATAATCTTCTTAAGCTTACAGCTATGCTTGATATGCCGATAGTTGCGATTGGCGGCATTAATTATGACAACTGTGATTATTTAAAGGATACAGGCGTGGACGGAATTGCTGTCGTATCGGCGATATTTGCAAGTGATGACTGTGCACAGGCGACAAGAAAGCTTTATAAGAAGACAAGAAAGCTGTTTAATTATAATAAGAACATAATATTTGATATGGACGGAACACTTGTCGATTCTATGCCGTTCTGGAAGAATAGTGCAAGGGAATATGCCATTTTAAGAGGAGCAAGGCTTCCAGAGAATTTTGATGAGATAACAGGAGTTATGGACCTTTCGGAATATGCGGCATATCTGCAAAATGTTCTTGGGATTGATACATCGCTAAAGCAGATAACAGAGGCGGCAGTTGATATTATGAACAAGCATTATGCAAGTGATATTCCTGCAAAAAAGGGAATGATAGAGCTTATAAGAAGAGAATATGAGGCTGGCAGCAGGCTTGTAATATTCAGTGCATCCGATACTTCCAGCGTGGAAATTCTTCTTAAAAGGTTAGGAATATATGACTGCTTTGAGAAGATATACACAGTATATGATGTCGGCATAGGAAAGAGCGATAAGGAGAGTTATAAAAAGGTTGCAAAGTCCTCAGGAATGGATATTGCTGATACGTGGGTGTATGAGGATATTCTAAGAGGCGTCCGGGCGGCACATAACGCTGGATTGAAGGTATGTGCTGTATATGATGATGACTCAGCAGATGACTGGGCTGAGATATGCAGTATTGCAGATAAATGTATAATAACCGGGTGATATAATTTAATTATATATGTTAAAATGCTGAAGAAATATCAATAATATTTAATATAGTACACTATAAATAAGTTGTGGATTTTATACAGCATTTATATGGATTGAAATGGAGAATATATGAAGAAGAAAGTTGTTGTAGGTATGTCAGGAGGTGTTGACTCATCTGTTGCCGCATATCTTTTAAAAGAGCAGGGTTATGACGTCATTGGCGTTACAATGCAGATATGGCAGGACGATGCAGTAGAAACAACAGAGAATGGCTGCTGTGGAATATCTGCTGTAGATGATGCAAGACGTGTGGCTGGACAGCTTGATATACCTTATTATGTAATGAATTTTAAGAATGAATTTAAGAAAAGTGTAATTGATTATTTTGTTGATGAATACAAGAGAGGAAGAACTCCTAACCCTTGTATTGCCTGCAACAGATATGTCAAATGGGAGTCACTTCTTAAAAGAAGCCTTGATATAGGTGCTGATTATATAGCAACTGGACATTATGCAAGAATAAGCCAGCTTGATAATGGCAGATATGCAATTAAGAACTCAGTTACTGCTAAGAAAGACCAGACATATGCACTTTATAATCTTACACAGAGCCAGCTTGCGCATACTCTTATGCCAGTTGGAGATTATACTAAAGATGAGATAAGAAAGATTGCGGCAGATAATTATCTTATGGTTGCAAATAAGCCAGACAGTATGGAGATATGTTTTGTTCCTGATAATGATTATGCAGGATATATAGAAAGAACTACTGATTATAAGTCAGTTCCGGGCAATTTCGTTGATGTTGACGGTAATGTAATTGGAAAGCATAATGGAATTATCCACTATACTGTTGGACAGAGAAAAGGACTTGGACTTGCTATGGGACACCCTGTATTTGTAGTTGCGGTAAGACCTGATACAAATGAGGTTGTTATTGGTGAGAATAAAGATGTATTTACTGATACATTGTATGCTAATAATCTCAATTTTATGTCAATTGAAGCCCTTAATGAACCAATGAGAGCAAGAGGAAAAATACGTTACAGCCACGAGGGCGCAGACTGTACTATAAGAATGATAGATAATAACACGCTTGAGTGTAAGTTTGATGAGCCACAAAGGGCAGTTACACCAGGACAGGCACTTGTATTATATGATGGTGAATATGTTCTTGGCGGAGGAACAATCATATAATGAGCGCAAAAGAAAAGGAAGCGGCTGCGAAGCAGACATTTACTTTTCGGACGGCTTAACGAACGAACAGTCGTGCGAAGCAGGACGAGAGAGTGCGATAGCACGGGTTCGTGAGTATAGGGTAGATATAATCATGTTAAAGAAAAGGAAGCAGCAGAAAAGGAAGCGGTCATAAAATTTTCTTGACAATTACTATGTCTGCTTTATAATAATTCATATTGGATAGATAGGTTGATATTCAGAAACAAAATGCGGAGGATAATAATAATGAGTAAGTTTATTTATATGGATAATGCGGCTACAACAGCAGTAAGACAGGAAGTTGTTGATGCTATGGTGCCTTATTTTACAGAATCATACGCTAATCCATCAAGTGTATATAGTTTTGCACAGAAGACTAAGAATGATATGGAAGAAGCAAGAGAAACTATAGCTTCTATTCTCGGTGCGGCTAAGCCTAATGAAATCTATTTTACAGGCGGCGGAAGTGAGTCTGATAACTGGGCATTAAAGGCAGCAGCAGAGGCATTTAAGTCAAAGGGTAACCACATTATTACAACTAAGATTGAACATCACGCAATTCTTCATACTTGCGAATGGCTTGAAAAGCACGGATATGAAGTGACATATCTTGATGTTGATGAATATGGAAAGGTTGACCCTAAGGAATTTGAAGCGGCAATCAAAGATACAACAATACTTGCAAGTATAATGTTTGCTAATAATGAGATTGGTACAGTTGAGCCAATCAAGGAATTAGGCGCAATTGCACATTCTAAGGGAGTAATATTCCACACAGATGCTGTACAGGCATTTGCACATATTCCTATTAATGTACAGGAAATGAATATTGATATGTTAAGCGCAAGCGGACACAAGTTCCATGGTCCTAAGGGAATTGGTTTCTTATATGTAAGCAACAAGGTTAAGATTGGTTCATTCATTCACGGTGGTTCACAGGAGAGAAGCAGAAGAGCAGGAACTCACAATGTGCCAGGTATTATCGGAATGGCTAAGGCGGCAAGCATTGCCAATGCTAATATGTCAGAGAATATTAAGAATATCTCAGCAATAAGAGATCATATTATTGACAGAGTATTAGCAGAGATTCCATACTCAAGAGTTAATGGTGACAGAACAGACAGGCTTCCAGGAAATGTTCATTTCTGTTTCAGATTTATTGAGGGTGAATCAATGCTTATTATGCTTGACCAGAAGGGAATATGTGGTTCATCAGGTTCAGCCTGCACATCAGGTTCACTTGACCCATCACACGTTCTTCTTGCAATCGGACTTCCTCACGAGATAGCACATGGTTCATTAAGACTTTCACTTGGTGAAGACGCAACAATCGAAGATGCTGATTATGTTGTAGATGAATTAAAGGGTATCGTAGAGAGATTAAGAAGTATGTCTCCTTTATACGAAGATTTCGTAAAAGAGCAGGGAAAATAATAATATAATGTGTACAGTTTAATGTACATTTGTGCCAGCCGCAATTATCAGTGTAATCTGATAGCTGCGGCTGTTTTTGCATATACACTATTGTATTTTTTATGTATTTATGGCAGATACACTTGATATATATAACAAGGCGGAGATATAATAGTTGGCGAATTTGTGCGCTGAACCGTTCAAATATATATGAAATTAAATATATATAAAATAAAAGCACACAAGAAAAGAGGTTTATTTATGAAGTATCTTAAACAATTTTTGATTATTCTTGTAATCTCGTTAGTGGGTGAACTGATGAATAAGTTTATACCACTTCCAGTGCCAGCAAGTATCTATGGTATGGTTATCTTATTTGTTGGTCTGCTTACAGGATTGATTAAGCTTGATGCCGTTAAGGAAGCAGGACGTTTTCTTATAGAAATTATGCCTGTAATGTTTATTCCGGCAGGAGTAGGTCTTATGTCATCCTGGCTTAATTTAAAGCCGATATTAGTTCCTGTCTGTATAATAACGGTTGTAACAATATTTACTGTTATGGGTGTCAGCGGACACGTTACACAGTTTATTGTAAAACGTACTAAGAAAGGGGATAATAATGAATAGTTTTTTTCTTGACTCAGCATTTGCAGGAGTATCAATAAGTCTTATCGCGTATATGGCGGGAACATTTCTTAAAAAGAAGTTAAAACTGGGATTGTTTAATCCACTGCTTATATCTATAATTGTAACTATGCTTGTACTTATAATTGGTAAAGTTGATTATGAAAGCTATAATGCTGGTGCTAAGTATCTTAGCTGGCTTTTGACACCAGCCACAGTGTGTCTTGCCATTCCGCTTTATGAGCAGTTCGAGCTTTTAAAAAGCAATTGTGCGGCAATTATATTAGGAATAGCATCGGGAGTTGTCACAAGCCTTGCTACAGTACTTGTATTGTCAGCGGTTATGGGCCTTACACACGAACAATATGTCACACTGCTTCCAAAGTCAATTACAACTGCCATTGGTATGGGGGTATCAGAAGAACTCGGCGGATATGTGACAATTACAGTTGCAGTTATTGTTGTAACCGGAGTAATTGGCAATATATTAGCAGAATTTATATGTAAAATATTCAGAATTACAGACCCGATAGCTAAAGGTGTTGCAATAGGAACATCTGCACACGCTGTAGGAACAGCTAAAGCTATTGAAATGGGTGAGATAGAAGGTGCAATGAGCAGTCTTTCAATTGCTGTTGCAGGTATACTTACAGTGGTTGGTGCGAGCGTATTTGCAAATTTCTTATAAAGGCATAAAAATTTGTAACACAAGGGATTCAAAGTATAGAAAATTATTTCTGCGTATGATAAATTTCAGATACATAATAAAGATATAATAATGAGAATGGAGGATAAATATGATTATTACAATTGCAAGACAGTGCGGCTGTATGGGTGATGAGATAGGTCAGCGACTTGCTGATGAGTATGGTCTTACATTTTATAATAAGGAACATATTGTAAGACTTGCCAGGGAAAAAGGTATATATGATAAATTTCCTTATTTCTTTTCCGAGATACCGGTAAATGCTTTAATGCATTCTATAAGCAGTGATGAGAATAATATACTGCTTAGTGAGGCAAGAAAAGCACTTTATCCAATAATAGGTGACAGTGATTGTGTAATAATAGGCAGAGGGGCTAATTACGCATTTTCTGACAGGGAAGATAAGGTTAGTGTATTCTTAAGTGGTGATAAGGCTAAGAGAATCAGGCATATAGCTGATGTTCATAATATTTCTGAAAGAAAGGCGAAGGTTGTTGTTGATGAAACTGACAGCAGAAGAGCAGAGTTTCATAAATATTGTTCTAATCAGGAATGGGGGAATGCAGCATATTACGATATGTGCATAGATGAAACAAGAATTGGCGCCGATGGAGTTACAGCAATTATAAAAGAATATATAAACAATTGTATGTTTGACAAATAATTGCCAGACTGATATTATAGGAACATATTATCTTTAACACAATAGATAGAAATATACTAAATAGACAGATTAATTCGGAAAGTGTGAATGAAGAAGTAAGACAACAGAGTGATAAGTCCTTCATATCAAAGCAGTGGATACAGCTTATGGGGCAGGCATTAAAAGGGAGATTGTATGACATTAGAAATAATATTAGTAGCACTAGTGCTTATTATGTGTATTGCGGCAGACAAGTTTTCAGGTAAGTTCGGTATGCCTGCGCTTATACTTTTTATAGGTATAGGTATGTTGTTTGGATGCGATGGAATAGCTGGAATTGAATTTGACAATTTTACTATGACAGAATACATATGTAATATTGCGCTTGGGTTTATTATGTTTTATGGTGGTTTTAATACTAAGTGGAAGACTGCCAGGCCTGTTGCTGTTAAAGCTATTCTATTGTCTACCTGTGGCGTAATTCTTACGGCGGCATTTACAATGCTGTTCTGTTATTTGGTATTGGGATTTCCTATAGCGGAAAGCTTTCTTGTGGGAGCAGTCCTGTCAGCAACAGATGCTGCGAGCGTGTTTGCAATATTAAGACGTAAGAAGCTTAATTTAAAAGATGGGGTTGCCTCGCTTTTAGAGATTGAGAGTGGTAGTAATGATCCTATCGCTTATATGCTTACTGTTATAGGAATATATATTCTTAATGGTGATAATCTTATAAAAGTTCCATACGTTATATTTGCGCAGATTGTATATGGTGTGCTTATTGGCATAGGCCTTGCGGTAGTTGCTATATATGTTCTTACCAAGACAGATATAATTGTAAATGGGCTTGATACTATATTTATTCTTGCTGTTGTGCTTTTAGGCTTAGGGCTTTCGCAGTTAGTCGGCGGCAATGAATTCTTATGTATATATCTTTTTGGTATTCTGCTTGGTAACAGCAGGATACGCAATAAAGGTAATATTGTTCCATTTTTCGATGGTGTAACAACACTAGCACAGATAGTTATATTCTTTATGCTTGGATTGTTATCCTACCCTCACAGATTTCTAACAATTATACCAATATCTATAGCAATTGCGGTATTCCTTACATTTATAGCAAGACCAGCCGCAGTATTTGCGATACTTAAGCCGTTTAAATGCTCAGTACGGCAGTGCCTTTTAGTGTCGTGGGCAGGTCTTAGGGGAGCATCTTCGATAGTGTTCTCTATAGCGGTTATGGCAAGCGGAAGCGTTATGTCAAAGGATTTGTTTAATATAGTGTTTATGATATCGCTTATGTCGGTTGCAATTCAGGGAACGCTTCTTCCAGCGGTTTCAAGGCGGCTGGATATGATTGATGAAACATCAGATGTCCGTAAGACATTTAATGATTATCAGGAGGAGTCGTCAATTACGCTTATGCGTATGTTCATACCTAAAGGCCATAACTGGGAGAATAAGCTTATAAGTGAAGTACATATGCCGACAGGTGCAATTGCACTTATGATAAAAAGAGGCAGGGAAACAATTATTACAAGGGGCAATACTAAAATATGCGGCGGGGATAATCTGATACTCAGTATTCCGGCATATGAGAATGGCGATAATGATTCGCTGGAGGAGATTAACATAACTTCGGATAATAACTGGTGTAATAAGACAATCCGCCAGTTAAATCTTCCAGAAAATCTTATAATAGCCCTTGTAAAAAGAGGAGAAGAGAATATAATACCTATTGGCGATACACTTATACAGAATGGTGATGTAGTAGTGATATATCGCGGATAATACAGGAAAGAGGTTGGTATTATTATGATAACCAAGAAACAAATCCAGATGTCAGAAACATTTCTGAATAGTGCAGTTCTTGCGGTGTCAGGTGGATTTCAGGATGCTTATACATATTTCACAAGAGATAAAGTGTTCTCTAATGCACAGACAGGAAATGTAGTTCTTATGAGCCAGAATTTTATGACAGGAAATGTAGTTGGCGGAATTAAGTATCTGTTTCCGTTCTTAGCATTCGGACTTGGAGTGTTTGTGACAGAGCAGATTAATGCCAGATACAAGATGGCAAAAAAAATTCATTGGAGACAGTTAGTCCTTCTTATAGAGATAGCGATACTTACAATTGTAGGTTTTATACCAGAAACTTTTAACACAGTGGCAACAATTATGGTATCATTTTCGTGTGCTATGCAGGTTCAGGCATTCAGAAAAGTCAACGGCTTTGCATATGCAAGCACAATGTGCATAGGTAATTTAAGAAGTGGTACAGATGCTCTTTCAGTATTCGTAAGAGAAAGAAAAAAAGAGCAGTTATTTAAAGCACTTCATTATTTTGGAATTATATTCTTCTTTGCACTTGGTGCAGGAATAGGCGGTAATTTATCAGAAACCTTTGGAATACATACAATATGGGTATCATCTGTTATACTTATGGTAAGTATGGTACTTATGTGGTATGAAAAGTTCAGAAGTTAGGAGAATTTGATTGAAATATAGTAAGGAACAGCAGGAAGCCATTAACACAATTGATGGACAGGTGTGTATCATATCTGTTGCCGGTTCAGGAAAGACATCGGTTATAGTGGCAAGGGCTAACAATATAATTAAATCTGGTGTCAGACCATATAGAATACTGGTGCTTACATTTTCCAAGGCGGCGGCAGTACAGATGGCAGACAGGTATAAAATGCAGTATGGCAGTGATGGCATAAGATTTTCAACTATACATTCCCTGTGTTATTCGGTACTTGCAAGAGCATACAATCTGAAGGCGGAAGATATATTATCGGAAGCCGGAAGATTAAAGTTCTTTACTGAATTTCACAGACAGCTCTTATATAAGAGAGTATCAGGAGTTCCTGATGATTTTGATGAGTATTATAGAAAATGTAATGAATACATAAATAGCATGGCAGTCGATACGGCTGACATTCAGGACAGTAAAAGCAGTTCTAAGGCATATCTTGGTATAACATTCTCCCAGTACAAGGAATTTAAAAAGAATAATAAGAAGCTTGACTTTGACGATATGATATTATACTGCCATAAATGCTTAAGCTCTAATAAGCAGGAGCTGGAATACTGGCAGGGAATATTTGACTATATAATGGTTGATGAGTTTCAGGATACAGGCACATTGCAGGCAGAGATTATATATATGGTTGCAGATTTGAAGAAAAATGTGTGCGTAGTTGGAGATGATGACCAGTCAATATATGGTTTCAGGGGAGCTGACAGTTCAATATTTAAGGAATTCTCAAGAAAATATCCTGAGTCTGTACAGATAATTCTTGGTACTAATTACAGAAGTCTTCCATATATAATAGAAGGTTCTGATAAAGTAATAAGAAATAATGAAAATAGAATTGTCAAGAATATGTCAGCCTACAGGCAGGGTGATGGAAAGATACATATAAGACAGGCCGCATCTTATGGCAAGCAGGCAGATATTGCAGTGTCGCTCATTAATGACTATGTAAAGACAGGCGGACATTTAAGCGATATTGCAATACTTTACAGGGTAAAGAAAGAGGCCGCAGTGTTTGTTAATACATTGGAAACGATAGGTATGCCTTTCTTTACAAGGGATAATGTGGACGATATACATCTTGGCATATGCTTTTACGATATGCTTGCATATTACAGGCTTTCAAGAGGAGTTCCGAAACAGACGGATCTTAGCCGGATAATTAACAGGCCGAAAAGATATATAAGAAGCAATCTTGTGCGCAGCTGCGAATTTGACAGGAATAAAATATATGAAGCCTGTACAAGGAATGCCAGCAGACAGGACTGCCTAAGAATTAACGATACAATCAATGATATGTTTCTTGATTTCAGAAGTCTTTCAAGGATAGACAATCCGACACAGTTTATCAATTATATATATGATGATATGGGTTATGAAAATGACCTTTTAGAGTATGCAGAGTACACAGGACTTGACAGTGAGGATATTATTAACCAGTCGGAGGCTATGAAAAAGGAAGCGTTAAAGTTTGATAATATGTCTGAATGGTACAGATATATAACTGACAGGGAGTACAGGGTGAGAACGGATAAGAATGAGGGCGTATATCTTAGTACATTTCACGGAGCTAAGGGACTTCAGTGGAAGAAGGTTATAATAATATCAGCCAATGAACAGGTGACACCATATGCTTATATGGGTAAGGTTGATGATTATGAGGAAGAACGCAGGCTGTTTTATGTTGCTATGACAAGGGCAGAAGATGAGTTAGATATTATCTATATAGACGGCGTGACAAGACACCGCGTAAGGTCAAGATATGTGCAGGAGCTTATAAAAGTATAAATTTTAAAGTATAAATTAAGTGTAAATTATCCTGTAAAATGTTGCATTATTGTATATTTTAAGCCATAATATATTACATTATCTGAAATTCACATAATAATTGGGAGAAGTATTAATGGAAAAGAGAGAGAAGAATAAAAATATAATTATATTCGGTATAGTTATGGCAATAAGTCTTTCTATAGCACTTAATATAGGGGATATATTTGGTGGTATAGGAACATTTTTTAAGATTATGAATCCGATAATTCTTGGCTGTATGCTTGCGGTTATATTTAATGTGCCAATGGAAGCACTGTCAAGACAGTTGGAGAAGATGTCAAAGAAGGTAAAGTTTTTAAGAAAAGAAAAGATGCGCAACGGAATAAGCCTTGTTGTGACAATAGTTATAGTTGTGCTTATATTCGCAGTTATAATGTGGTCTATTATTCCTGATCTTATAGATTCAATTATGGGATTTATAAAGAATTTTGATAATAATGTAAATGTTGTGACTGATATTTTAGATAAATATAATGAACATCTTGCATTTATTAATGATTATGTTGAAAAAATTGACTGGAACAGCATACTTAAAAAGTCTGGAGAGGTTGCCGGAGCATTTTTCCAGAGCATATTTACAGGTATTCCACAGATAGGTTCATCTTTATTTAATCTTAGTATATCTGTGATAATTGCTGTGTATGTGCTTATGGACAAAAGACGTCTGCTTTCACAGTTGGAAAGACTTTTAGAAGCTGTATTTGGAAAGAAGGTATCTTCTAAGGTTACAGGTGTTACTAATCTTTTCGCACAGACTTACGCAAGTTTTCTTACAGGACAGTGCGTTGAGTCCTGTATACTTGCTGTGCTTATGTTTATTACACTCAGCATATGCAGAATGCCATATGCCGGACTTGTAAGCATAATGGCGGCAGTATTCCAGTTCGTTCCGTATATAGGAACATTTTTAGCGTGCGTTATTGGTGCATTTCTTGTATTATTCACTAATCCTGTGCTTACGATATGGTTTGTAATTGTATTTCAGGCTGTTCAGTTTGTTGAGGGACAGTTCATATATCCAAGAGTTGTGGGAAGCTCTGTAGGACTTCCAGCACTCTTTACATTAATGGCGGTGTTCTTAGGCGGCAAGTTCTTCGGACTTCTCGGAATGATATTCTTTATTCCGCTTACATCAGTTATATACCAGCTCCTTGGAGATATGGTAAAAAGCCGGTTATCGTCTGATAAGACTGGTGATGATACTACACCAGAGGCTGGAAATACGGATACTGTGCAGGCAGACAGAGGTAGTGCAGAGTAGTTGTAGCTGCGATTGTAATTCTGTATACATAACTTTATAACTGATAAAATGCAGTGGATTGTTCTGCTGTGTGATTAATAACAGGAATAATAAACCTGCTGTAATATATGTATTATAAGATACACTTATTACAGCAGGTTTTTAATATAGCTTGTTGTGCCGTCATATCTTACATGTTATTTTGCTGGCACAAATGTTTTTTAATAAGATTAAGTTTGTTTAATAAATCTAACAGATGTAGCATTTTAGATATAATCTTTTGCAATATCTTTAAGAATATTGGCAGAGTCTTTTAATTTTGCAAGCTCCTCATCATTTAATTCAATAGGAATTACCTTCTGTACGCCAGTTTCATCAACGACAGCAGGAATACTTAAGACGACATCATTAAGTCCGTATTCGCCTGTCATAAGGCTTGATACTGGAAGAATGGATTTCTCATTGCGGACGATTGCCTCACATATTCTTTTGACAGCCATTGCAATTCCGTAGTATGTGGCGTGTTTTCTTTCAATTATTTCATAGGCACTGTTTCGGACATCTTCAAATATCTTCTTCATAGACTGTTCGTGGTTGAAATGTCCACGAAGCTCGCAGAAGTCATTAACCTTAAGACCGCCTATTCTTGCATTGCTCCAGGCGGCAAGCTCGCTGTCGCCGTGTTCACCAATAATAAATGCGTGAACGCTTCGACTGTCAACGTCAAGATGTTCACCAAGCAGATATTTGAAACGGCCTGTATCAAGTACAGTTCCGGAACCGATTACCCTGTTAGCTGGATAACCTGACTCTTTAAGAGCAATAAGTGTAAGAATATCTACAGGGTTAGATACAATAAGAAGAATTCCGCCAAAATCACGTTTCTTGATTTCGCCAACAATTGATTTCATAATAGCTGCATTTTTCTTGATAAGGTCAAGTCTTGTTTCATCAGGCTTCTGGTTAGCACCAGCAGTTATAACAATAATTGCGGCATCAGTAATATCATCATAATCACCAGCATATATCTGCATAGGTCTTGCAAATGATATGCCGTGGCTTATATCCATAGCTTCACCCTCGGCTCTTTTAGTATCTGCATCAATAAGAACCATTTCTGAGAACAGGCCACTCTGCATAAGTGCAAATGCAGATGATGAACCAACAAAACCACAGCCAATTACAGCAACTTTTCTACTATTTACTTTCATAATTATACCTCATTTCTGTGCACGTTTTTTGGCATACCAGATTTGTGCCAGGTGCGCGCAGACACAAATTCCGCGTGTGAAAAATAGATTTTTCACACAAAGCCTTAATTTATATACAGCCGGATAATATAATGCCAAGTTAGGCTGGAATTATAGAACGGTATTCGTCTGTATATATTGTTATTTCTTTAACAAAGATTATAGCACCACTTATATTGTATGCAAGATTTATATTCAAAACATTTTTTTGTGCAAAATTATCATAAAATTATTATTAAAATTAACATATTCATAAGATATGTTATTGACTAATTAGTGTAATATTAGTATTGTAATGAAATTGGAGGAAATTATATTTTGCTATTCTGGGTTAATTGTAAAATGGGAATTTGACATAAATGGGGGAATTGATATGAAGAATATAAAGAAGTTTGTAAAACGCAATGGACATCACATAGCGGCAGTACTGGTGGTTGTGCTGATATTAGTAACAGCCGGGGTATGTGTAAGCATACCAGTCATCAAGGTTACTAATAAAAGGAAGGCAAGGAAAGATGCTGTAGTCAGTAATACAATACAGGTAGCGGACAGCACTTATGGGATTTTGGGTGACAATACCGATACAGATAATTCACATGTTGAATTAGTAGATGGTGACCCACAGTCAGATAATATGTCACAGGAATTAAGTGAGAATGGAATAGAACTAAATATAACAACATTTTCTAAGGATAATATAGCATATTCCAATGGTATTGATGTATCAAAATGGCAGGGAAAGATTGACTGGAACAAAGTCGCAGAGAGTGGAATTGATTATGCGATGATAAGGGTTGGATACCGTACAGATATATATGGAACTATATGTGAAGATGAATATGCGGCATACAATCTTGCAGGAGCGCAGGAAGCGGGCATAGACATAGGTGTATATTTCTTTTCAACAGCAATTGACGAGGACGAAGCAATAGAGGAAGCGCGCTGGGTTATAGATTATATATCAGCGTATAACATAACATATCCTGTTGTATATAATTGTGAAGATTATAATAATCCTTCAAGCAGAATGTATAATCTTAGTAATGAAGAAAGAACTAACAATGCGCTTGCATTTATGGATACTGTGGACAGGGAAGGTTACGATGCTATGCTATATGCTGGTAAGGGTCAGATTGTTAATAATAAGGAATGGAATATACAGGATATAGAAGCAAGGTATCCGATATGGGTAGCCTCTTATAAAGAGGGAATATATCCAGCAGTAGAACGTCCTTCATACACAGGCGCGTGTGCTATGTGGCAGTATACTAATAATGCCAGAATAGATGGAATATCAGGATATGTTGATGTAAATGTTGCATATTTTAATTATAATTTAAGCTTTAATTATAATTATGGTACACAGCAAGTAGTGTCAGGACAGACACAACAAAGCTTTAATACAGCGGAATTGGGAATTATCTTTAATAGTGTTAATGAGGAAGTAACCGCCAAAGAGCCAGTTAATCTAAGAAGTATCCCTGAGGTATCAGGTGATATTGTAGATGTGCTTGATAATGGAGATATAGCGCTGCGAACAGGAATAGGTGATAATGGCTGGTCAAGGCTTATATATAATGGAAATGTAGTATATGCGGTTACAAGCTATCTTACAACAGATTATTAAATAATATTTAAGAATGGAGATTTAATTAATGACAAAAGGAAAAATAACTAACAAAATACAAATGTTAATATCACTGTCACTTATTGCAGTTATGATGTTTGCATTTGCAGGCTGTGGAGCTGCAACAGAAGATGTTAATGCAGATAATTCTGGTTATAATGCCAGCGCAGGTGCTTCGGCTGACAATCCATATACATTTACAGATGATTATGGAAGAACAGTTACAGTAACTTCTTATGAAAGAACAGCAACACTTATAGGAAGCTTTGCAGATGTATGGATATCTGCTGGTGGAAGTGTGGTGGCAACAGCTAATGATACATGGACGAATTTTGATTTAGGTCTTTCAAGTGATGTTGTCAATATTGGAAGCATACTAAATCCTAATGTGGAGCTTCTTATAGCTTCAAGGCCAGATTTTGTTATTGCAAGCTGTAACACAGATTCTAATATAGCAATTATGCAGACACTTGAAAATGCTGGCATAACAGTAGCATATTTTGACGTATCCAATTTTGAGCAGTATCTTAATATGCTTGACAAATGTACTATGATAACAGGCAGGAGAGATCTGTATAAGACTAATGGAACAGATGTAAAAGAGCAGATAGATACTATAAAAGCAAGAGTTGATGACAGTCATCCAAAGATATTATTTATAAGAACATCAGCAAGCAGTGTTAAGGCAAAGCAGAGCGAAGGCTCAGTAGGTGGTGAGATATTAAAGGATCTGGGCTGTGTTAATATAGCAGATTCAGATACATCACTGCTTGATGATTTAAGCCTTGAGGCAATTGTAGTAGCCGACCCTGATTACATATTTGTTACAACACAGGGCAACGATACAGATGCGGCTATCCGCAATATAGATAAGCTTCTCACATCTAATCCAGCGTGGTCGTCATTAACTGCTGTAAAGCAGGGCCGTTACTATGTTCTTGATAAGAAGCTTTATAACTTAAAGCCAAATGCGAAGTGGGGCGAAGCCTACAAGCAGTTAGCAGATATATTGTACATTGATAAGTAAAATATTCAGGAGGAATTACTATGGGTTATTTTCCGTTTTTTATTGACATTAAAGGAAAGAAAGGCCTTGTTATTGGAGGAGGCAGAATAGCAGAGCATAAAATAAGCAAGCTTCTTGCATATGAGCCAGAACTTACAGTTGTTGCAAGAAAGGTAAGCGATAACATAAAGAGTATTGAAGGCATTAATATTATTGAAAGAGAATTTGTTAATTCAGATCTGGACGGCTGTTCATTCTGTATAGCTGCTACAGATGATGCAAAGTTTAACGCGTATGTTGCAGGCGTATGCCGTAAATACCATATTTTTATAAATGCGGTAGACGATAAGAATAATTGCGATTTCCTGTTTCCGTCTGTATACAAAGCGGGTGATTTATCTATAGGAATATCTACACAGGGAGCAAGTCCTTATGTTGCGGCAGATATTAAGAACAGAATAGCACAGGAGCTTCCTACGGACATTGAAGATATACTTATGTATCTAGGCTCAATCAGGGATAATATTAAAGAAAATGTAGATGATGCCGCTGTGAGAGCCGCTATATTCAAGGAAGCTGCAAGAAAATGTATGGTGCTTGGCAGGGAGCTTGACAAGGACGAATTACAGGATGTTATAAATAAAGTGAGTGAGAGAATTGCTGGCAAAGATAATTCAAATGCTGAAACAAAAGCAGATGGAAAGTACTCTTACAGCAAGGGCAAGGTTGTAATTGCGGGTGCAGGCTGTGGAGCTTATGACCTTATAACTGTAAGGGCGTTAAATGCTATAAAGAAGGCACAGGTGCTTGTATATGACGACCTTATTGATAACCGTCTTATGGAATTTAGTGTTGAGAGCTGTGAAAAGATATATGTTGGCAAGAGAAATGGAAGACACAGTATGGCACAGGAAGAAATTAACGAACTCCTTTTAAAGAAAGCCAATGAAGGAAAGTTTGTTGTCAGATTAAAGGGTGGTGACCCATATGTATTCGGACGTGGTGGAGAAGAAATACTTTATCTTAAGTCAAATGGCATAGAAACAGAAGAAATACCAGGAGTAACATCAGCAATAGCAGTTCCAGCAATGGCAGGTATACCAGTTACACACAGAGATACAAGCAGAAGCTTTAGTGTTGTCACAGGACATACTAAAGATATGGACTCACTTTATGAGGAGATAAGAAATTCAGCTTCTATGAATGGAACCTGTGTATACCTTATGGGACTTACACATCTTGCACAGATAGTTGAGACACTTGTAAGTAAGGGTAAGCCTAAGAACACTCCAGCGGCAGTTATTACTGGCGGATTTGATGATACATACAGAATAGTCAAAGGTACATTTGCTGATATTGAATTAAAGGTAAGAGAAGCGGGAATAACATCGCCAGCAGTCATAGTAACAGGAGAGGCTGTAAACATTGATTTAAAATAATTTTAAAATAAACACATAAACATATTGACTTTATAGGAAATAAGGTTTATTATATCAATAATTTCCAAGGGTTGCCAGGCAACAGCAAAGGTGTCTGGCAATATTTTTTAGGTAATAAACATACTAACGCGCTATGTATGTATGAATGATGGGTATATAATAAATTTAAAGTCCATAAGAAAGGAGCAGACCTATGAAATATCTTAAACATAACAGACATTCTAATAAAAAAAGGTATAAATTATGTATGCTTCTTATTATGTGCATTATGATGTCATATATAGCGGCAGGTTGTGGCAGCAAGAGAGATGGACTTACAATAACTAATGTTTCTTATGATCCTACAAGAGAGTTCTATGAGGAATATAACAAAGCCTTTGCTGATTACTATATGGCTGAATATGGAAAGCAGATAAAGGTTATACAATCCCACGGAGGTTCAGGAAGTCAGGCACGTTCAGTAGTTGAAGGCTGTAATGCAGATGTTGTTACACTTGCACTTGAACACGATATATCCCTTATAGAGAATACAGGACTTATCGATGCAGGCTGGAAGGACGAATATGACAAAGACTCAGCTCCTTATACTTCAACGATTGTGTTTCTTGTAAGAAAGGGCAATCCACTTAATATATCAGACTGGGATGATTTGATTAAAGATGGTGTTGAGGTTATAACACCAGATCCTAAGAGCAGTGGCGGAGCGTGCTGGAATTTCCTTGCGGCATTAAGCTATGCAAGAGATAAGTATAACAGTGAGGATAAGCAGAAGGAATTCTTAAGAAAGCTGTATGCTAATGTATCAGTTCTTGATTCCGGAGCAAGAGGTTCAACAACAACATTTGTTGAGAATAAAAAAGGCGATGTGCTTATCGCATGGGAGAATGAAGCGCTTACATCATTAGCTTCATATCCTGATGAATATGAGATTGTCACACCATCTGTAAGTATTCTTGCACAGCCAAGTGTGGCTATTGTAGACGATAATGTTAAAGTCAACAAGACAGAGGAGCTTGCAAACGAATATTTATCATTCCTGTATTCAAAGCAGGCACAGAGAATTGCCGCAGATTATGGATACAGACCAACAGATGAAGAAGTATTGAATGAATATAGTGACAAATTCGATCTTACAATAAAGCTTGATACAATAGCTGATTATGGCGGCTGGTCTCAGGCATACAAGATATATTTTGATGATGGAGGCTGGTTTGATGAAATCTATGACAACTGATAGAACAATTGATAATAATAAACAGCCAGACAATGATACAGCATTTGATGAAATAAATAACAGCAGGAAATTTGGCAAAGATAAAAAAGTACGTGTTATACCGGGATTTCATTTAACACTTGGAATTACAGTTACTATGTTATCACTTATAGTATTAATTCCACTTGCTTCGGTTATGGTATATTCACTTAAGCTTCCACCAGCCGAATTCATAAGGCTTGTTACTAAGAAGAATGTCGTTAATGCATTTGTTACAAGTATTGGATGTTCATTCATAGCGGCAGTTATCAACTGTGTGTTTGGAACGATAATTGCGTGGACGTTTGTTAAATATGATTTCGCTGGAAAGAGAGTATTGGACGGACTTATAGAGCTTCCATTTGCACTTCCGACAGCGGTAGCGGGTATTACCTTATCGAAAATGTATTCTGAAACCGGAATACTTGGCAAACCGCTTGCTTCAATAGGCATAAAGGTATCTTATACACATCTTGGACTTATTACAGCACTTGTGTTTGTTGGAATTCCATTTGTTATAAGAGCGGTAATGCCAGTTCTTGAAAAGATGGATCCTCAATATGAGGAAGCGGCATATATGTTAGGTGCAAGCCCATCAAAGACATTTTTTAAAGTAATTCTTCCAGAAATCAGCCCGGCACTTCTTACAGGCTTCGGACTTGCATTTGCAAGGGGAATAGGAGAATATGGAAGCGTTATATACATATCAGGCAACAGTGCCAAGGAACATACACAGGTTGTATCCTATGTAATAATGCAGAAGCTTAATTATATTGATTATGCTTCGGCGACAGCTATTGCGCTTGTTATGCTTATAATATCATTTCTGATACTTCTTATCATTAATATAATACAGATGAGGCAGGCAAAGCGTACAATGTAGAGAAAATGGAGGTTAAATATGAGCGAGAATGATAAGCTTGAAAAAAGAAAAAGAAGAACAAGAAGCATATGTATTCTTATCACTGTTTTGTTTATAACAGTTATGCTGATTATGCCTCTATTATCAATAATAACAAGTTCATTAAAAGAGGGCTTTGGTTTTTATATTAAATCAATAACAACTCCATATGTATTAAGTGCGTTGAAGGTAACAATTATTGCTACAGTTATTGCGGTTGTCATTAATACATTATTTGGAATTATAGCGGCGTGGGTGCTTACAAGATTTGATTTTAAAGGCAAGCAGGTGCTTGCAACACTTATTGATATACCATTTTCAATATCACCAGTTATCGTAGGTCTTGCGTTTCTTATGACATTTGGGCGACTTGGATTTTTCTATCCGGTTATAAGATGGTTTAATGAGATTACCGGAAGCAATGTAAGAATAGCCTTTGCGATACCGGGAGTTGTGCTTGCTACAATATTTGTTACGTTTCCATATGTATCAAGAGAGATAATACCAGTGCTTAACTCACTCGGAAAGGACGAGGAGGAAGCGGCGGCTTTAATGGGTGCTAATGGTTCTACAATATTTTTTAAGATAACTCTTCCTAATATAAAATGGTCGTTGATATACGGAATAATTCTTTGTACATCAAGAGCATTAGGAGAGTTTGGTGCGGTTAATGCGTTATCAAAGACAAGAGGAGAGACATTCACGCTTCCACTTGAGATAGATGCGTTGTATATGTCTGGTACTGACACATCAATAACATCGGCATTTGCAGTATCATCAATATTAGTAATTATAGCGATTATAGTTCTTGTATTAAGAAATATATTTGAACACAGACAGAGTGATTATAAGAAAGGAGGGCAAAAGTAATGTACGTGGAGATGAAGAATATTTTTAAGCAGTATGGAAGCTTTCGTGCATCTGATAATGTGAATTTCGGAATAGAAAAGGGAAAGCTTGTTGCATTGCTTGGTCCTTCGGGAAGCGGTAAGACCACGATATTAAGAATGATTGCAGGGCTTGAAACACCAAGCTTTGGAGATATATATATTGACGGAAAGAGAGTTAATGATGTTCCGGCTAATCAAAGAGAGATTGGATTCGTATTTCAGAACTATGCCCTCTTTCGTCATATGACAGTTTATGATAATATAGCATTTGGACTTAAACTTAAGAAAGTTCCAAAAGATGAGATTAAGAAAAGAGTTACAGAGCTTCTTGATATAACAGGGCTTGCAGGTCTTGAGAAAAGATATCCTAACCAGTTATCAGGTGGACAAAGACAGAGAGTAGCCTTTGCAAGAGCGTTAGCACCTAATCCATCGGTGCTTCTGTTAGATGAACCATTTGCGGCGATTGATGCAAAGGTAAGGACAGAGCTTAGAACATGGCTTCGCAGTATGGTTACCAAGCTTGGAATAACAAGCATATTTGTTACACATGATCAGGACGAAGCCGTTGAGGTAGCTGATGAGATTATAATTACTAACCACGGAAAGATAGAACAGATGGGAAGTCCGATAGAGATATACAAATCTCCAGCAACACCATTTGTTGTTGAATTCATTGGAAAAGCTTCTGAGGTTAATGATTATTCAAAATTAAAAGGCTTTGATGAGATACAGGGAGCTAAGAGGGCAATAATAAGACCTGAATTCGTAAAGCTTTCTAAGTATGGAAAGCTTCAGCAGTACAACAGTGCTGCTGAGGAAGGTTATGTTGAGGACATTCTTTTCAGAGGTAATCATCTTGATGTAACTGTTAATATTGGAGGAACAATGATAACAGGAGAGTGGTCGCTTGAGAAAGAGCCGTTACAGGTTGGAGAAAAGGTTCACGTTCTTATATATAGAATATATGCAGTTGATGATGAAAAGACATATCTTTGCGAGAACAAGGGCATGAGGGACGATGATGTATTCTATATTTAACCTGATTATGTTCCTGCTGGGTTAAATGCTTTGCGGGTATGCGCACAGCTTCAGATTGGTATATATCTGATAAAGACTTGCGGACAAGTTTTACAATGAGGAAGGAAAGCTTATGCAGATTAATGGTTTAAACAGATTAACAACAGATGTGCTTATTATAGGTGGTGGAACAGCAGGCTGTTATGCGGCACTTACAATAAGGGAAAAGTCAGATGCTTCAATTATAATTGCAGAAAAGGCTAATATAAAGAGAAGCGGCTGTCTTGCGGCTGGTGTTAATGCAATAAATGCTTACATAGTTGAAGGCAGAAAGCCAGAGGATTATGTTGATTATGCAAAGAAAGATGCTGATGATATAGTAAGGGAAGATTTGCTTCTTACAATGTCAGAAAGACTTAACGAAGTAACAGCCAAGATGGAAAAGCTTGGACTTGTAATTCTTAAAGATGAGAATGGCAAATATGTTGCAAGAGGCAACCGTAATATTAAGATTAACGGTGAGAATATTAAGCCAATACTTGCAGATGCAGTAAATAGTCTTGAAAATGTAACTGTAATTAACAGACTTAATATAACTGATTACATAGTAAAGGATAATACAATTCTTGGTGCTATCGGTTTTAATATTGATACTGGTGAAGCTTATGAGATAAGAGCTAAGAAGGTATTATGTGCGACTGGTGGAGCGGCTGGTCTGTATAAGCCTAACAATCCGGGCTTTTCAAGACATAAAATGTGGTATCCTCCATTTAATACAGGTGCTGGTTTTGCAATGGGTATCAATGCAGGTGCAGAGATGACAACATTTGAAATGCGTTTTATAGCTTTAAGATGTAAAGATACAATAGCTCCTACAGGAACAATAGCACAGGGAGTTGGTGCAAAGCAGGTGAATTCTTTAGGTGAGGTATATGAGAACAAATATGGTCTTACAACTTCACAGAGAGTATACGGAACTGTAAGAGAGAATATTGAGGGAAGAGGTCCTTGTTACTTAAGAACAGAAGGAATAAGCAGTGAGCAGGACGAGTCGTTAAAGAAAGCATACCTTAATATGGCACCAAGCCAGACACTTAAATGGATAGAATCTGGAAAGAACCCAAGTGAGCAGAATGTTGAGATAGAAGGAACAGAGCCTTATATTGTAGGCGGACATACAGCGAGTGGTTACTGGGTTGATACTAACAGAAGGACAACAATTAATGGTCTTTATGCGGCAGGAGATGTTGCAGGAGGCTGTCCTCAGAAGTATGTGACAGGTGCTATGGCAGAAGGTGAAATTGCGGCAGAAGATATTGTTAAGAAATTGAATAAATCAGACATCACAGAGAATACATTTTCACAGAGCATGGCTGATGAATATGCAGACAAGCTTACTGATGAGAGAATAAAAGAATATAACGAATATCTCAGCCGTGAGGATAAAGATACCATTTTCTCAACAGAAGAACTTGAGGAAGCTATGCAGAAGGTTATGGATACATACGCTGGTGGTATAGGAAGTCATTACCAGTTTAATGAAAAGCAGCTTAAGCTTGCCAAAGAAAAGATTGAACAGATAGAAACTCTTTCAGCAAAAGCTAATGCTAAAGACTATCACGAGCTTATGTTTGTATATGAATTAAAGGAAAGACTTACAGTCTGTCAGGTGCTTATAGAGCATTTGAAGGCAAGAAAAGAAACAAGATGGCACAGCTTTGCTGAGAACCTTGATTACCCAGAGAAGTCAGATGAATGGCTTAAGTATGTTAATACAAGAAAGGTAGACGGAAAGATAGAAGTGAAGTTTAGAAATCTTGTGGGAAGAGGTGAGACATATGAGCATAGTAATTAATAAGGAGAAATGTGCTGGCTGCGGACAATGCAGTATCGTCTGTCCGGGAAGTCTTATTAAGATGGGAGAAGATAAGAAAGCATATATGAAGTATCCTAAGGACTGCTGGGGATGTTCATCTTGTATCAAGGAATGTAAGTTTGAAGCTATCGCACTTTATCTTGGAGCAGATATGGGAGGTATGGGAAGTAAGATGAGCGTTACTTCCAAAGGTGACTTCCTTAACTGGAATATAGATAAGACAGACGGAAGCAGGGAAACGATAGTAATTAATAAGAAAGAATCTAATAAATACTAGAAAGGACGGATAAAAGAATGGCAGAGTTATCACATCTTGATCAGCTTGAAGCTGAGGCAATATACATAATAAGAGAGGTGGCGGCTGAGTGTGAAAAACCAGTAATGCTTTACTCAATAGGAAAGGATAGTTCAGTAATGCTTCATCTTGCAATGAAAGCATTCTACCCAGAGAAGCCACCATTTCCATTCCTTCACGTTAATACAACCTGGAAGTTCAAGGAAATGATTAAGTTCAGAGATGAAACAGCTAAGAAGCTTGGCATTGAAATGTTAGAGTATATCAATGAAGATGGTGTTAAGAAAGGAATTAATCCTTTTGACTATGGTTCAGTGTATACAGATATTATGAAGACACAGGCATTAAAGCAGGCACTTAATAAATATGGTTTCACAGCAGCTTTCGGTGGTGGACGTAGAGATGAAGAAAAGTCAAGAGCCAAAGAAAGAATATTCTCTTTCCGTAATGAAAACCACGCGTGGGATCCTAAGAACCAGAGACCAGAGATGTGGAAGTTATACAATTCACGTATTAACAAGGGTGAAAGTATAAGAGTATTCCCAATCTCTAACTGGACAGAAACTGATATATGGCAGTACATAAAGAGAGAAAATATAGATATCGTACCTCTTTACTATGCAGCTAAGCGTCCTGTAGTTGAAAGAGATGGTATGCTTATAATGGTTGATGATGACCGTATGAAATTAAGAGAAGGCGAAAAGATTGAATATAAGAATGTAAGATTCAGAACTCTTGGCTGCTATCCTTTAACAGGAGCTGTTGAGTCAAATGCTACAACTCTTGATGAGATAATTGATGAAACACTTAGTGCCGTATCTTCTGAGAGAACAACAAGAGTAATCGATAATGAAGCAGCAGGAAGTATGGAAAGAAGAAAGAGAGAGGGGTATTTCTAAGATGATAGGATTATTAAAGTTTATAACATGCGGAAGCGTGGATGATGGAAAGTCTACATTAATAGGACATATATTATATGATTCAAAGCTTTTATATGCCGATCAGGAAAAGGCTTTAGAGCTTGATAGTAAAGTGGGAAGCCGTGGTGGTGCTATTGATTACTCACTTCTTCTTGACGGACTTATGGCAGAACGTGAGCAGGGTATCACAATTGATGTTGCTTACAGATATTTTACAACAGATAAGAGAAGCTTTATCGTAGCAGATACACCAGGTCACGAAGAATATACAAGAAATATGGCGGTTGGTGCTTCATTTGCTGACCTTGCGATAATTCTTATTGATGCTAAGCAGGGCGTTCTTGTTCAGACTAAAAGACACGCAAGAATATGCGCTCTTATGGGAATTAAATATTTTGTATTTGCAGTAAATAAGATGGATTTAGTTGGTTACTCAGAAGAAAGATTTAACGAGATAACTAAGCAGATTGATGAATTATCTAAAGAACTTGGACTTGCAAGTGTAAAGATTATCCCTGTATCAGCAACAGAGGGTGACAACATTACAGTTAAATCTGATAATACACCTTGGTATTCAGGTGAAGCACTTCTTACTTACCTTGAAAATGTAGATGTAAGCGAGAAGAAGAAGGAAGAAGGCTTCTATATGCCAGTGCAGAGAGTATGCCGTCCAGACCATACTTTCAGAGGATTTCAGGGTCAGATTGAATCAGGCATTGTATCAGTTGGCGATGATATAATCACACTTCCTAGTGGTGAGTCAGCTAAGGTTAAGAGTATTCTTATTGGAGATAAGGACAGTCAGTCAGCACAGGAAGGACAGCCAGTTACAATCCAGCTTGATAAAGAAGTTGATGTATCAAGAGGCTGTGTACTTTCAAGCGGAACAACACTTCCAGTAAGCAAGTCATTTACAGCAACAATACTCTGGATGGACGATGCAGAGCTTACAGTAGGTAAGGATTATATCGTTAAGATTGGCACTAAGCAGGTCCTTGGTGTGTTAAAGAACATTCAGTATAAGATAGATGTCAATACAGGAAACTTCCTTCCAGCTAATGGACTTAGCAAGAATGAGATAGCAGTATGCGATATCGGACTTCAGGAAGCAGTTGTTATCGATGAATTTGCAAAGCATAAGACACTTGGTGAGCTTATTCTTATAGACAGAATAAGCAATATGACATCTGCCTGCGGTGTTGTTACAGATTCAAGCGCATATGATAACAAAGAAGTAAAATGTGCATTTGTAAATGGAAGCCTTAAAGGAAATGCAGATATATTTGAAGAATATTACTACAACCTTGAAAGCGCAACAGTTACAAAGGTAAGCCCATCAGGCAAGACATACAAGGTCGGAGATGTAATTAACGTAAGCGGCGAGACATACAGCTATCCAGATAACTTTGATGTAATCGTTCTTCGTGATAAAGTAGCAGTTACAGTAAGAGATAAGAAGATAGAAGCAATCACAAAGCTTGCAGAATATACATACACAGGAACACCAGTAATCAACAGCCGAGGCTTTGAAATCAAGCTCAACAGTGAGGAAGACTACAACAACCTCATAAATGACTTAAACGCCCTCGAAGCTGCTAACAAACCACTCAACGATGAATTCTTCAACAAGTGGACAAAATTCGATACCTACAGAAAAATCATCTTCAAGGATGAAGTGTGGGAATATGTAATATAATGAGCCGTGCCTGACTTAACAGCAAAGTGATGCTTGTGCTTGCACAAAGCAGCACTTTGAAGCTAAGTCAGATAGGGCGAAGCCCGACAGTTCCAGAAGCCAGAGGCTTCTGGAACTTGCACGGCGTAAGCATCTTCACCCACCAGCCTATGAACAGTGCGCAGCACGCCTTCATAGGCACAAATATTTTTTATAAAACCTATATACTAACAATTCCCTCTTCGTCCAGAGAGAAAAAGAACCACCATATATGCCCCACAGTAAGTCATTATTAGACAATCCTGTAACATATACAGTGGTTCTATTTTTTCCTAATTATTATTCCTTCACCAAAGCCGCCTCAGCCCTATCCAGTTCCTCCTTAGTATACTTAGACAATATCTGCTCTTTAGTAACACCAAATTCAAGCATTGCAATTATTACAATATTCTTTACCCCACATTATTGCGAACCAACCTAAGATTATGTATAATATTATCAATTATGATATGCGTGTAGAAAGTATTTTTGCTACTCACATCATTGTATTATTAATGTACGAAAGCAGGCAGATAATTATGGAGTTTGTTATATGTGATGATGATAGATTGTACGCAGCCCAGTTTATTGAACAGCTTAAAGTGTTGGAAAGCCAATACGATGAGCTGTTCAATTGCGTTTATTATGATAATTATGAGAGTTTTATGGAGAGCCTTAGAAATAAGGAGTGTGATAAAGCTGATATTTATTTTTTAGACATAGAATTTGGCGAAGTGTATGGTATGGACGTGGCAAAGATTATAACAAGAATGAACAGGAACGCTGGCATTGTGTACATTACGAATTATGAAGAATATGCAATCAAGGCATTTGTGTGCAGACCATTAGGCTTTATAAGAAAAAAGCACGATGCGGAAGATATAAAGGTTACAATGGATAAGATAATATCATATATGAATGATAAAAATGTGCTGTATACCTTTAAGAATAACAGAAATACGCTTGTGTTAAATCTTTCGACAGTATTATATATAGAAATGTCTAATCACGATATGAACATATATATGACAGATGACTGCCGGGTTGTAAGGGATAAGATTTCAAGAGTAGAGAAGGAACTGGAGGCTAAAGGCTTCGTTAAGATTAACAGGTCAAGTCTTGTCAATATGGAGCATATTGTTAATATTAAAGATGATGTGGTAATAGTTGATAATGGCGCAAAGCTGTATATAACCGGCAATAAGCAGGAAATGATTATACGCGACTGGCAGGCGTATATTATGGGGTATAGTGAGCGGTAAGAATTGTAATAGAAATGCTGAACATACAGATATAGTAAGCGTTACAGGCGCATACAGCTTAGCGGACGCTGGATAGAATATACATAGTAAATAAAAAAGATTGGAGAAAATATGGATAAAGTTTCATTTATAGTTGAAACACTTGCAAATATTAATCAGAGCATTTTGCTTATATATTTTTTATGCGGTACATTGAATGTTAATAAAAAGATTAATTCCAAGATTGCAGTAATATCAGGTATTTCGATAATATTTGCATATCTGGAAATCCAGTATATGGTCGTTCCATTTGAGGGACTTGGCGTTGGCATATTGTGGGCAATGCTTGTCATATATGCGTGCCTTTTTATGGACGGCAATATATTTCAGAAAATGTATGCTTCGATGTTTATTATAGCAACGATAATATTCGTTACGGTGCTTCTGGGCAGTATAATGGGAGCATTGTATAATGCACATTTTATAGAATTCACAGGAACAGCTTCAATGGAAAAGTGCCTGCTGGTTATTCTTATACAGATAACAATATGGATTGCTGCGGTAATACTTGTGAGAATATTAAGAAGATACAGCTATGGCGTGAATATTAAGGACACGGTAATAATTATGGCGGCTATGATAATGTCAATTATTATTACCAATGAAGTGCAGATGATGTCAACAGACAGTGATGCTGAGAAAATGATAGCCCGTTCAATTATAATAATAATATGTGTAACAATAATGTTTATCCTGTGCGTGGCATTGTATGAGATTATACAGCGCAGTACATATGCTCTTATGGAGCAGACAATAATGGAACAGGCGTATAAAAGCAGATTGGAAAATGTTGAGGATATAGAAACTAATGTCGAGCGTATATCAAGAATAAAACACGAGCTTAATAAGACACTAATTGCTGCCAATCTTATGCTTAAGGACGGACGTACAGAGGAGGCAAGAGAATTCTTAAGCCAGTTTGACGGAGATCTGGATAAGATAATTGTTGAGAAAATGTATACTAATAATATAGTTGTTAACGAGTTCCTTACAAAGAAATCTAAAGATTGCAGACAGAAAAATATAGATTTTGTGGCTGTTGTCAACGGAAAGTTAAAGCTTATTAAAAATGTAGATATATTCTGTGTGCTTTCTAATCTGCTTGATAATGCAATTGAGGCTCAGACATTTGTTGATAATAAAAGAGTTGAAGTGTTTATAGATGAGAATGAGGATGTATGTTCATTAAAAATATATAACAGCATATCAGACGATATGGTGAAAGCTTTCAAAGAAGATACTCTTTTTAAGACCCATAAAAAAGATAAATTAATGCACGGATATGGTCTTAAAAATGTAAATGACGTTGTAAAGAAATACAATGGCAGAATTAATTATTCAATAATAGGTACTTGCGTTCTTTGCTGTAGCGTAATTCTTTACAGGGAAAAATAAATTCACGACACATAAGATATAATTCACGACACGCTTATTGAAATGCCGGAAATAAATGTTAATATTAAATCAGCTTTTGTGCTAACTCGAATAAGGGATGAGAGTTGAGGATAGAATGAGCGCTGATTTATCAGCATCAGATATATTAATACTTGTAACGGCAGGTAGGAAAGGAGCAGGAAGATATGAAGAAGAGCAATGTATTATTAAATTGTGTTGCTAAGGCGGCACAGCACTCTGCTAAGAAGGCTGTAAACAGCGCTTCAATATGGAGCTGCTATCAGCCAAAAGAACCACATGCAGCAGCAAAGTTAAAGAAGAACAGATAATACCAATGTATTACTGAGAGGTAAGGGGATAGGGATAATGCTAGGAAGAATAGCAGATAGTATTGCAGTTCTTTTTTTGAAGAAGAACATAATTAATGAAGATGAGCTTCCTGTATACCAGTACGGTATGCAGGTGCTTATCGGCAATATAGCAGGAATGTTGACGGTTCTTATTGTTGGCATATTAATATCAAGACTGGTTGAAAGCATAATATTTATTACAATCTATGCTACATTAAGAATATATACGGGAGGGTATCACGCAAGAACTCCATTAGTATGTAATATAGTATTTCTTGGAACATATTTAGTTACAGTTATGCTTGAGGCTTTAAAGGTCAATAATTCAGTTGTATGGATAATGTATTTATTATCCTGCCTTATAATATTAAGATTTTCACCGATAGAGAATGTTAATAAAGAATTAGATGAGAAAGACAAAGAAATATACCGTAATAAAAGTTTGATAATTAGTACATTGTTACTGATGATATTATTAGCAGGCGACATTACAGACAGATATAGTAATGGTGCAGTTAATAATATTATGATGAATATGTATAGTGATATAAGTCTTTATATGAAACTTGTTATAATAAGCATAGCAATGCTTATGTTATATGCACTTTTTAAAGACGTATAATTAATATAATAATATCTATTATAATTCCCATAGGTTATATGCTTGCAAACCTATGGGATTTTTGTGTGTACTTTTTGTGTGTATAATAGATATGTGAAATTTAAGAAGAAAAGTAGTATAATAATATTATTGTGTTTTTGAGATATCAGAATATGTATAACAGCAGGATAGATAAAAAGAAAATTAGGATATTATAGTAGAAAGAAGTAAAAGATATGGAAAGAACAGAAGAAAGCAGTGTACAGAAAGAAAATAAGAATATCGGCATTACGAAAGGTAATGATAATGGAAAGAGCCATAAACTTGTATACAGATGGATATTCTATATAGCTGGACTTATAATACTTGCACTTGGAATTATGCTTAATACTAAGACTAACCTTGGCGTGTCGCCTATAATATCAGTTCCTTACACAATATCACATATTATCGGATTTAATTTTGCGAATATGACACTTATTGTATATGTTATATTTGTAGTTATAGAGATGATTTTACATATAATATGGCAGTTTATTGATAAAAATGCTGATAAGCTTGGAATGTATCTGATAAGAGATGTATTGCAGATACCTGTAAGTATTGTGTTTACAAGATTTCTTAACATTTTCTCAGGAATGATACCTTCAGTACATAATAATCTGCCGGTGCAGATACTGCTTCTTATTGTGGCAGTAATACTTACTGGAATAGGAGCGGCTATGTCACTTAATATGAGAATAATTCCTAATCCCGGAGATGGCATAGTTCAGGCAATAAGTGATACGACAAAGCTTAATAAAAGAAAGGGCAGGGGCGTTGGATTTTGCAAGAACTGTTTTGATATAACTAATGTTACAATAACATTTGTTATAGGAATTTCAACAGGCAACTTCCTTTTAGGACTTGGAATTGGTACAATACTTGCAATGATTGGCGTTGGCAGGGTTATTGCTGTGTTTAATCATCTGTTTATGGAGAAGATGAATAAAGCGGCATTTGATTATGTCGAATAATAATATAAAATAAGAGTTATAGTATTATGTATCTGCAATTGGGAATGGAGTTATAATGAGAAAAAAGATAGTTGTGTCAGCAATAACAATCTTAACTATATTAATTTCATTAGTTATAGTATTAATAAAATGTAATGAAAGACAGAATTCGCCTGTGATACCACAGATTACACTTGTGTATGCGGAAAATCAGGTTGAAGATTATCCAACTACAAAAGGTGCTTACGAATTCGCACGGCTTGTCAGTGAGAAGACTAATGGAAGAATTAAGATAGTTGTCAAATGTAATGGTGAACTCGGAGATGAAAAGTCTGTTATTGAACAGCTTAAGTTCGGTGGAATTGATTTTTCGAGAGTTTCTATATCTTCAATATCTGATGATATTCCAGCATTAAAAGTTATCCAGATGCCATTTTTATATTCAGATGCACAGGAAATGTGGGATGTATTAAATGGTGATGATGGAAAGCAGTTTATAGATGCAGTTGGGGAAAGTAATCTTGGGGTGAGGACATTATCCTGGCATGATGCAGGAGCAAGAAGCTTTTATTCTGTTAAACCAGTTACGACAATACAGGATCTGTATGGTCTGAATATAAGAGTACAGGAATCAGAACTTATGTCAGAAACAGTAGAAATGCTTGGAGCGAATCCTGTTAAAATGATATATTCCGAAGTATATAAGGGACTTCAGACAGGAAAAATAGATGGTGCAGAGAATAGTCTGGTAGCATACACATACTCTAAGCATTATGAGCAGGCTAAATATTGTCTGATTGATGAGCATACAAGAATTCCTGAGGTACAGCTTGTGTCAGAGTATACATGGAATAAATTAACAGAAGAAGACAGGGCAATAATATCAGAGTGCGCTAAAGAGTCTGCCATATATGAAAGAAATATATGGAAAAATACAGAAGAAGAGTCGGTAAAGATGATTGAAGATAAGGATATAACAGTAACGAAAGTTAGTTATGAAGAAAGACAAAATCTAAGAAGAAAATTGCAGCCTATTTATGATAAATATTGTTCGGGTTATATTGATATAATTGAAGAAATAGAAAAAGAATAGGAGTTAATATGTCTTTAAAAAGAAAATTTCAATATGTATATACAATAAGCAGTGCGGTAATTGCAGCCGCGCTTATACTGGGAATATTACTTTCGATAAAAGGAATGGATATATTAACTGATACATTGGACAATAATGAAAAAGCAATAGAATTATATAGGGGTATAACGAAAGAGCATAATACGTTAAAATTATATTTTGAAGATGGACAGGAAGTATTGCCAGAACAGATTGATGAAGTAAGAAATAATACTAAAGATATTCTTGGACGGCTTCCAGCGGACTATAATTCTATGAATGAGGAACAGTATATTATTATCCAGTCGATACATAATACATATGACAGTTATGATAATATATATAATAGTATTGTTAATTCCAACCTGAATGACAAAGACTATAGAAATGCGATAGATAATTGTTATAAAGCCCAGAATTATCTGGAAGATTATGCCAAAAGGTATGAAAGCATAACAGTATCTTTAGGAAATGAGCAGTATAACAGACAGAAAAAGCTATTTTATATAATACCAGTTATATGTATTATTATTGCATTTGTAGTAATAATACTATTTATATGGATAAGGCTTTTTATGAATAAAAGTATCGTAAAACCAATATTAAAGCTGTCAGATGAGGCAAGAAGAATAAGCGTGAATGATTATTCTGGTGATGATATAATAATAGAAGGTGACGATGAAATTTCACTTCTTATTAAAGAATTTACACAGATGAAACATTCAACAAAGAATTATATTGTCACACTTAAGGAAAAGCATAAGGTTGAGCAACAGCTTGAACATATGCGTTTTGAAATGCTTAAGAACCAGATTAATCCACATTTTCTTTTTAATACATTAAATCTTATCGCTGGAACAGCAGAGATTGAGGATGCGGCAACGACAGAGAAGATGATAAACACATTAAGCCGTCTTTTCAGATATAATCTTAAAACGCAGACTTCCATAATGCCACTGGAACAGGAAGTAAAGATAATGGATGACTATATGTATTTACAGCAGATGAGATTTGGACAGCGCATAAAATATATGTGTGATGTCGATAACAGCTGTCTTGATGAGCTTGTTCCGGCATTTGTGTTACAGCCGCTTATTGAAAATGCAATTATACACGGATTGTCATCTTCATCAGAAGGTGGTCTTATATATGTAAGAGGTTTTAAGAAAGATAATAAAATGTGGTTATCAGTTGCAGATACAGGCGTTGGGATAGAAAAATACAAGCTGGACAGCATAAGAAAATATCTTGATAATATATTTGCACTGCCTGATACGGGCGCAGTTACATCATTTGAGAATGATAGTAATTATGCTGATAGTGAAATAAATAGAAAAACTGTAGGAGTTGGCATTGGAAATATTGCATACAGAGTAAAAGGTATGTACAATAACAGTGGTATGAAGATTTATAGCAGAAAAAATCACGGAACGGTTATACAGATATATTTTGGCGATAAAAATAATAATGTTAATGTGGGTGAATAGCTTATGTACAGGGTATTATTAGTAGATGATGAACAGATTGAGCGTATGGCACTGGCTAAGAAAATAGACAGATATTACGGAGATAAAGTT
Source organism: Lachnospira sp. (assembly GCA_050874785.1). Classification (GTDB taxonomy): domain Bacteria; phylum Bacillota; class Clostridia; order Lachnospirales; family Lachnospiraceae; genus Lachnospira. The sequence continues at coordinate 79,396 of JBNMLJ010000009.1, forward strand.
AATATATATCAGGCTGTGAATGGAAGAGAAGCTGTTGCTATGTGCGGTGAGCAGAAGAATAATATTATTATTATGGACATATCTATGCCTGAAATGAATGGTGTAATGGCGGCTAAATATATAAGGCAGATGGATGAAAAATGTTCAATTATATTCTTAAGTGCTTATGATGACTTTGAATATGCAAGAAATGCAATTAAAGTAAAGGCGTTAGATTATCTTTTAAAGCCCTGTGATATTAATGATCTGCTGGCAGTTATGGATATGGCTATACAAAAGCTTGATAAGGAAAATGCTGTTAAGGATAATACTACTATAGACGACAGAGAGGATGTTTTTAGGGATAAGGTACTGTCAGGGAAAAAGAATGATAAAGAAACAGACATATATGCAGACAATAATAATGTCAGAGATAACAGAGCTAAAAGAGTGATAGATAATGTGAAAAATTGTGATGAACAGACAATGATTAAATATTTAAAAGAATATGTAGAAAATAATTATATATATGACATAACTATGCAGGAAGCCGCAGAAGAGATGGGATATTCCGATGCATATTTCAGTAAGCTGTTTAAACAATATTTTAATCAGAATTTTACAGCTTATCTTACAGAATATAGAATTAAAAAGGCAAAGGAACTGCTGGGTAATACCAATAACAGCATTAAAGATATAAGCAGAATGGTAGGCTACACCGACTCCAATTATTTTGCCAAAATATTTAAGCGTATAGTTGGCGAAATTCCTTCAAAATATCGTGAAAATTTATAGTATTAATTATAAAATAATCTTTGTAATTTTGAAAAATATATTATATCTTATATAAAGAAGAAAAGAAGAAAATATTAATTTATTATAAATTATAAATTAAAATAACGGCTTCTGGCAGATATCATTACATTAATATGATGTCTGCCAGAAGCTGTTTTTATTTTATAGCTTATTATAGTGAAAATGCACAATATAATCATGTATAAACTGTGAAATATATCATATTACAACAAAAAAGTCTTCTTCTATGACAAACATTTACTGTATAAAAAATGGAATAGTACTTTTATTATATAAATATAGAATAAAACCGGTTTTAAAGCAGAGCAATTAAATTATTAAGTAAAAAGTGGAAAAACAAAAGGAGCTTCCTGTATACTTTAAAGAGTAAAGGGAATTGACCAAAAAGAATACCTCAAGTAAATTTAGATTATTACTGACCGGCCAGTTGGTAAAATCTAAAAACACAAGAGGTATTCAAGATGAATGTTAAAGCAAGAAGAACAAAAAAACAAGTGAATGTAGAAAACCAGGCAATTAATCTTTTGTCAAAAGAAGAACTGAACAAGAAAATGGAGGTGGTAGAAAAAGAACTGAGATCCTATACCTGGCGTGAACTTGAAACAAACGGTAAATTTGCCAAGAACGATAAACTCTCTTTCATTACGGATGACATGCTTATAGTAGGATGCGATATAGGAAGTGAGAATCATTATATCAGGGCAATCGATGTCAGGGGAAGGGAGTTAAGTCGTGGAGTATTTGAATTCAGTAATACTTCAGAAGGCTTTGAAAATGCCAAGGCATGGGTGCTGGCACTTGCGGCAAAACACGATAAGAAACAGATAGTACTGGGTCTTGAACCGACAGGTCACTACTGGTTTGCGTTGGCTGCATGGATGATTTCAAACGGAATCAGCGTTGTCCAGGTAAATCCATATGCTGTAAAGCAGAGTAAAGAAATAGAAGACAATAGCCAGCTTAAGGATGACAGAAAAGATCCGAAACTGATTGCGAATCTTGTGAAAGATGGAAACTACGGAATGCCTTATCTTCCAGAAAAAGTTTACGCAGACATGAGAAGACTCTCCATGTTCAGGGATCAGCTTACCGAAGACAGAATAAGAAATATCAATCGTCTTCACAGGGAATTAAAAATCTATTTTCCAGAATACATGGACGCATTTGGAAAAATAGATGGGGCATTTACTTTGGAAGTACTGAAAGTATCAGCTATCCCATCGGATATCACAGCACTGGGAGCAGAAGGCATAAAAAATATCTGGCATAATGTAAAACTAAGAGGACGCGGTTACAGCAGAGCCAATGAAATCGTGGACTATGCAGAGAAAAGTGTGGGACTAATGGATGGAACGGATGCAGGGCGTGAGGCAGTGAAATGGTATGCAGAACAGATCCTGAAGCTGGATGAGCAGATTGCTGTGATTGAAAGTACATTACATGAAAAATGCAGGGAAATACCTTACGCAGAAAAAATACTCGAAATCAAAGGTGTAGGTGAAAACATACTGGCTGGAATACTGGCAGAAATGGGAGACATCAGCAGATTTGATGATGTGAAAGAAATCCAGAAGCTAAGCGGTATGGGGCTGGTGGCATGCAGTTCAGGTAAGCATAAAGGACAGACAAAAATCAGCCACAGAGGACGCAAGAGACTTCGGTATTGGCTGTTCCAAGCGGCAAAGTCAGCGGTGTCGCATGCAGATGAATTTAAGCAGCTACATGAGTACTATACAACACGAACCAACAATCCGCTGAAAAAGATGCAGTCACTGGTTGTGATAGCCTGCAAGATACTTAATGTAGTAAATGTTAACAGTACAGAGCTTGTAGTATTTGAGGCTGCAATCGACCTTATGAGTTATGTGGATATCTTCACGGATTATGAATCAAATAAGCTGGCACTTGTTGTGATAGGAAGACCATAACAGGAAATTTGCAGAGAGGGCATAGTCTCTCTCTGAGACTGGAGGTAAGAATGGATTTAAAAGATATGATACTGATAACAGAAAACGACAGGGGAACAGAGACAAATATGCTGATGACGCTGGATGATTATAAGAGTTTTATAGCAATTGATGACATGTCAGAGCTTGCAGACAATTTGTTGCAGCTTGGAAGAACACTTGGTGAAGCAGATAACTTCGCAGAGTATTACAGGGCAGCAAATGTAACTGTATCTGCGAGATTCTGTCTGGATGATATTCAGCTGGGACATCTTCTTCAGGGATTTTATAACGATTCCAAAGAATTTCGGTTTGATAAAGAAGCCAGTTCTTCTGAATGTGTTGCAAAGCTTAAGGAGATTGGAATGACCGATAAGGGCTGGGTGGATGATTTTAACCTGCATTATGAAAGTGTGGACAGATCATTTGAAAGGGGACAGACATTCCATAACTTCAATGACCATGATTACATGGTGCTTGAAGCATTATCACCAAGGAATCTTGTGGTGATGGATATGAAGTCAGGTTCTCTTACAATCGCCCTTGGTGCGACAGAGTATAAGCGTTATCCGAAGGATGAGAAGCCTACAAAGGACAATATCAC
>JBNMLJ010000010.1:0-81699 GCA_050874785.1 Lachnospira sp.
ATGTTGAAACCTGGATTAACAGTCTTCCAAGAAAGCTTTTAGGATATAAAACCTCAGATGAGCTATTCGAGGAAGAACTGGATAAAATCTATCAAGTGGATGCTGCATAGCTAGTGTCCAACTTGTTATTGCAATTTAGGGATTTAATATTTAATAAAAATTTATTATAATAGTTAGAAAATGTTTGTAAAGTAAGTGATTGATTGGTATACAATTATGTTGTAGATGTCCGGATATATTAACGGCTGTCACTTAATTATATGATATGAATTGGAGAAAAATATGCTTAAATTAAGCCATATAAAAAAGAGCTATAAGAAGAATGACGTTCTTACAGATATATCCTTTACATTTGAGGAGGGACAGATATATCCGATACTTGGTGGACCGGGAGCTGGAAGGACAACATTATTTGAGTGTATATGTGGAGATATATCTGTTGATGACGGAAGCATAGTTACAATTGATAAGTGTAAATATTTTTATGCAGCAAAGCAGAGTGTTCTTCCTGTATACATAACAGGTTATGAGTTTATAAGTATGCTTTGTGATATGGAGAGGGACGATCTTAAGCCAGAGGATATATTTGACAGAATTGGCTTTAGCGTTGCCAAGAGAGATGAGCTTATAGCTGATTATACATTTGAGGAGAAGAAGCTTTTACAGCTTGCCTGTATTCTTGCAATAAGACCTTATGTTGTGCTTTTTGATGAGCCACTTGATTATTGCAGTGAGGAATATATTAATAAGTTTATCGAAGTTATTAATACAATAAAAGAAGGCAGAATAATACTTATCTCAACAGGACTTCTTGAGATTTCCAGGAGGATAAGTGAGGATACGATTGTCCTTAATAACGGAGAATTTAATCACATAGATAAAAAGACTATGGAAATTCCTGAGATAAGGAAGGCAGTTTTAGATATATTAGGGGAGGCAGACAATGAGATTATTTAGGAAGCTGTTTGCTGAGAAGATTTTAAGGTTTTATGAGGGTACTAATGCAGGTATAAGATATATAAGCAATGCGCCATTGATAGGCAGATGTGTTAAAGAGGATACATTTGCAGAGAATTCCAGGGCAAGGTTATTTGTTGGAATTATGGCACAGTTATTTATGGTTTTATGGGAATTTATAAAGAAGTTTGCATATGTATTTATTCTTATATATATACCTTATGTACTTATAGGTCTTGAGTGCCCATTGATTAAGGCTAACCAGGAGCTTACAATTATATATATGTTTGTTATGCTTTCGGTTATATGCGGAAGTCTTTCTAACAACATATTATTTACTATAGGTGACAGGGATTACCTTATGATAAGGGTTATGTCAATAAGCCCATATATGAATTTCTTAGGAAAGCTTCTTTATAAGATGGCTACAGAATTCATATTTTATTTTATTATTCTTAATATATTCGGCGTTTCGTGGTTTCATTCGCTTATGCTCTGCATACTTACAATATGCGTAAGACCTATAGGTGAGATGTTTGCGATTATGTCTTTCGACCATTTTATATGGGTATATGAGAATAGAAGTGTGTTTAATGGAACTGTTATGGCGGTATGTGTTTTACTTGCGTATGGTGTGCCATTTTTTGTAAGACGACTTTCCCATAACTGGCTCTATGCAGTACATCCTTTTGTGGTGCTGGTATTTTTCCTTGCAGGAGCTGGTGCAATGTATTTCTTATGGTGGTATAAGTATTACAGAAAGATTGTCAGAGAGGCTATGCATTTAAAACACGAGAGCTGATTTGGTTAATGGAGAACGGATATGAAGAAAAAGAACAGAGAAAAGTTAAGATTGATTACATTCAGGGTATGTATAGGGATTCTTTGTGCTTTTGTTATAGCTGTATTCATACGTTCGTATTATTATAGAAGCAAGGAAAGCAATCTTGATATTAAATCAAGATATACTTTCACGGTGGATATTGATGCTTATGGAGATGTTATTGATGAGCAGTATCAGACAAGGGCAACTACATATGATGATTCTAATGTCATAAGCACAGTGCCAGATGTGTCACAGGTTAAGACAGAGACAGTTGCCAGGACGTGGCTTACTGAGTATGTTAATCAGTATATGAATGAGTATCTGCCATATAATAAGTCAGTTAAGAAAATGACAATAGATAATATTAATGTATTGGATGAAGATGAACATACAGCGTTAATAAGTTTTTCGGTAATTCTTAAAAATGCTGCTTCTGATTATTTTCTTTCGTGGGACGGAGTTACTGATAATGGCAGGTTAAAATGTGAGTGGGTTGTATCTTATTATATTGATGCACATACTGACAACACTGCTACTGTGTATGTCACATCAGCATTAAGTCCGGAAGAGTACGGAATAGCACAGTACAATGAAAAGGCAGCTCTGGCAGCAGATAGTGAGAGCAAGACCAATGCTTCTACAGATCTGCTTGCAAGATATGTTATAAGAGATGATATATTGAGTGTAACTTATGATGATGGCGAGCATTATGCAACTGTTCCTGTAGATGTTGAAAATCTTCTGTATGAAAGCGGAAGTACAAGCACACTAAAGGACGGAAGCTATCTTATAACTACATCAAAAACTGCATTTTTATTTGGCGGCAAGACAGGAAGCTCTAAGAGAGTACCAGTAACGCTTATATATTCTGATGATAAAGGTGCTAACTGGACCAGCTGTGAACTTGATAATATATATAACGCAGAAGATTACTATGTTGATTTCTTTGATGAGAACAAGGGTGTTGTCGTGTGCGGTTATGCCAAGACTGATAATGAAAAGGAGTCTTACAGGATATACCAGACAGCTAACGGTGGTGAGACGTGGACAACAGTTGGAAGCGGACCTGCCAATTATATATTAAAGGGTGTTATATATGTGGACGAAAATGTTGGATTTTTCTGCTACAATTATGCAGAGGGAATGGACGGTAATCTTTATATGACTAAAGATGGCGGCAAGACATTTTCTAAAGTGACACTTCCAGAACAGGAACTTGACAGTACCGCCAAGTCATCAACTGCTTCAAGCACGGTAGCTGATGATGAGTTAAAATGGAATGATGTATACAAGGAAGCATTAGTTCCTACAGTTGATGATAAAGGTGTTATAACTGTATATCTTACACAGGGTTCTAATGGAACTTATAATGACGGCAAGACAGCGGCAAAGTACCAGTCATCTGATAAAGGTGACACCTGGGTGTTCGTAAGCCAGCTTGAGATTACGCAGAATAATAATAAGCATAATTGACTTTTTGCTTGAATTATTATTCATTATATGATAATATTTATAGAGTTTAAGAAAAAAGACATTTTTGTGTCTTTTTTTTTGCGCAAAAGTCAATTGAAACTATATAAAGACTATTAACAGTTGTAGTTTGCGCACTATAATCAATTTAATATACGAAAGGAAATAGGTGGCATTCATGAAAGCATTTTTAATACTTGAAGATGGAACAGTATTTAAGGGAACAAGTATTGGTTCCACTCGCGAAGTTATTAGCGAAATAGTCTTTAATACTTCGATGACAGGATATCTGGAGGTGTTGACTGATCCTTCTTATGCAGGACAGGCGGTAACTATGACATATCCTCTGATTGGCAACTATGGCGTATGCTATAAAGATATGGAGTCTGAAAAAGCATGGCCAGACGGATTTATTGTAAGAGAGTTATCAAGGATGCCAAGTAACTTCAGAAGTGAAGATCCTATACAGAAATTCCTTTTAGATAATGATATACCTGGTATCTGCGGAATAGATACAAGAGCCCTTACTAAGATATTAAGAGAAAAGGGTACTATGAACGGAATGATTACAACTAATGAAAATTATAATCTTGATGAGATACTTCCTAAGATTAAGGAATACAAGGTTACAGGAGTTGTAAGAAAGGTTACCTGCAAAGAAAAGTATGTGCTTAAGGGTGACGGATACAAGGTAGCACTTATGGATTTTGGTGCTAAGAAGAATATTGCCAAGTCACTTAATGACAGAGGTTGTGAAGTTACAGTATATCCAGCATATACTAAGGCAGATGAAATATTAGCTACTAATCCAGATGGAATTATGTTATCAAATGGCCCTGGAGATCCTAAGGAATGTGTAGAGATAATTGAAGAAATAAAGAAGCTTTATGCAAGCAATGTGCCTATATTTGCTATATGTCTTGGACATCAGCTTATGTCACTTGCAACAGGTGCTGACACACATAGATTAAAGTATGGCCACAGAGGTGCTAACCACCCGGTTAAGGACCTTAAGACAGGAAAAGTATATATCTCAACACAGAACCACGGTTATGTAGTTGATGAAACAACACTTAACCCAGAGGTTGCAGTACCAGCATTTGAGAATGTTAATGATAAGACTAACGAAGGTCTTGCATATGTAGGAAAGAATATATTTACTGTACAGTTCCATCCGGAAGCTTGTGCAGGACCACAGGATACAGCGTATCTCTTTGACAGATTTATGGATATGATGAAGAAGGAGGACTAAGACAATGCCAAAGAATCCTAATATAAAGAAAGTTTTAGTAATCGGTTCAGGTCCAATCGTAATTGGACAGGCGGCAGAATTTGACTATGCGGGTACACAGGCTTGCCGTTCTCTTAAGGAAGAGGGAGTAGAAGTATGCCTTGTAAACTCTAATCCAGCTACAATTATGACAGATAAGGATATTGCTGATGAAGTATATATCGAACCTCTTACAGTAGAAGCTTTAAAGCAGATTATATTAAAAGAAAAGCCAGACAGCATATTACCTACACTTGGTGGACAGGCTGGACTTAACCTTGCTATGGAGATAGCAGAGACAGGCTTCCTTGAAGAGCATAATGTACAGCTTATCGGTACAACTGCACTTACAATTAAGAAGGCAGAAGACAGACTTATGTTCAAGGAAACAATGGAAAAGATTGGAGAGCCTTGCGCACCATCATTAGTTGTTAATGATGTTCCTGCTGGTGAAGCATTTGCCGCTAAGATTGGCTATCCGGTAGTTCTCCGTCCTGCTTACACACTTGGTGGAAGCGGTGGTGGTATCGCCCACAATGTAGAAGAATTAAGAGAAATCCTTGAGAATGGTCTTAGACTTTCAAGAGTTGGTGAAGTACTTGTTGAAAGATGTATCGCCGGCTGGAAGGAAATCGAATATGAAGTAATGCGTGACAGCAATGGTACTTGTATCACTATCTGTAATATGGAAAATATCGACCCAGTTGGTGTACATACAGGTGATAGTATCGTAGTTGCTCCATCACAGACACTTTCAGATAAAGAATACCAGATGCTTAGAACATCTGCACTTAATATTATAGATGAACTTGGTATTACAGGTGGATGTAACGTACAGTATGCACTTAATCCAGACAGCTTTGAATACTGTGTTATCGAGGTTAATCCTCGTGTAAGCCGTTCATCAGCACTTGCTTCTAAGGCAACAGGTTATCCTATCGCTAAGGTTGCTGCTAAGATTGCTCTTGGTTATACACTTGATGAGATTAAGAATGCAGTTACAGGAAAGACATACGCAAGTTTCGAGCCAGCACTTGATTACTGCGTAGTTAAGATACCTAGACTTCCATTTGATAAGTTTATCTCTGCTAAGAGAACACTTACAACACAGATGAAGGCTACTGGTGAGGTTATGAGTATATCTGATAACTTCGAGGGCGGTCTTATGAAGGCTATACGTTCACTTGAACAGCACGTTGACAGCCTTATGTCATACGACTTCACAGGACTTACAGATGAGGAACTCTTAGAAGACCTTGCTGTAGTTGATGACAGAAGAATATGGAAGATAGCAGAAGGCTTAAGAAGAGGCATCGACCCTGCTGTTATGCACGACATAACAAAGATTGACAGATGGTTTATTGATAAGTTACAGATTATCGTTGAGATGGAGAATTCATTAAAGAAAGGCCCTCTTACAGAAGAATTATTAAGAGAAGCTAAGAGAATTGAATTCCCTGACAATGTTATCGGAGAACTTACAGGACATACAGAAAGAGAAATAAAAGAACTTCGTGATAAGTATGATATCCATGCAGCATTTAAGATGGTTGATACTTGTGCCGCTGAGTTTGCAGCTACAACTCCTTACTACTATTCAGTATATGGCAGTGAGAATGAAGCTGTAGAGACTAAGGATAAGAAGAAAGTTCTTGTACTTGGTTCAGGTCCAATAAGAATTGGACAGGGTATCGAATTTGACTTCTGTTCAGTACATTGTACATGGGCATTTAAGAAAGAGGGTTATGAGACAATTATTATCAATAATAACCCAGAAACAGTATCAACAGACTTTGATATTGCTGATAAGCTTTACTTTGAGCCACTTACAGAAGAAGATGTTGAAAGCATTGTAGAATTCGAGAAGCCAGACGGAGCTGTAGTTCAGTTTGGTGGACAGACAGCTATCAAGCTTACAGAAGCTCTTATGAAGATGGGTGTGCCTATTCTTGGAACTAAGGCAGAAGATGTAGATGCTGCTGAGGATAGAGAGTTATTTGATGAGATTCTTGAAAAGACACAGATTCCTAGAGCAAAAGGACAGACAGTATTCACTGTTGAGGAAGCCCTTAAAGCTGCTAATGAACTTGGTTATCCTGTTCTTGTACGTCCTTCATATGTACTTGGTGGACAAGGTATGCAGATTGCTGTATCTGATGAAGATGTAGTGGAATTTATGGGAATTATCAACAGAATTAAGCAGGATCACCCAATCCTTGTAGATAAGTACCTTATGGGTAAGGAAATTGAAGTGGATGCCGTATGCGATGGCGAAGATATTCTTATTCCTGGTATTATGGAACACATTGAAAGAGCTGGTATTCATTCTGGAGATAGTATTTCAGTATATCCAGCTAAGTCAATCTCTCCAAAGATAACTGAAATGATTGCTGATTACACAGGAAGACTTGCGAGAGCACTTCATGTAAAGGGTATGATTAATATCCAGTTTATTGTATACAACGATCAGGTATATGTAACTGAAGTAAATCCACGTTCAAGCCGTACAGTACCATATATCAGCAAGGTTACTGGTATTCCTATTGTTAAGCTTGCAACTAAGGTTATTACAGGAGCTAAGATAAGAGATTTAGGTTATGAGCCAGGTCTTCAGAAGGCTGCTGATTACTATGCAATCAAGATGCCAGTATTCTCGTTCGAGAAGATCAGAGGTGCTGATATAAGCCTTGGACCAGAAATGAAGTCTACAGGTGAGTGCCTTGGTATATCTAAGAGCTTTGATGAAGCACTTTACAAGGCATTTGAGGGAGCTGGAATAAGACTTCCAAAGCATAAGCAGATTATTATGACTCTTGCAGATAAGGATAAGCAGGACGGTATTGATATAGCACAGAGATTTGAAGCACTTGGATACAAGATATATGCTTCAAGAGGTACAGCTAAGGTTCTTAAAGAAAATGGCGTACACGCTATTCAGGTTAATAAGATTGGACAGGAAGCTCCAACACTCCTTGACCTTATATTAGAGCATAAGATTGATCTTGTTATTGATACACCAGAAAATGGTATTGAGAGAGCAAAGGATGGTTTCCTTATAAGAAGATATGCTATCGAGACAGGCGTTCACTGCCTTACAAGTCTTGATACAGCTCACGCACTTATCTCAAGTCTTGAGCATGCATTTAATAATCAGGAACTTTCAATAGTAGATATTGCTACAATTGATAACAGAGGTTAATTGAATTAATGCAAATAGTATAATTATGCAGAGTGATATAATGTTTATATAATACATTTTATAAGTAATATTATAGTCCTCCAGAAGCTAAGTAAGGCGAATGTGCCTTAAAAGCTTTTGGGGGACTTTTATAATCAGGGGGATTATGTTAAAATGCTTAATATGTCCTGAATAATATATTTGATAATCAGGGCAAAAAGGAGAATATATGAGATTATTGAATATAGGTGATAAGCTTATTAATCTAAAGAATAAATTGAAGTTAAAAAATGCAGTGTCAATAGCGGCAGCTGTTATGCTTGGTGTAACTTCACTTGCAGGCTGTGGCTTTGTGTCTAACCCGGTTGAATATATGAGCCAGGCAGATAATGAGAATGGTACGGGTAGCGATAACACTGATAAGATAACAAATAATAGTGGAAATAATGCGGGCGGTATGAAAGATAACAGCTCTGATGCCGGCAGTATTGTAAATGGCAGCGACAATAGTAATGGTAATAACCAGACCAGTGGTAAGAGAAAGGCTTGTATTGTTGGGACATATGGAAGTGTGAGTGAGCTTGTTAATACAGCAGATTATGAGAATAAAATAGATATTGAATTAATTCAGGAAAATAAAGATTTTGATGAAACAAAGGATTTAATATCATTGGCTTCTAAAGTCCAGGAAATATGTAGTGGTGATGCGGATATAGTTATCGTATCGGCGAGGAAAAGATTTGCAGACCAGATTAGATATTTTCTTACTTATACAATAGATACAGATAAGAGTATATATGTTGTTGAGGAAGATAATAACAATTATAAGACAGAAATAGCTGATATTGTTGATAATAAAGCGAATAAGGTTAATGATAGTGCAAAACATCATTTTGACGTGACAGGGATTAAGGATATGGGCTATGTCGGTATGGTTAATGATTATATAGGCAATGATGTGTATACAGCACAGAAAATAATGGCTTCATATGAGTCTGTAGTAGTAGTCAGCGATACTGCTGACGGAAGTCTGTCGCCAGCAATGACACAGCTTGTAAAAGATGTATCAGGTTATATTAAGGTAATTGTTGTTAATAATTCTGGCAGTGAATATGACTATGCGGCTGATGGTTTAAATGTCATCACAGCACAGACAATGACAAGCTGGCAGGCAAGAATAATGGCAATGTTATGTCTTACAGATAAGAATATAACTGACTGGCAGGAGTTCTTTAATTAATGGCAGTTGTGAAGCTGTAATGTGGCAGTGCAATTTGCAGATGCGGTATATTACATAATTCGTGCAGTTATATCAGGGCAGCTGAATTAAATAAAACAGAGTAAAGATTTTGTGAGTTGAATCATTAAATAAAGTTGAATTGATAATTGTACACAAATATGTTACTATTATACATATGATGCAATTCGGAAAGGGTATATATATTATGAATCAGACAAAAATACAGGACGTAATAAGACATATCAGCAAAGATGAAGACTACGGCGTAGATATGATGGAGAAGCTTTCTTTAGCTGATGCAGTAGAGGTTATGGCTGTTGTACTGCCATCTTTAAAGAAAAGAGCCAAGGAGATGGGCAATACTAACGATTTAGCATATTTTGGAAGAATTGAAGAGATATATGCAAAGGTTATAGCTGATAAATTAAGAAAAGAGGAACATTTATGGGTTGTATATTCAAGTACAACATCGTACCCATATATGGTAGACAGTGATTTATTTGTTCTTTTTAATCCTAAGAATTCTTCACTTATTGAGAAAAAGCTTAAGCTCAGTGGTTACGAGGTATCAGTTGGTGTTGAGAATAATGATGCGTTTGCTATGGAGTTATGCCATATGTATCGTAATGGATATAAGAATATAAGACTTACAGATGGCGACAAGCTTGAATATGTAATACCAAGAGAAGCATTTGGAACATATGATGAGTTCTTTAGGGATGATTATGTGACTAACCCAGGTTTACAGAATACAATGATTTCTTATTTTCAGGAGTTCAGAAAGAATACAGACAAAGATACAATAAAAGAGCTTCTTGATAAGAGAGAAAATGCTATGTTAAATGCTATGGTTAATTCTGAATATATGGTTCCATGTGTTAAGGAGGAGACAGAGGAAGAAGTATCTATAGCACATCATTTTATTGATGTTACAGACAGGGTTAAGCATAAGGAAGACGAGCAGGTTATAGCAATACCGGCATTTACAGATGGTTTTGAGATGGACAAATGCTATAAGGGACAGTATGAGAATATGCTCTATACATATAAGGAACTTGTTGAGGCTATAGACGAGCTTGGAGCTTCCGGAGCAATATTTAATCCACTTGGAATAAGTTATTATATTCCACTTGAAACACTTAAGAAAATAGAAAAAGATTTCAATAAATAGAATAATATGTAAGCCTGCTTGTATCGGGTTTTATGATTGTATCACAATTATGTGATATATTGTAAGATGTGATACTGGCAGGCTTTTTATGTAATAGGGAAATCTAATTAATTTAATTCATTATACATAAAAAGTCCTATATACAGGTTCGTACTGCAGTGCAAATATAGGCACCTATAATAAAAAATACTTATGTAAAAACACTTTTATAAAATTACTTTATGAAAGTGTTGGCAAATTACTTGTAATGATGTAAACTTAGATTAACTTAAGAAATATTATGTATGATTATGGAGGTAATGTTTATGTGGTTAGCTGATTTGGGCAATGGAAATTATAGGAATCCGATACTTTATGCAGATTATTCTGACCCTGATGCTATAAGAGTGGGAGAAGATTATTTTATGGTAGCATCAAGCTTTTCTAATTCGCCAGCACTTCCAATATTACATTCAAAAGATTTAGTGAATTGGAAGGTTGTTAATTATTGCTTGAAACACATTCCGGAATTCAGATATAACAATCCGCTGCACGGATGTGGTGTGTGGGCACCATCTATAAGATACCACGAGGGTACATATTATGTATGTTTTCCAATGCCAGATGAGGGAATATATATGACAACAACCAAAGATCCGTTTGGTGAATGGAGCGAGCCTGTTAATATAAGACCAGGTGCAGGCTGGATTGACCCTTGTCCATTCTGGGATGATGACGGTAATGCTTATCTTGTGGCAGGTGTTGCAAAGAGCAGAATTGGATATAAGAGTGTTCTTCATATAGTAAGAATGAGACCAGACGGTATGGGGATATTTGGAGATGAAGTAAAGATATTTGATGGTAATGAGAATGATCAGATAACAATAGAAGGACCTAAAATGTATAAACATAACGGATATTATTATATATTTGCACCAGCAGGCGGTGTTAAGACCGGCTGGCAGACAATACTCCGTTCCAAAAATCCATTTGGACCATATGAATATAAGGTTGTATTAAGACAGGGTGACTCTCCAGTCAACGGACCTCATCAGGGTGCGTGGGTAGATACAATTACTGGTGAGGACTGGTTCTTACATTTTCAAGATGTGTATGCCGCAGGCAGAATAACACATTTACAGCCAATGCATTGGGAAAATGACTGGCCAATAATTGGTGTTAATAAAGAGGGCAATGATTACGGTGAACCAGTTATGCAATATGTAAAGCCCAATATTGGAAAGACAGCAGAGGAGTTTAAGGACACAGATAAATATCCAGTATGTGAGCCAGACACAACAGATGAATTTGATACCGACAAGATGATGTTACAGTGGCAGTGGAATTCTAATTATGATGACAGCTGGTATGTGACTAAGACAGATGCCTATGGAAAGAAATTACCAGATGGCTCATATATAAGACTTAATGCACTTGCATCAACACCTCTTAGACCAGTGAGCGATTACAGAAATCTTCTCTTGCAGAAATGGCCTGCACCTGAATTTGAGTGTGTTACTAAAATGTGCGTGAATGGTCTTGAAAATGGAGACTATGCCGGAATTGTGTCATTAGGCGTGGAATATGGAGCAGTTGGAATTGTCAAGAATTTCGGGGAATATGCAATAAGGACAGTCAGAGGCACCCAGAGCTTTGATTGTGAGGCGGCGTATTCTAAGGAAGATGTTAAGGACTATCCTATAGCTAAGGATACATTTGCTGATAAGGAAAAGACTGTATATTTAAGATATACTGTCAAGAGAACGGGAACTAAGGATACTAAGGAAATGGCACTGGCTGTTAAAAATGTTCCTGTAGAAGAGGTGACTTTGGAGATAAGCTTTGATGGAAAGGCTTATGAGAAGCAGGTGAGCTTTACAGCAAAGGCAGGACGCTGGGTTGGCGTTAAGAATGGAATGTTTGTTAATCATAATAATGAGATTAAGAATGAGAATCAGGGGGATGGATTTGTGACGGTTGATTATATCAGATATAGATGTATAGACAACGGGAGATTGGATTAAATTAACATAAGTAACAAAGACACGCTTTCGCTGAGTGTCGCTATCAGCGGTACTAAAGTGCTAAAGTACATCACTTAAGTGCCGGAGGTTCTCCAACTTACAGGGACACATTGGGAGGATTGTTATGGAGTGTGTATTTTAGTAGTTGGAGATGTTTAATTAAATAGTTATGAAGAGTGTGTATTTTGCTGTAGTGGCGGAGTACACACTTTTTTGTGGGAAGGTTTGGAAGCTGACATTAGAATATTTATGAGAATTTTGCTTGCATTGGAGAGCAGGGTGGTATATAGTATCTTAAATGATAAATTTTATGAGATTTGAGTATAAATATTGCGATTTAAGGAAGTACTATGATGGTTAATTTAATAAGAAAGCAGTCGCCTGCAAGAATAATAGCGTTTGGGTTTATATTTGTGATTATAGCAGGGTCAGTGCTTTTGTCTTTGCCGTTTAGTGTTAGGGATGGTGTTGATTTAAAATACACGGATGCTTTGTATACATCAACGAGTGCAGTATGTGTAACGGGGCTTGTGGTGGTTGACTCATATGACACATTTACACCTGTGGGGCAATTTATACTAGGGGCACTTATTCAGATAGGTGGTCTTGGTGTGACAACTATGGGTGCCGGAATAATACTTGTTATGGGTAAAAAGGTAGATATAAAAGGACGTACTCTTTTAAAGGAAGCACTGAATATGGATACGGCAAAGGGGCTTGTAAGGCTTATACATAAGATATTTATTGTTACGCTTATATTTGAGGGGGCTGGTGCAATAGCAGGTTTTCTGGTGTTTATAAGAGATTATCCATTTTTTAGGGCATTGGGAATAAGCGTGTTTCATTCGGTAGCGGCGTTTAATAATTCTGGTTTTGATATTCTTGGAAATAACCAGAACCTTATTAATTACAGTGGTAATATAGCACTTAATATTATAACCTGTACGCTTGTATTTTTTGGAGGTATTGGCTTTTTTGTAATATGTGAATTGTGGGAAAAGAGATTTAAGTGGAAGAAATTCTCAATGCACACAAGGATTGTAATATCAGTGAGTATTGTGCTTATTATCGCTGGTGCTCTGCTTCTTAAGATTACAGAAAATATCTCGTGGATGGGAGCATTCTTTATGAGTGTATCAGCCAGAACGGCTGGATTTGCAACATATTCACTTGGGACATTTTCAAAATCGGGACTACTTGTGATTATAATACTTATGATTATAGGAGCTTCGCCGGGTTCTACAGGAGGTGGAATAAAGACAAGCACATTTTTTGTCCTCATACAGGGTGTTAAGTCGGCAGCAACTAATAAGTCGGAGAAAGCATTTCATTATGCAGTACCTAAGGAAGCGTTCAGAAAGGCTTCGGTTATTATGATACTTGCTATGTGTGTTGTGACTGTTGGATCTTATCTTATGGGAATATTTGAGCCGGATATTGATTTTATTGATATATTATTTGAGGTCGCAAGTGCATTTGGAACGGCAGGGCTTTCAACAGGAATTACACAACAGATAGGAATTGCAGGAAAGCTGTTATCTATTGTTATTATGTACATAGGAAGACTTGGACCGCTTACGATTGCTACATTGTGGCATTTCTCTAAGGGAGAGAGGATTAATTATCCGGAGGGTAATATAACTATAGGGTGATGATTGTGAAATATATGGGGCAACGGACGCTGGGCGGCTGGTAGAAGCAACGAAGACACGTTTGCACTGAGTGTCGCTCGCAGCGGTACTAAAGCGCTAAAGGACAGCGCTTAAGTGCCGGCGGCTCCCCATCGTCTTCTTATGCTTCTACCAGCCGCCCAGCTGGGTTGCGATTGCCATATGTTTAACAATTATCAGCGCCAGAACGGAGTGTGAAGAATTCGGGTGTGGTTTTGAGTGTGGATTTTTTGGTGATGGTGTCGTTTTTGTTATGGCATTAAGTTATGGTATATAAGATACGATATATATGTTATGGTTTTTAATTTAATTATATAGAAGATATAATATATATGTTAGGGCTTATAACTTATTATATAAAAGATATGATATATGTTATTGTTTGTGCATTATGATATATATATAAAATATGGTGTGTGAATGTATGTGGAGAGAGTATTGATGTGCTGGCTTGGTGTCCGTTGCGGTTTCAAGTAGCGAAAGCGTGCCCAGCGGTAATATAGTCCGCACTCACAACGTCCGTTAGCCAACACCCAATCATCAATACACACCCAACAATAATACGTGAATTCGGAGGTAATTATGTTTAAAACTAGAATATCAAATAAAAATACTACTTATGGAATTATAGGTTTAGGAAGATTTGGCGAGTCGCTTGCATTATCGCTTGCTAACAGCGGTGCTGAATTTATGGTTATAGACAAAGATGAGGAAAAGGTAAGAGAAATGCGCGATTATACGGAAAATGCCTATGTCGTGCAGACACTTGACAAGAAAAGCCTTAGCGCAACAGGAATACAGAATTGTGATGTTGCAGTTGTGTGTATAGGTGAACATATTGATACGTCAATTCTTACAACGCTTAATCTTGTCAGTATGGGAATAAAAAAGGTTATAGCGAAAGCAAGAGGTCTTGAACACGGAGAAATATTGGCTAAGCTTGGGGCAGAAGTTGTATATCCTGAGAAGGATATGGCAGAAAGACTTGCTAACCGTCTTATAGCTTCGCAGGTTATAGATGTCATTCAGCTTAGTGAGAAAATTAATATATCTAAGGTTATGCTTCCTGACAGGCTTGAGGGGAAAACAGTTGTGGATATTAATATGCGTAAGAAATTTAATGTTAATATAATTGCAATTGAGAATAATGGGGAAGTTATGCAGGTTGTAAATCCAGAGTATGTGTTTAGAAATGGGGATATATTGTATCTTTCAGGTAGTTCGGAAGGGCTTAATAAGTTTGGTGAGTGGATAGGCTAGACAGGACAGACAATTAGATTAAATCAACATAAGCAGCAAAGACACGCTTATGTTGATTTAATGCAGCCTAACACCTTACAGTGGTGCATCTTTGGCTGGTGCTGGTTAGCTAATAGAAGACATGGTCGCCTATTATTGTGCCGCCTTTATCGACAGTGCTGTCGTAGACGTGAAAGTACAGGGCAGCGATTGTTATATGACCATTGAGAACTTCATTAGCGGCTCTGGTACATTCAGCGTTAGCACCTCTGGCAAGGACAATTGCGAAACGTCCACTTGCGACAGGGCTGAACTGGGAAGGGGCGTAGAGTACGGATTGGATTGTGTTGCCAAATTTAGGACTGTTTACACGATTTACGATAACGCTTCCAACGGCAAGCTTGCCCTCATAAGGCTGGTTGGCAGCTTCACATTCTATCATAGCGGATACCATTGCAAGGTCGCTTGTATCATATGCTATAGGTGTATTATTAATGACTTCATCAACTGATGGGGTCATTTTTTTGATTTCTTCAAGCTGTCTTTGGATTTCTTCCTGACGGATACGTTCCTCGTATTCTAATGCAAGGGCTTCAGCTTTGGCAATATTTTCAGAGTTAGTATCTATTTTTGACTGCTTTGAAGCTATGAGCCTTTTAATATTATTAGACTCAGCTATTGACTGCTCTTTTAAAGACACAAGTTCTGTCATATTAGTCTGTAGACTTAGCTGGTTCTGGTTAAGCACAGCAATAAGAGAACTTAATTCTTCAAGCATTTTGCGGTCATATTGGGAAATGCGCGAAACATATTCGTTTCTTTGCAATAAATCAGCCATACTTGAAGAAGAAAGCAATACATCAAGAAAACTATAGTCGCTGTTCTCGTACATATATTGTATACGAAGCTTCATAGTATCGAACTGGTGTTGTTTCTCAATCTCCATATTGCTTATGTTTTCATTAAGGCTGTCAATCTGTTCCTGTGTATCAGCAATTCTGTCATTAATAGAGTTCAGCTTTTCACCAGCATTATCAAGCTCTGAATTAAGGTCGTTAAGTTCACTTGAGAGCTGCAACTGCTCATTTCTTAAGCGTTCAAGTTCTTTGTTATTATCATCATATTCTGTCTTGGTATCAGCAAGTGAATATACAGGTGATGTAACGGATATGAAAGTCAGGCAGACAATGAGTGCCAACGCTATGTATTTAGTTACTGCATTAAAATGTTTCAACTGCAAGTTATATCCTTTCTGATTCTATAAATTTGATGTCAGGAGTGGCTGAAAGTCAAAAGTCTTATCGTGCAGGCAAGAACAACTGTCAGACATTTTATACCTGATATCGTATTATTAATATTTTTTAGCTATAACACCAAAATCTTAATATAGTATAAAATGTGTCCACATAAATTGCAAGCAGCCACAACGGGTGTTATTATTAATTAGCATATCAAATTAATGGTAATGAGATGATGAGAGTTTTATCGTGGTATACTAAATTATAGAAAGAAAGAGGAATTATATGCTTGAATTAATTAATATTAAGAAAGATTATGAAACCGGTGATACAAAGGTTGCAGCTTTAAAGGGCATTAACTTAAGGTTCAGGGACTGTGAATTTGTATCAATACTCGGTCAGTCGGGCTGTGGTAAGACAACTATGCTTAATATTATCGGAGGACTTGATAAGTATACAAGTGGTGATTTAAGAATTAATGGTGTGTCTACTAAAGATTATAAGGACAGGGATTGGGATGCGTACAGGAATAATTCAATTGGTTTTGTATTCCAGAGCTATAATCTTATACCACACCAGACAGTTCTTTCTAATGTAGAGCTTGCACTTACATTATCAGGTGTATCAAAGGCAGAGAGAAGGAAAAGAGCAGTTGAGGCACTTGAGAAGGTAGGACTTGGTGAACAGATTCATAAGAAGCCTAACCAGATGTCAGGTGGACAAATGCAGAGAGTAGCCATAGCGAGAGCACTTGTCAATAATCCTGATATTCTTCTTGCAGATGAACCGACAGGTGCACTTGATACAGAGACAAGTGTACAGATTATGGAGCTTCTTAAGGAGATTTCCAAAGACAGGCTTATAATTATGGTTACGCATAACCCGGAACTTGCTATGAAATATTCAACAAGAATTGTAAGGCTTCTTGACGGAACTATTGTTGATGACTCAGATCCATATACAGAGGAACAGCTTAAAAAAGACATAGCAGAGGGAACAGATAAGTCAGGCACAGCAACAGCCAATGGTTCAGCATATAATTCAGGCGTGTCAGGTCAGGGAACAAGTATATCTGTCTCAAAGACTCAAAGAAAGAAAAAGCCAAAGACCTCAATGTCATTTTTTACAGCATTATCTTTAAGTTTTAACAATCTGATGACAAAAAAGACAAGAACAATTCTTACAGCCTTTGCAGGAAGCATAGGAATTATCGGTATAGCACTCATTTTATCAATATCAAATGGTATCCAGTTATATATTGACAGGGTGCAGAGGGATACATTATCAAGTTATCCAATCCAGTTACAGTCAGAAACTGTAGATATAAGTAGTATGGTTTCAAGTATGACAGATAATGGCGGCAGTGGTGAAACACACGAGGATATGGATAAAATATATAGCAACAATATAATGTCTGATATGATGAATACTATGGTTGCAGAGGTTCAGAGCAACAACCTTAAGGAATTCAAGCATTATATAGAGAATGGTGGAAGCGATATAAAGGATTATGCGAGTGCCATAGAATATACTTATGATATTCCAGTTAATATATATAAGTCAGATACATCTGATAAGGTAACACAGCTTAACCCTAATACAATGTTTGATGCGATGTATGGCGGTTCTTCACAGAGCAGTATGAGTGGAATGAGCATGTACTCTAATTCAAGCGTATGGTCACAGTTATTTGATAATAAAGAGATACTTGAGTCGCAGTATACTGTACTTGCCGGACACTGGCCGGAAAGCTATAACGAGGTTGTGCTTGTTGTTAATGAGAACAATGAAATTGATGATTATACTTTGTATTCAATAGGACTTAAAGACCCTGACGAGATTACAGAGATGATTAAGGCTATGATGTCAGGAAAGAGCTATACTCTTGATAATGATGAAACAACTTACACATTTGACGAGATATTAAATACAACATTTAAGCTTATACTTCCAACTGATGTATATTCGTATAATGAAAGTAAGGAAATCTGGGAAGATAAGTCTGATAATGATATATTTATGAAAAATGTTGTCAACAACGGAACAGATATAAAGATTGCAGGAATTATTAAACCTTCAGAAGAAGCAGTAAGTACATCTTTAAGCCGTGGAATTGGTTATACAAAGGAACTTACAGAATATATTATCAATGGTGTTAATGACAGTGCTATAGCTAAGGCACAGCTTGCAGATGAGGATACAGATATATTCACAGGTGTTCCATTTGATAATAATAAAGATACACCTATAACAATGGATGATGTGCAGGCATATCTTGAGAGTCTTCCATCAGATGAGCAGGCACAGACAAGAATGTTCTTGTCAACTATGACAGATGAGCAGATACTTGATATGTTCTCACAGTCAGTTAAGGCGCAGACAACAGATGCGACACTGGAAACTAATAAAAGCAAGCTTGGAATAACTGATTTGGACGATCCATCAGGAATTAATATATATCCATCAGATTTTGATGCCAAGGAGCATATTCAGGACATAATATCAGATTATAATACAAGCCAGCAGAATGATGGCAAGGATGAAAATGTTATCAACTACACAGACTATGTAGGAATAATAATGTCATCGGTAACTGTTATAATTAATGCTATTTCATATGTATTAATAGCATTTGTTGGAATATCACTTATTGTATCTTCAATAATGATAGGAATTATCACTTACATTTCAGTTCTTGAAAGAACTAAGGAGATTGGTGTACTTAGAAGTATAGGAGCTTCAAAGAAGGATATTTCAAGAATATTTAACGCAGAAACACTTATTGAAGGCTTTGTTGCAGGTGCGCTTGGTATAATTGTCACACTCATTTTATGTGTGCCAGCTAATGCTATTATTAAAAATGTTACATCAATCGCCAATGTTGCACAGCTTCCTGTTGCAGGTGGTGTTATTCTTGTTATAATAAGTATGCTTCTTACGCTTATTGCAGGACTTATTCCAGCAAGACTTGCGGCAAAGAAAGACCCAGTTGTTGCATTGCGTTCGGAGTAGAAACGAGGATTAATATGAGATTTACATTAGATACACATACGCATACAATTGCAAGCGGACACGCATATAATACAATAGATGAGATGGCAGTATATGCGGCAGGACAGGGCGTTACACATCTTGCAATAACAGACCACGCACCTAAAATGCCGGGAAGTGCAGGAGTATTATATTTTTCCAATATGGGAATAATTCCAAGAAAGAAATACGGCGTTAATATATATATGGGCTGTGAAGTTAATATTATGGATTATGAAGGAAGAATAGACCTGTCAGAGTATGGGCTTAAGGGGTGTGATGTAGTTATTGCAAGCCTTCACATTCCGTGCATTAAGCCGGGAAGCATTGAACAGAATACGAAAGCTTTAATAAATGCTATGGATAATCCGTATGTTAATATAATAGGACACCCTGACGATTCAAGATATCCGGTTGATTATGAACAGCTTGTAAAGGCGGCTGGGGAAAAGCATGTGTTATTAGAGCTTAACAATACATCATTATCACCTACAGGACCAAGGCAGGGAGCACATGACAATGATGTTAAAATGCTTAAGCTTTGCAAAGAAGCCGGCGTATGTATATCTATTGGAAGTGATGCCCATATTAAAGAGTCAATATGTGATTTTGACAGGGCTTATAAGGTGATTGAGGAAGTAGGTTTCCCTAAAGAGCTGATTGTAAATAGTGACCCTGAATTATATGAGTCATATATAGGAAAAAGACAGTAAAATTAATAAAATGTATTTACTGTAGGACTTTACTGTGTTAAACTGTACAATATATTATAAATGCAGATTAGCAAAAGTTGAGGGTTAATATGAACGATAAGTTAAAATCAAAAGAAGTTGAACAATTATTTGAGGCTATATTAAGTCTTAATGATGTTAAAGAGTGCTATGATTTTTTTGAGGACGTATGCACAATTAATGAACTTTTATCTTTAGCTCAGAGATTTGAGGTAGCCAAAATGTTAAGAGAACAGAAGACATATCTTGAAATAGCGGAAAAGACAGGTGCTTCAACAGCTACAATAAGCAGGGTCAACCGTTCACTTAATTATGGTAATGACGGATATGACAGGGTATTTGAAAGGCTTGGCATATTATCAGATAAGCAGTAAAGATACTAATAAGATTATTATTATTGATTATAAGTTATTATTAATGATTATAAGCTGGATTATATATTATAATTATGAATTATGATTATAAGAATAAGTTATTACCATAAGATAGATAATCTCCCTCTTGATATATAGTTTTCAATACTATATAATATGATATAAGTATTAAAAGTGTAAAGTGATGTTTCTGTATACAGGGACATCATTTTGTACTTGATACATTTTATATTTAGATAATTACAGACGTATTATGATATATGATAGTAAGTGTGTGGCTGTCTAAGTTAATATTGGTTAGGAGTGGAGTATTATGAACAAAGATAATCAGGAATTCGTTAATTCTTTATTACAAAGACTGGCGAAGCTTAATTATATTAAACCGGGCGATGTGCCTAATATAGATTTATATATGGACCAGGTCACAACATTTATGGACGAACATTTATCAGATGTCAAAAGGTATGAGGACGATAAAATTCTCACTAAGACTATGATTAACAACTATACTAAGAATGACCTGCTTCCACCACCTGTAAAGAAAAAGTATTCTAAAGAGCATATATATGTTCTTACTTTTATATATTATCTTAAGAATATTCTATCTATAAGTGATATTCAGAAGCTTTTAAATCCACTGACAGATAAATTCTTTAATAAAGAAGAACTTCCAGACCTGGAATATATATACAGTGAAATATACAATATGGAAAAGGCACAGATAGCAAGCCTTTCTAAAGATGTTGTTGAAAGAACACAGGTTGCCAAGGAAGCATTTGCAGATGTGGAAAATGAGGAGGACAGGGATTTTCTTCAGTTATTCAGCCTTGTCGGACTTTTAAGTTTTGATGTATATATGAAGAAAAATATAATAGAAAGCCTCATAGATGATTATTCTAATAAGAGCAGTAATTCACCGGCAGGCAGGGAAAACGTCAAAGAAGACAAGAAGGAAGCTAAGAAAAGAACGAAAAATTAATAATGTTTTATAAAGATTTCTGACAAATATTGCTAAATTAACGTGACTTTTAATTATCTATATAGTATAATTACCTTATTGGTTCTAAATATAAGGAATCATATAATATTGATTTGATATATGGGAGGATTTTATGGGTATTTTAACAAGATTTAAGGACATTATGAGCGCTAATATTAATGCACTTCTTGATAAGTGTGAAGATCCAGAGAAGATGATTGACCAGTATATGAGAAATCTTGAAAGTGATCTTGGCAAGGTTAAGGCTGAGACAGCATCTGTTATGGCAGAGGAGACAAGAGCTAAGAGAGAGCTTGATGAGTGCACAGAGCAGATTAACAAGATGCAGGCATATGCAGAGAAAGCATTAAAGGCTGGTAATGAATCCGATGCCAGATCATTCCTTGAGAAGAAGCAGCAGCTTGCAACAACACAGGCAGCTTTAACACAGGCTTACAATGTGGCAGCAGATAATGCAGCTAAGATGCGTCAGATGCACGATAAGCTTGTTAAGGATATATCTTCACTTGAAGCAAGAAGAACAGCTATTAAGGCTACAGTAAAGGCAGCTAAGGCACAGGAAAGAATTAACAAGGTTGGTTCAAGTGTTGTAGGTGCAAGCAATAGTATGGATGCTTTTAATAAGATGGAAGCTAAGGCTAATAAGATGCTTGATGAAGCTAATGCTATGGCTGAACTTAATGCATCAGCAGAAGATTCTAATATTGATAATCTTGCAGCTAAGTATGATGCAGAGCCAGTTAATACAGCAGTTGATGATGAACTTGCTGCACTTAAGGCACAGATGGGAATTGAATAGAATTAATTGATAATTGGAGGACACCATGGGTTTATTTAAGAGTCAGTTATCTAATGTTGTTGAATGGGAAGAATACAAGGATGATTGTATATTCTGGAAGTGGACTAACAAAGAGATTAAGAAAGGCAGCCGTCTTATAATCCGTCCCGGACAGGATGCAATATTTCTTTACAATGGCAAGATAGAGGGAATATTTAAGGATGAAGGTGAATTCGATATTGAATCACAGATTATTCCATTCCTTTCAACACTTAAAGGCTTTAAATTCGGTTTTAACAGTGGTATGAGAGCAGAAGTTCTCTTTGTTAATACTAAAGAATTTAATGTCAACTGGGGAACTAAGAATCCTATAGCTATTCCAGCAGCTAACCTTCCAGGAGGTATGCCAATAAGAGCATTTGGTAATTTTGCATTTAAGGTAACTGATTATGTATGCTTAATTGATAAAGTTGCAGGCGTTAAACAGATGTACGTTGTTAATGATGTTAAGGAAAGAGTTGTAGCAGTGTTAGACCAGCTTCTTATGAAGTGGATAACCAAGGAAGGCAAGGATATGTTCAACCTTCAGGCTAACGCTTTTGATATTTCATCAGGAATTAAAGAAGACCTTGATATGCAGATGAGCAAGCTTGGAATTGAGATTACAGATTTTAATATAGCAAGCTTTTCTTATCCAGAAGAAATCCAGAAGATGCAGAATAAGGCAGCTTCACAGTCTATGGTAGGAGATATGGGCAAGTACAGCCAGATGGCTATGGCAGATAACATCGGCAAGGGTGGTAATAATATTGCTGGTGATATGATGAGCGTACAGATGGGTATGGCAATTGGACAGCAGATGATGAAGAATGTTGATATGAACAGTAGTTCAGGTGCAGCAGGTACATACAAGTTCTGTCCTAATTGTGGAACACCTGCGAATGGCGCAAAGTTCTGCTCTAACTGTGGAACAAAGCTATCATAAATAGCAGTATAAACAGCAAAATGCCAGATAACAAAATTAAAAATAATATTGTTATGTAATAAGGTTATATATATAATGGGTTATATGTAGACTTAAGTCTATGTATAACCCATTTTTGTTATAATAATTATTGGATAATTGTTATTATCAAAATATTAAAAGCCAGATAATAATAAAGAAATGAGGAAGTAAAATGTTGGCAGCAATAGAAACTATTAACAATGCGATTAATAATTTTATATGGGGAGTTCTTGCAATGATATGTATAATCGGTGTCGGACTTATACTTAGTATAAGAACGGGCTTTATACAGATAAGGAAGTTCCCTTATGCGATGAAAGTTACATTCGGGAGAATATTCAGAAAAAGAGAAGCCTCAGATGGTGCAATGACACCATTTCAGGCGGTCTGTACGGCACTTGCGGCGACTGTAGGTACAGGTAATATTGCAGGTGTTGCAGGAGCTATCGCAATAGGTGGTCCTGGCGCAGTATTCTGGATGTGGATATCAGCAATGCTTGGTATGTGTACTAAGTTTTCAGAAGTAATACTTGCGGTACATTTCAGGGAAACTAATGAGAAGGGCGAGCTTGTCGGCGGACCTATGTATTATATTAAGAATGGTTTAAAGAAGCACTGGCACTGGCTTGCATACCTTTTCTCAGCTTTTGGCGTGCTTACAGTATTTGGTACAGGAAACGCAACACAGGTTAATACAATTACATCAGCAGTTGATTCTGCATTGTCTAATTTTAATATAGTGTCTGAGGACAGATTATCTGTAATTAATCTTATTATAGGTATTGTTCTTGCTGTATTAATTGCACTTATATTGATTGGTGGAATTAAGAGAATAGGAAGTGTTACGGAAAAGCTTGTTCCATTTATGGCACTTATATATATAATACTTGCAATAGGTGTTGTTATAATTAATATACATAATGTTCCTGCTGTCATAGCTTCAATATTTAAGGGAGCATTTACACCGGCTTCTGTTACGGGAGGGGCTATCGGAAGCTTCTTTATGAGTATGAAAAAGGGTGTATCAAGAGGAATATTCTCTAATGAGGCAGGACTTGGTACAGGCTCAATAGCACATGCCTGTGCCGATACAAAAAAGCCAGTTAAACAGGGGTTCTTTGGTATATTTGAGGTATTTGTTGATACTATTGTTATATGTACACTTACAGCACTTGTAATACTTTGCAGCGGTGTGCCTGTTAATTATGGAACAGCCGCAGGTGCAGAGCTTACAATTAGCGGATTTACATCTGCGTATGGAAGCTGGGTATCAATATTTACAGCAGTTGCAATGTGTTGTTTTGCATTTTCAACAATAATCGGCTGGGGCTTATATGGAACAAGATGTATAGAGTTCCTTCTTGGTTCTAAGGCGAATAAGCCATTTATGTTTCTATATGCCCTTGTTGCAATAGTTGGAGCAACTATGGACCTTGGACTTATGTGGAGCATAGCGGAGACATTTAACGGACTTATGGCTATACCTAACCTTATTGCAGTGTTCTTATTGTCAGGCGTTGTAGTTAAGCTTGTAAAAGAGTACTTTGAGGGTGAAGGAAAAAATGCTTAAAGAGGAAAATAATAAAATGAGCTAAGAAAGGAAGAAGATTATGGATAATACACACGTAATTAATTGTAATGATGTGCCAGAGATTGATATGACACGACACGATGGCGGATTGGAACATAAGGCAGGTGTATATACATATCAGGTAAGGAGGAGCTGCCGGTCGGACGGAGATTATACTTATAACCACGCACCTATGCTTACGGCTTTTAATAACAGGCTTGTGCTTTCATATATAAGCGGTAAGCGTGATGAGCACGGTGCGCCTGATGAAATCGTGTATACAACATCTGAGGACGGATGTGTATGGGATAAGGAAAAGGTGCTTTTTCCATATATGTTAGCGGATACAGATGGCTATACAGGACCTGATAAAGAACTTCTTGCGAAAAAAGCACCGGCAATAGTACATTTTAGAATGTGCTTTTATAAGGCTTCCAATGGAAAGCTTCTTGCAACAACATTTTACGGATTTTCACCAGACAGCCACAGAGCCCCTAATAATGGTTATGGGGTGGCGCGTCTTGTAAGGGAAGTGTATAAAGATTACACACTGTCAGATATGTATGTTATAAAATATAATGAGGCAGGCGGATTTAACGTGAGCAACACAATATTTTATTCACCAGAGGGCAGTAATGAACAGCTTGATGTTCCGTATTATATTCATTCTTCGGATAAAGAATTTGTTAAAGCCTGTGATGAGTTACTCTCTAAGAAACTTATAATTGAGCAGTGGTATGAAGAAGAGATGTATGATAAATCATATAAGACACACGGCAGGGCTATTTCACTTTATGAAGATGCCTATGGCAATATAGTCGGACTTTGCAAGAAAGGTGAAGGGTATCTGTTTGATAAAGAGGGGAATATTCTTATAGATGAGAAAATACCAACTCTTATAACTAATACAGCTAAAGTATGGGGACAAAAGACACCTGATGGAAGTTATATTATATGTTATAACCCAACAACGGACAGTTCTCACAGATGGCCGTTAGCCGTTATGGAAAGTAAGGACGGCAGGGAATATTATAATATGAAAGCAATTATCCCTGAGATACCTCCTTATAAATATCAGGGCAATATTAAGAATCTTGGTGCACAATATATGCGTGGAATATGTTCGTATAATGGTAATTTTGATGAAAATGTGTGGATAACATATAGCTGTAATAAAGAAGATATATGGATAAGCAAGCTGACAAAGGATAATAAATATTCAATAATGAAGCCTTTGTGGTGTGATATCAGCTATGAACACAATCCAAAGCCATATTCAGAGAGGGATAAATTCACTGATTATGAGGACAAATATGAGGTTATTGACCGTGATGCGTGTGCAAGAGCAATAATAGAATATTTTCCGCAGAATAAGGATATTATCAGATTACAGGTTGAAGTCGATAAAATGTCGGATGACAATGGTGTGAAAGTCCAGTTTGTCGGAAAAAACAATAAAATTATTCAAGAAGTAATATGTATCAAAGGAAGCACGCCTATTGAGGCAGATAATCGTGCGGGAGATATAAATAGTGTGATAATATACTCTAAAAATACATTAAAATTAAACACTATAGATGATGATGGAAGACATTCCACTCTCGCTGATATGCCAGAGGCTGAAAGAAAAGATTATTATATACAATTTAAAGTATTGATATTTTGATAATAAAATCTTAGTATTCCGTGGTAACCTAATAAGGGAATTGTATTGAATTAATATAAATAGGGCTGCGATAGCCCTGTTGAATAAAAGGCGTTTTATAGCACTGTATGTAACAGCTATAAAACGCCTTGTTAATTATGATATTAAATGTATTGCAGATTGTTTCTGGATATATATAGCATTATGTGAATATAATTATGCTTATTTAACTACAGGAAGTCCTGCATAATCAAGAAACTTCTGCAACTCTATATCCCAGAATTTCCATTCGTGTCCAAGTCCCTCAAGCTCGTCATATGTGTAATTGTAGAAATCATTATGCCGAAGAAAATAATCTCTAACAATATGGTTCATATCAAGCCAGGGGTCAAGACTTCCGCAGGCGTGATATATATCAGGGGCAAGTTCTTTCTTATTACCGGCTATAAGTTTATCCGCAAGATATGTAAGGCAGTAATCTGTATTATGGATATCTCCGTCACCGAATAATAATATGCGGTTCTTAGCTTTAGTGCTGTTGTCATTAACAAATGCAGAATCAGCCTTATCACCGGCAGAGAAAGCACCAACCTTTGAGAAGGTTAAAGGGTATTTGAGGGCTGAATGTAAACAGCCATAGCCGCCGTTGGAAAGTCCCGACACATAATTATC
Source organism: Lachnospira sp. (assembly GCA_050874785.1). GTDB lineage: Bacteria > Bacillota > Clostridia > Lachnospirales > Lachnospiraceae > Lachnospira. The sequence goes on from JBNMLJ010000010.1 coordinate 27,069, forward strand.
TTTTCTGTCATCAGATATGCACGCAAACATATTGTGTATAGTAGATGGCAGTTCCTTAGCAACAAAGCTTTCGTACCTGTCGCCTATATTCATATTGACAAAACAGGATTCAAATACTTCTGGCAGGACAGCTGCAAAATGTCGTTCATTGACAGTGTCCACTAAAGAAGTGTGATAGAGCCATTCTGTATGGTCACCGCTTCCGCCGTGGTAAAGCCATACACAGGGAAGCTTTTCATCACCGTTAAGCTTATCAGGAAGAACAACAGTTACATCAATAGTTCTTCTTAACATCATAGAGAATAAGTTAATATTAATTACTGACATACTGACCTCCATTCTGCGCCTCGTGCATCGTATATATAATCAATTGTATTTTTAATACATCTGTCCCAGTATTCCCAGTTGTGAGCACCATCTGTTTCGTAATAAGATGTGTTAATTCCAGCGGCTGAAAGAGCATTATTAAATTCGCGGCTCATATGTATTCTTGGGTCTTGCAGTCCACAGGTTATTATAAATCTGGTGCCGCTATATTGAGGGTCAGAAGCCTTAAGCTTTTCATTCTCATTGGCATAGGTGTCAATAAGGCTGTATAAATCAAGCTTATTGTTAATAAGGTCGTCGCGGCTTCCAAATACAGGGAACATATCAATTCCCTGAGGTTTATCGTAGCGTTCAAGTATATTAAGAAGACCTGAATAAGAAAATGCTGTGTTATACATAGAAGGGTTATTAAGTGCCGCATAAAGTGCACCATAGCCGCCCATTGACATACCGGCAATATAGCGGTCTTTGGGGTCACGGCTTATGTTAAACCACTGTTCGCACTGTGTTATAAGTTCCTTTGTAGCATAAGTATAATAGTCCCTGCCGTGAATATTATTGATATAGAAACGGTTATTGCCAGATGGCATAACTACAGCAATATCAGTAGTATTCACATAATCAGCAATACGGGTGTTAAGTACCCAGCTTGAGTGGTCACCACCTGCACCGTGCAAAAGATACAGAACTTTATAATTACCCCTTCCCTGAGGAATAAGGACATCAAGCATAATAGGCATATTGAGGGCAGAAGACTTGTAATTAATAGTTAAGTGAGCCATAATAATCTCCATTTCTGTGCGTGTTTCTACGCATATAAAGTTTTTGTCAGTCATTAATTATGCTTTAAAGTATTCAGCATAATTTTCTTTTATAGAATTAATATTCTCAGTGTATCTGTTTAAGTGCCGTTTAGATATTTCTCGGGCTTTATCAGCATCACTGTTCTCAATGGCAGCTACAAGTTCCTCGTGGTCTGATAAAATGCGGTCAACAGATATACATCTGAAACTAAGAATGGTAGTTCTGTCAAAATGCGGTGAAATGTTATTTACTAATTCATACCAGTAATTCTTATTGCACATTTTATATAATGATTTGTGAAATTCCTTATCAAGCTGGAATATCTTTTCTTCGTCATTACGTTTCATATACATCTGCCATAAAGCAACATTTTCCCAGAGCATATTAATCTGCTCTTTGTTAAGAGTAGTACAGGCAAGAGCTGCAAGCTCAGCTTCAAGCACGCTTCTTAATTCCCTTACTTCCTCGACTATATTCGCATCAATCAATGATACATAAGCACCAATCTTAGGTTTGATTTCAATAAGACGTGTCTGTGAAAGTTCAAGCTCTGCCTCACGTATAGGGTTCTTGCTGACATTAAGAAGATGGCTTATCTCGTCAGAGTCAAGCTGCTGTCCCGGTGTAAGATTGACGTGGACAATGTTATATACAAGTTGTCTTACAACATAATCTTTAGCGGATTCTTTAGGGAGCCTTTCATCAATTTTAAACATAGATGCAATTCCTTTCTTAATCGTGTTATATATTAATCGTGTTAAATATACGGGTTGATTTATGAATAGAGTATAGCATATATATTTTAAGATATTAAGCATTTTTAGGTGTAAAACCTGTTATAAATTAATATTGCTATAATACTCCTATTGGATTTATAATTAAGCTATATTAGCAGGATTTTAACAGACTTTCAAGGTTAAATATTCATAATAAATATAATTTATAATGGTGCATATAGCAGGAAGGGGTACAGATGGTATATACTGTTAAGGATATTGAAGAACCAGATTTTGGCTGTGAGGGTCTTATGGACGGACAGCCGGTTATGGATAAAGTTACGCTTATAGATGAGAAAGGAAATCTTCTATATATAGAAGCGGCAGATATGTATCTTTATGGTAAGAATATAGATGTCGGCGATAAAGTAATAATACAGGACAATCTGCTTGTTAAGGCTGGGCAGGAAGAATAAAATAATACATAGGAAAGAGGAATAGTATGGTTAAAGTTACATTAGGAAGTACAGGGATAACAGTTAATAAAAATGGATTTGGCGCACTGCCAATCCAGAGAATTAGTCACGAGGCATCTGCCAATTTGTTAAGAAAGGCATATGAGGCAGGAATAGATTTCTATGATACAGCAAGATTTTATACAGACAGTGAAGAAAAGATTGGAGAAGCCCTGTCAGACGTAAGAGATAAAATTTATATTGCAACAAAGACTGCGGCACAGAATTCAGAAGATTTCTGGAAAGACCTTACAACAAGCCTTAATAATTTAAAGACAGATTATATTGATATTTACCAGTTCCACAACCCATCATTCTGTCCAAAGCCAGGTGATGGAACAGGACTTTATGAGGCTATGCTTGAGGCAAAAGCACAGGGAAAGATAAGACATATAGGAATTACCAACCACAGGCTTAATGTTGCAATGGAAGCACTTGAGTCAGGACTTTATGAAACATTACAGTTTCCATTTAATTATCTTGCAACAGATAAAGAGCATAAGCTTGTTGAAGTCTGTCGTGAGAAAAATATCGGATTTATAGCAATGAAAGCACTTTCTGGAGGATTGATAACTAATTCCAAGGTTGCATATGCTTATCAGGCACAATATGATAATGTTCTTCCAATATGGGGTGTGCAGAGGGAAACAGAATTAGATGAGTTCATAAGTTACATAGATAACCCTCCAGTTCTTGATGAAAAGATTAAAGCAGTAATTGAAAATGATAAGAAAGAGCTTGCTGGTAACTTTTGCAGGGGCTGTGGATATTGTATGCCGACATGTCCTGCACATATAGAGATTAACAATTGTGCAAGAATGTCACTGCTTCTTAGACGTTCACCATCAGAGCTTCAGCTTACTAAGGAGGTTCAGGCTAAGATGAAGAAGATAGAAGATTGTATACATTGTGGAGCGTGCAGTGCACATTGTCCATATGGGCTTGATACACCTAAGCTGCTGGAAGATAATTATAAGGATTATAAGGAAGTGCTGGCAGGGAAGCCATTATAAGATGGTTATATAATTGAATTTATGTTATGTAAGGGTCAAAAAGCTGGTTATGATTACATAATCAAACTTTTGTCCCTTACATCATTTATATAAATAATAAGAAGTTATATAAATATAATAAATATAATTAAGAAAGAGATATTGTATATGTTTAACAGGCAATCATTGCACATTGCTATGCTGTTATGGGGATGTATATTTGGACTGATAGCGGCATTGTGTATGTTTATGAGTAAAAACTTTGATAAGGAAAAAAGGCATTGGCTTATAATTCTGGAATTAGCAGTATCAGTTCTGTTATTAAGTGATGCATTTGCGTGGGGTTATCGCGGAAGTGCAGGTATGATTGGATATATTTTTGTAAGAGTAAGCAACTATATGGTATTTGCTATGAGTGATGTTATTGTAATGTTGTACACAGCCTATATGTGCAGCTGGCTGTTTGAAGAGAAAAAAGTCAGCGATATAAGGGTTAAGGCTGTTTATGTGATAGGAATTGCAGGCGTTATAATGGTAACAATATCGCAGTTTACAGATATATATTATTATATAGATAGTAATAATTATTACCATAGGAATACATTTTATCCTATATCCATTGTTATTCCACTTTTATGTATGGTGCTTGATATTGCATTGCTTTTATCTTATAGAAAGAATATAAGCAAAAGGCTTTTTGTGTCATTTATATCATATGTTGCATTGCCAATAGGGGCAGCAGTTATACAGGTGTTCTACTATGGAATATCTCTTATAAATATAGCAATAAGCATATCTATGGTTCTTATGTTTATGGTTGCCATTATGGAACAGAATGCAAAGCTTGCAAGAAAAGAAAAAGAAGCTGCAGATATGAAGATATCTATTATGATGTCTCAGATTTCACCACATTTTATATATAATACACTTACTTCAATACAGTCGATGTGCGGCTCCGATCCAGAGCTTGCAGGGGAAACAATAGCGCAGTTTGCCGATTACCTGAGAGGAAATCTTGAGTCGCTCAGCCAGACGGATAATGTGCCATTTGAAAGAGAATTAAGGCATGTGGAATGTTATCTTGCTATTGAAAAGAAAAGATTCGGAAGCAGAGTAAATGTTGAGTATGATATTAAAGATAAAGAATTTCTGCTGCCATCACTGACACTCCAGCCTGTTGTTGAAAATGCTGTTAAATATGGCCTTTGTAAAAAGAAAGGCGGAGGTACAGTACGCATAAGTACAAGAAGAGATGGCAGTAATGTTATTATAAGCGTTGAAGATGACGGCGCAGGCTTTGATGTTAAGGAAACTGCTGTTAAAGTTCAGGAAGATGACCGGGTACACATAGGTATAAGCAATGTCAGAAACAGAATTCATAATATGTGTAATGGAGAGATGTCGGTTGAAAGCAAGCCAGGTGAAGGAACAAAGGTTGTTATTGTGCTTCCGCAGTAATGATTAGAAAATTGAATTTTTTTGTGAAATATGTATAATAAGGTAAGATAATGCGTAAGATAATATGCAAGAGGGAGATATTATTAGATGAATATTTTAGTTGCAGATGATGAGCAATATGCGCTTGATAATCTGGTTAAGGTTATAAAGGAAGCTGGACAGGAGAAAAATGAAGATATAGATATTGCCGCTTTTAACGAGCCAGAAGATATTATTGAATATGCCAAAGATAATAGGATTGATGCAGCATTTCTTGATATAGAAATGGGAAGTATGACGGGAATAGAAGTGGCAAAGCAGTTAAAAATATTAAATCCTAAGATAAACATAATCTTTGTAACAGCATATGACCAGTATATGTCACAGGCTATTAAGTTAAGAATGAGTGGTTATGTCGAGAAGCCAGCGACAAAGGACAAAATTCTTGTTGAGCTTGAGGATCTTAAATATCCTGTACAGCCTATTGAGGCAGGAAAGGTTGTAGTCAGGTGCTTTGGTAATTTTGAGGTGTTTGTTGATGGAAAAATACTTGAGTTTGATAAAGCTAAGACTAAGGAAATGTTAGCATATCTTATAGACAGGCAGGGCAGCAGTGTGACAACAGGTGAATTAAGAAGTATATTGTGGGAAGATGCAACGACTGATGTTAACACACGTTCATATCTGTCAAAGACAAAGAAAGATTTGGTTGCAACCTTGAAAAAGGCTGGAATAAGAGATGTATTTATTGAAACCCGTGGAAAGTATTCAGTTGATGTGTCTAAGATAACCTGTGATTACTATAATTATATTAATGACCTTCCAGACGGAGTAAGGGCATATAATGGTGAGTATATGTCACAGTACAGCTGGGGAGAGGTTAAGAATGTAATATTGCGGAACCATAAGTAGCAGTGGTGTAATATCAGAAAATTGATATTATAGTAGTTAAGGAGAGTGAAAGAAAAGAATTTAAGAGAATGTTGCAGGAATAGATAATCTTATAATTATAATATATTAAGGAAGAGTTTACTATCATACAGTTGGTATGAAGTATAGCTCTTCTTTTTTATTGGTAATAATCAGCATAAAAAGTTTATACAAAAAATTATATGGATTTTTGGAAAAATTATTTTGAAAGCAACATAAAAGCAACATTGCATCTTTATAATGTATGTTACAGAGAAGAATTGCACGGAATGAGGTGATGGAACTGAGCATCCTTATATACGATGAAGACAGGACTCTTAGGGTAAAAACCGCAGATATGATTATGCAGGTCTATAGGGAAGATGATTGTGATGTAGACCTTTATATCTTCGATGATCCTGATAAAGCTGTATTATGTGCATCTGAAGGCAGCATAGAGACAGCATTTATCAGTGTGGAGGACAGATTAGGGAGAGGATTTTATCTGACGAAAAAGTTAAGAAATATGGATCCACAGATTAATCTTATATCTATGGCAAGCAGACTTCGTTTCGGGCAGGAGCTCATTAACTTAAGAATAAGTGGTTATATCCTTGGTGAAAGAACTAAGGAGAAGATTTTGGATGAGCTGGATAACTTCCGCAATTAAGGCTGTGTTTTAAAGTAAAAAGTTTAATTAGTAATAGGTGTGCTGTCAATTAAGGCGGCAATACAAAATGGTACATAGCTTTAAAATGAAAATTAATAAGTTTAAAGAAAGGAATTGCGTATGAAAAACAAAAGAATATTAGCTGCGTTGCTTTCCATAGTAATGATACTGACACAGATACCAGCAAGTACATATGCTGATATATTACAAGTATCGCAGGTGACAACGGCAGTAGAAAGCACTGATAAGTCAGAAGATAATAATACTTCTAAATCAGCAGATACAGAAGCGGATGAATCAGCATTAAGCACACAGAGTGATTCAGAAGAAGGAGAAGCTGTATTATGGACATTTATGAATGACAACTATCCATATGGAAAGGATATGACATCTTCACAGCTTACATTAGTTATAGATGTGGATGGAACAGCATCTTCATATCAGTGGCAGAGTGCAACAGATAAAGATGGTGAATATACTGACATTGCGGGTGAAACATCAGCAACATATACAATTACCAGTCCAAGCAATGGGATGTGGTATAGATGTGTTGTGGATGGCGTGGAAAGTAAGGCGGTAGAAACAGTATATCCGAATCAGGATCGAAGAACTTGGACAAAGCCATATAGCAGCTGGTATATCAGTAATGGGAAAATGGCATATATGGCAAATGGCAGCATATTTGATGTTGTTGGATTGTATACTAAAAATAATAATGAATATATGCTGTGTACAAGCTACGGAAGATACTGGAATATGTTTAGTAATTCATCAGCTGTTCCAGCAGCAGGTGATACATCAGCTTCAGGATTAGATGCTTTAAGAGTCGCATTTAATGATAATGATGACTATGATGTTATTTTTGAGGCTGATTTAGCAGATGGACAGCAGTCATTCTCATTTGGCTGTGATACACAGCTGGGAAATAGTTCAACAAGTGGAGAATATTCGGATTACGCAGCATTAAAGGCAATATTTAAGAATAAAAAATTCCAGCAGGTATCAATGATTGGTTCTGCCACATTTAATACAGCTGCCGATGATGACCCATCATTTGTAATCGCACCGATAACGGACAACAGTATATTCTGGATTGGATATTACAGCAGTAGGAAAACTTACAGCTATTATGAAATGGATTCAGTCAGCACAGGTTATAGGACTAAAAAGATTGATGGTAAAAATGTAGTAACTTTACTGGAAGGAAGAGATTCAGGTATGACAATGTCTTGGCTGAATCTTGACAGCGGCAGTTCTGTTAAATTCAGATTTGGTGTAGGTAGTGTAAAAGATACTGGAGCAGTAAGCGGTAAAGTAGATTATGCCAATGAGAAAATCACAGGATTAGACCCATCAACAGTATATGAAATAACGGTTGATGGTGATGATGACACAAAATACACGATAAGCAGTGATTCAAAGGGTGAAATACCATTAGCCGGAGAAGATAATGACGGTAACGCATATGACTTTGTTGGTAAAAGCATAACGATAGCCAAAGCAAGTAACCCAGATGCATCAGCAGATATAGATGTATCGGGAAGACCAGATACACCACAGAATCCGTCAGACCTTGAGAATGGTTCAAGTAGCAGACCAGAAATCGTTGAAAAGATAGAGATTACAGAGCTGACAACAGACTCCGTTACGATTTCTCCGATAAGTGGACAGCAGTATGCGTACTCTGAAGATGGAGAGAACTGGACGATATTAGATGATACTTATAAGGACGAAGATGGTAATTATAAGGTGACCGGATTAAATGAGGGCGGAAAGGTATACATAAAGACACGTAAAAGTGCGACTGCCAATGAGCCGGCTTCAGAATGGTCAAGTGTGACAGAACTTACATTAAAGTCAACAATTAAAGCAGAGGTAAGCGGCTATGAAGGACAATATGATGGTGAAGAACATACTATTACAGTAGTGCCAACAAATGTCGAAGATGCTGTTATTACATATAGTTTATCACGATATGATGGATATAGTACTGAGATTCCAAAGATAACAGACTACTATAGCAGCACAGTGTATTACCGAATAGAGAAAGACGGATATTATCCATTATGCGGCTCAGCATATATTTCTATTAGCCAAAGACCACTTACTATTAACTGGTCAGATACAACATTTGTATATGATGGAACAGAAAAATTGCCAACAGCGGAAGTTGAAGGTGTGCTTGAGAAAGATAGGGACAATTGTTCGTTAAACATCGGATTATATTATGTGTCAAGTGCTGTTAATGCAGGAACATATACGGCTTACGCAACAGTAAGTAATTCAAATTATAGCCTTGATTATAATGATAGACAGAAAGAATTCGTAATAGAAAAAGCTGATAAAGCTAAGCCGGAAGGTCTTACAACGACAGCAGAATCTATATACGGAAAGAATGATGGTACGATTATCGGTTTAACTACGGATATGGAATACCGCAAAGTTACAGAAGATGCTTCAGATGATATTGTCTACACATCGGTTACGGAAGAAGACGTAGCAGCAGGCAGTATATCAGCTGGAGGCGGAACTTATGCGGTAAGATATAAAGAAGAAACCAATTATAAAGCTTCACCGGATACTCTTATAACAGTAGAAGAAGGAAAGAAGTACACAATCACTCTTCCGGCAGAAGATGAACAGATTGGCTATACAATTACAACTGGGAAAGACTGGGCTGGCTGGAATGAAAATGTAACATTAACATTCACATTGAATCCGGGCTGTACGAAGTCAGATGACTTTAGCATAACAGTAAATGGCAAAAAGATTGACAACATAGGTCAGGATGGTACATTCACATATACCATTGAAAATGTAAACGAAGATATTACAATAAGTGTTACTGGTGTGTCGGATAAAGTACCTCCTACAGGTGAGATTAAATCAGGAGAGACAGGTTCGTGGAGCACATTCATCAGCGATATTGTATTTAATCATTTTGTTAAAGGCAGACAGCAGGTAACAATTACAGCATCAGATGAAGGCAGTGGAATTAAGAGTGTTGAATATTATGTATACACTCCGACAGCAGGTAAGAACGGATTAAGTCTTCCAGAGGTTAAGACACTTGCTGACTGGACAGAAGGAACAGAATTATATATTAATCCGGCAGATAAGTGCGTAATATACGCTAAGATTACTGACCGAGCTGGCAATGTGGCATACATATCTTCAAATGGAATTGCCCTTGATAATATAACACCTGTTATTGAAGGTATTACAGAGGGCAAAGCCGGCTGTGAGAATATTGAATTTACAGCATCAGATGATAATCTGGCATCTGTATCATATCAAGTTGAAAATGGTGATATTATTGAATTACAGGTAAATTCAGATGGTAAGTATGTATTGCCAGTGGAAGATATATTAAAACAGGGTACAGAGGCTAAGAACATATCTGTTATTGCAACTGACAAAGCAGGTAATTCTAAGGTTATTACTATCAGTGCAGCACATGAATTTGAGGAAAAGGTAGTTGCACCAACAGTATTACATAAGGGATACACAGAATATGTATGTAAAGACTGTGAGCGGACATATAAGAGTGATTATGAATCTGCATTAGGTGAAAGCGGACTTACTCCTAATGACAAGGAAGAACTTATATCTATCAGGAATGGTGCACAGGAAATTATTAATAAAGATGAGTTATCAGAGGATGAAGAAGACAAAGAATTCTATAATAATCTGATACAGACAATTAATTCTATGCTTGATGGTATACAGCAGGCAGAAGAATTAATAAAAGCAATCGATGATATTAATATACCAGATATCACTAATCCTACTATTGATGATAGTGATAAGTTAAATGAAGCTTTAACTAAGATAAATGACCTTTTAGATGAAGATAAAGAAGAAACTCCTACACAGAGCCTTACTGATGAGCAGAAGGAAAAGCTTGAAAGTTTAAAAGAAAGTGTTGCAGGTAAGCTTGATACAGTAACAAAGGCTAATGATGAATTAAAGGCAGTTAAAGAAGGTACAGAAAAAGAAGCTGGTGTTGATACTATCAATAAGATAGAAAATATCCAGCCAGAGGATCAAGATAAGATTGAGTCTGTACTGGCTAAGCTTGAGAATTTAAGCAATAATTATAATAATAATCTTACAGAAGAACAGCAGAATACTGTTAAAGATTATTATAATCAGATGATTGATAAGCTCAAGGAAGCTGCATCTAAGGATATAGATAAGAAGCTTGAGGATACTAAGAAATATATAGAAGTTTCATTTGCTGATGCACAGGCAAAAGAAGAAGCTATTAGTAAAGCAGCAGAAGAAGCTGTTAATGCCAAAGAAGCTGTTCAGAACGGAAAGACTAAGGAAGAAGTAGTTAAAGCCCGTGAAGATGGAATACAGGCTTTAGATAGCATTACTGGAAATATAGACGATTTCAAGAATGATGTAAAGAATAGCATTGAGAGTATCTTTACTGAGAAGAAGAATGAAATCAGTAATATGCCTGATCTTACGAGTGATGAGAAGCAGGAAGCATTAGACAAGCTTGAGGCTGATAAGAATAGTGCGTATGAAGCTTTAGAGAATAATAAGACTAAGTCAGAAGCGTATGACGTATTAGATGATGTTACAGCTAAGTTTAATGAAACAGCAGATGAATTAGAGAAAAAAGATTTTTCTAATGCAAAGGATAATGCAAAGAATGAGATAGCAAAGAAAGCCGAGGAAACAAAGAAGGCAATTGATGCAATGCCTAACCTTACAGATGAAGAGAAGGAAGCTGCTAAAAATGAGGTTGAGAAGGAAGCCCAAGCAGTAACTGAGGCAATTGATAATGTAACAGATCCAGCTGATAAGTCAGAATTAACATCAAAGAAGAATGATGGAATTAAACGATTTGATGAGATAGAAGACAGCGCAGCTAATAATGACCTTGATAACTTAAAAGAAGCTGTAAAGACAGATATTGACAGCAGGGCTAAAGATGCCAAGGAAGCCATTGATAATATGTCAGACCTTACATCAGAGGAAAAAGAGGCAGCCAAAGCAGAGATAGATAAGAAAGTGGAAGCCGCCAAGAAAGCTGTAGGTGAAGTGACAGATACATCAAAGAAAGATGAAGTAAAGGCACAGAAGGATACTATTACAGCGGATATTAAGAAGCAGCAGGATACAGCAGCTGATAAAGACCTTTCTAATGCAAAGGATAAGGCAAAGGACGAGATAGCAAAGAGAGCTGAGGAAACAAAGAAAGCAATTGATGCAATGCCTAACCTTACATATGAAGAAAAGGAAGCTGCGAAGAAGAATGTTGACGAGGAAGCTAAGGCAGCAACAGAAGCAATAGACAAAATAACAAAACCATCAGATAAGTCAGAAGTAGCATTAAAGAAGAATGATGGAATTAAGAAGCTTGATGCTGTAGAAGAAAAAGCAGCTAATGATGATTTTACTAACATCAAGGAAGCAGCAAAGACAGATATCGACAGCAGGGCAGAAGATGCAAAAGAAGCCATAGATAATATGCAAGACCTTACATCAGAGGAGAAAGAGGCAGCCAAAGCAGAGATAGATAAGAAAGTGGAAGCAGCCAAGAAAGCTGTAGATGAGATAACAGACACATCAAAGAAGGACGAAATAAAGTCACAGAAAGATACTGTTACAGCAGAAATCAAGAAACAGCAGGATATAGCAGCTGATAAAGACCTTTCTAATGCAAAGGATAATGTTGTTAAGGCGGAAGAAGCTGCTAAGAAGGCTGCAGAATCTATAGGTGATATTAGGGTAAGTGCAGTAGATGAAGACTCTATCAAGGAACAGATTAGAGAAGAATTAAAGAAAGCTGGTCTTGATAATGTTGATGTTGAAGTGAATAACTTTAAGAAGACACCAGCAACATTACATACAAAGGGTAAGATTACAGGAACTGTTGAGGTTAAGGCAGGAAGTACAACTAAGATAGTAGAAATAGATACAGAATTGCCTGAGCTTTCAACATACGTTAATTACGAAAGCATTGTCGAAGAAGGTGCACCAAAAGCAGAAGTATTAGTTGATGAAGATGTGCTTATGGATAATGTACTTGGTGAAGATGAATGTGCAGAATTAATGAATGGAAGTAATGCTAATATAGCCCTTAATATCAAGAATAAAGATGCAATAATCACTGATAACGAAGCAGAACTTATTGCAGAAAAGTTAGCAGACAATATGAAAGTAGGTAAATATCTCGATATTACACTTTACCTGAATATTGTTGACAGCAATGGAACACCAATTGTTACTAATGAGAAGATTAGTGAATCTAAGACAAAGTTCACAATAAAGGTAAATATACCAGAAGAGCTTTGGGCAGCAGAAGGTACTAATAGAGTATACCAGATAGTAAGAATACATAACGGGGTTGCAGAAGTGATTGCTTCTGTATATGATGAAGCTGGACATACGCTTACATTTGAAACAGACAGATTTTCTACATATGCAATTGCATATAGTGATGAAAATAGCACCGTTACAGATGATAAGAATGATGATAACAGCAACGCCGGTATTACAGAGGATACAGTATCAGGTTCTGGAAATGAAGAAACATCAGACGGAGCAAGTGCTGCAACAGGTGATAAGAATTCAACAGCAGGCTGGATATTACTTATGGCATTAGCTTTAGCTGGAATGTTAACATTAACAGTATCTAAGAAGAGAAAAAGTGTTAAGTAATAGCATTTGTTTCTTGTTGGATAAACATATATTTTCTAATTAAGGAAATATGTGAAACGTGCATATAAAAAGCACTTAAAAGAAATATTTAAAATACAATCTAAGTAATTAACTAAAAATCCCCTTTAATTCAGAAATATGTTAAGCATATAATATGATTAGAGGGGATTTTTAGTATATTTTATATTGACAAAATATATATTATTTTATATACTATAACCATAGTATACTTACTAAGCATTTAAAGCTTAGAAATATTTACAGACTAATATTGCGAAAGCAATAATCTATGCTGAATTCAGTATCATTACAATTAATCCCAGAGTTATTACAATCAGGCAGGATGTGGCATTATCTTAAGGTGTAAGAGTAAGAGTGTGTTATCTTTGGTTGTGTCTTAAAGTGTGCTTGCGTGCTTGTTTTATACATCCACAGATGCTACAATATATTTATGATTATGTTATTCATAGTCTGCCTGATTGTAAAGTTATATTTATAACTATAAATGAGCGATTTAAAATATGGTATGATTATGTCCGGGGTAGAAAGATGTATTTTGCTATGTGGATGAGATTATGCAGTATTTCTGATTTATTCATTTATGGTTTACAGTAAGGAGAATAGATTATGAATAATATAAAGAATAGCACATATAAGGTAAATACTGATAGTTCATCGACTGTAACAAAGAGGTACAAGGATAATGTTTTCTGTATGCTGTATTCGGACAAGAGAAATCTGCTTGACTTGTACAATGCACTGAATAATTCATCGCATATGGATATTGATAATCTGACGGTTACAACTCTTAAGGGTGGAACATATATGAAGTATAAGAATGATGCTTCGTTTGTGTTCAGCTATGAGCTGTATATGTTTGAACAGCAGTCATCAATTAATTTTAATATGCCGCTGAGATTTTTTCACTACGGTTCGGAGGTGTACAGGGATATGTTTCCGAATAATGTCCTGCACAGAAGGAGTATGCTTAAGATACCAACACCGCATTTTATCACGTTTTATAATGGAAAAGAGAAGATGAAGGAGCGTGTTAATATATTGAGGCTGTCAGATATGTTTGAGCAGAAGACGGATAATCCGGAGCTTGAGCTGATAGTCACTGTCATTAATATTAATCTGGATGATGAGAGTGATAATAGTGGCAGAGTTTATGAGAACGAGCCTGTTGTCAGCAATGAAGGTAAGGATGTTTTTGTTAAAAATGCGCTTGCAAATGCAGATATACTTAACAGATGTAAGTCGTTAAGGGATTATATGATATTTGTTAATAAAGTGCGTAATAAGACGGATATGTATGGAATGGATGTAAAGCAGGCGGTAACAGAAGCGGTAAATGAATGTATTAAGGAAGATGTGCTGTCAGAATTCTTTATAGAACATAGAGAAGAGGTGATTGCAGTGAGCGTGTTTGAATATGATGAAGAGGGGCATATGGACATAGTGAGAGAAGAAGGACGTGAGGAAGGACTGGCGCAAGGAATAAAAGAAGGATTAGCTAGTGGACACATTGAGGAAAGATTAAGCATTTTGAAGAATGTAATGACTAATCTAGGAAAGTCAGCAGACGAAGCCATGGACATAATAGGAGTAAAAGAAGCCGAAAGAGAAGAACTTAAGAAAATGTTACAGAAATAAATAATCAGGTAATTATAATATGATGTAAGTATTAATGCACTCTTAATACTTACATTATTCATAGAAGAAAGAGCTTACTATCATACAGCTTGGGAGGATATCTCAATGGGTATGAAGTATAGCTCTTTTCCTGTGTGTCCACTATCAGTAAGTATACTCGTGGCGAGGACAATAATAAAATGACTGTAACTGGCTCTTATTATTGTAAGTAACAGTATAGCAGTCAGCAGGTGCATTGTTGTAAGCTTCAAAAGCAACCTTTATATTCATTGTCTGGCTATGAGGCTGTTCACCGCTTTTATGTTCAGCACTTGTATTATCGCGTCCTATACCTTTAAGATTACTGATGGTCTGGACAGGGTACACTTTTGAATTGCTAATAACTCCATTTTCTGCAATAATCCCTCCTTGGACCTTATTTCAAAATGTTACATCTATATTATATATCGACAAAATGTGGCAGATTATAACATATAAATATAAAAAGCTGTCATAATATAATAAATAATAATAGGAGAACACAAAAAGCGGCTATAACGGTAAAAAAAGAAAATAACTATCATATAAAATCATTGACATATACATAAGAATAAAGTATTATAATTATAAGTTAGTTACGACTAACTCCAAAAGGTGGGACAGCAATCAATTAAATAAATTTTAATTTTGTTATGCTGTCTTTATGCATTAGCAATAAGCTTATAACTTAAAAGCTGTTCACCAGTTACCAGACAGTAGATTAAGTGTAAGGGGTGAGGTTTTATGGTAAATAAAGAGGACAAAGCTATGATTAAAAAGATTATAATAAAATTATGTACATTTACTGTAATTATTGCAGCAGGTGTTGTTATGTCGGCGATGGCAGGTTAAGATTACAGATTAGAATTTGTAATTAATAGACAATATGCGGATATTGAGGAATTTGTATAATAATTAAGTGCAATAGAAGTGCTGTTCATACTTCTGTTGCACTTTTTTTGTATTTTTAAAATTTATATTTTCTTTTGATATATTTTATTGACAGATTAAAGCTTAGCATTTATACTTTAAATAGTTTCCTAACGAACTAAATACCGCATAACATTTTAAGGAAGGTTAATAATGGACGCCTATGATTTAATTACATCAGGGTTACAGCTAAGAAAGCTTCTTGCTAAGAGCGTTGAACCTATTATGGAAGAATATGGATTAAGACCAGTTGAACTGGATATTCTTGAATTCATAACCAAAGAGCATATTGACACAGCTAAAGAGATTATACACAGAATACATTTATCAAAGTCGCATATTTCTAAGTCGTTGGAACATTTATTAGAAAAGGGGCTTATTAATATGAAAGAAGATGAAGATGACCGCAGGGTAATGAGAATTACGCTTACAGAGGATTCTTATAAGGTCATAGATAAAGTTAATGTTGCATATGAACAGTGCAGACTGATACTTACGGAGGGGATTTCAGAAGAGGAGTTGCAGGTATTTAGAAAAGTCATAAGACAGATGAATGACAATGTTAATGGTGAACTTGAGTAACTAAGAGTTGTATATGCGCTGGCTGCGGCGCAGGTTTAGGTTAGTTTGATAGGAAAGGAAGGCATATGATGGAAAGGTGGAACGAAACTATGGAGAATATTAATGATTATTCAAAGAAACAGGCTGATATGTGCATTGATAATGACAGTATTCCAAAGTCTTTATATGCAGATTACGGAGTTAAGAAGGGTCTTAGAGATGACAATGGACAGGGAGTTCTTACAGGACTTACTAATATATCAAGTGTAAGGGCATTTGATATAATAGACGGAGAGAAAGTACCTTGTGACGGAGAACTTTTATATAGAGGTTATGATGTAACTAAGCTTGTAAAGGGTGCTGGTGATAAGAGGTTTATATTTGAGGAAAGTGCATATCTTTTATTATTTGGTGAACTGCCAGATGCTACACAGCTTGAAGAATTCAGACATATAATTGCTAACTGTATGGAGCTTCCAACTAACTTTACAAGAGATGTAATTATGAAAGCACCTACAGCCGATATTATGAACTCAATGACAAGAAGTATTCTTACACTTGCATCTTATGATGACAGGAAAGATGATCTTAGCATAGAAAATGTATTAAGACAGAGCATACAGCTTATAAGCACATTTCCAATGCTTGCTGTATATGGTTACCACGCATACAATCATTATGAGAGAGATGACAGTATGTATATTCACAGACCAGATAAGGAATTATCACTTGCTGAGAATTTCTTAAGAATGTTAAGACCAGATATGAAATATACACCACTGGAAACACACGTGCTTGATATTGCACTGCTTCTTCATATGGAACACGGTGGTGGTAATAATTCATCATTTACAACAAGAGTTGTTACTTCATCAGGTTCAGATACATACTCAGCAATTGCAGCGGCTATGTCATCACTTAAGGGAAGAAAGCACGGTGGTGCTAACCTTATGGTTATGAATATGATGGACGATATAAGAGCGCATATTAAGGATTATCATGATGAAGAGGAAATAGAGCATTATCTTGATAAAATTCTTAATAAAGAAGCATTTGATAAGAAGGGTCTTATATATGGTATGGGTCACGCAGTATATTCATTATCAGACCCAAGAGAAAGAGTATTCAAGGGCTTTGTTGAGCAGCTTGCTAATGCCAAGGGAAGAACTGAGGATATGGCATTGTACAGTAATATAGAAAAGATTGCGCCAATGCTTATTGCCAAGGAAAGAAAGATATTCAAGGGTGTAAGTCCTAATGTCGATTTCTATAGTGGATTTGTATACGATATGCTTGATATACCAAGAGAACTTTATACACCACTTTTTGCAATAGCAAGAATTGTCGGCTGGAGTGCACACAGAATAGAAGAACTTGTAACAACTGATAAGATTATCCGTCCAGCATATAAGAGCCTTGTTACTAAGAGGGAATATGTTGACAGAAGCCACAGGGATTAATCGATAAAAGGAGGCCGGGAATATGCCAAAGGAAAGAGAAGATAAACAGTTTAAGTCTTCGAGCGGAATATGTAATATCCACGCGGTTATATGGTATCCAGACAGTGAAGTGTATAAAAAGCCTGTAGGTGTAATACAGATTGCGCACGGAATGATAGACCATATTGAAAGATTTGAAGAAATGGCAGAATACTTTGCAGGCAAAGGCTTTGTCGTTGCAGGTAATGACCATTTAGGACACGGAGATTCAGTTAACAGTGATGAAGATCTGGGATATTTTGCCAAGGGTAATCACGGTGCAGACTTTTTAATTAAAGATATGCACAGGCTTACACTTATAATGAAGAAGAATTATCCAGACCTTCCATATGTTCTTATCGGTCATAGTATGGGTTCATTTATGGCAAGAAAATATGCCACCATATATGGAGATGAGCTTGACGGAGTTATATTCTTAGGAACAGGCAGCCAGCCTAAGGCAGTTGTTGACAGCGGACTTAAGCTTGCACATATTGCGAAGCTTGTAAGGGGAGAAAGATATAGAAGTGAACTCCTCAATAAGATTATGTTTGGCGCATATAATAAGAGAATTAAGGATAACAGGACAACTAACGACTGGCTTACTAAGGATACTAAGATAGTTGATGAATATTTAAGCGACCCTAAATGTTCTTATAAGTTTACAGCCAATGCGTATATAGGCTTTTTAAACGTTATCAAATATGATATTGATAAGAAGAATATAGCAAAGACACCGGGTACGCTTCCTGTATTATTTGCATCAGGACTTGAAGACCCTGTAGGAGATTATGGCAAGGGTGTAAAGAAGGCATTTAAAATGTATACTAAATACGTTGATAATGTTGAACTTTATCTTTATGAAGATGACAGACATGAGCTTCACAGTGAAACAGACCGTGAGGATATATTCAATGATTTATATGAATGGATTGAAGAAAATGTGTAATTGAATAGCTGTTTAATTGTATATAATATAATGAATAATTTACAACACTAAAATTATATCATATAGTAATGAAAGCTATATCATATGATGATAAGAAGATGTAATACAATAATTAAAACTATATTAAAAAATATTTGAGCTACATTTTGGAGTATTAACTCTACATTTTGTTGACAAACAGGCTGTAGAGGGGTACAATACAACAAATTGTAGCTTTTTGCTTTATATGTTTATTCGATAAAGCAGGCGGGGATTGGAGATGATAATATTATGAAGGCTGACAGAACTATATATTATAGTTCATACACAGATGATGTTGTCACAAGCCACAATCAGAGTTTTAAGTTAAAGACTAATTACGAATGGATAAATAACAGCTTATTATTTAAAATGACTTCAATGGTTATATATGTATTGGCAATAGTTATAGGTTACATATGCTGTAAGTTATTTTTTAATATAAGCTACAAGAATAGAAAGCTTTTAAAGAAGTGTAAGAAAGAGGGCTATTTTGTATATGCCAATCACACACAGCCAGTTGGAGATGTTGTAATACCAGCGCTTGGGTGTGTAGGAAAGAGAGTATATGTAATAGTAAGCCAGGCCAACTATGGGATACCGGTTATAGGTAAGATACTTCCAGAGCTTGGCGCACTTCCGGTTCCTGACTCCATAAGCCAGTATAAGAAGTTTACAGCGGCTTATAAGAAGCGCATTGAGCAGGGTCATCCTGTTATTATATATCCTGAGGCACACGTCTGGCCGTATTATACACTGATAAGACCATTTGAGAAGACGTCATTCCGTTTTCCAGCGGAGCTTAATAAACCAGTGTATGTGATGACGACTACATATACGTATAGACATTTTCTTAAGAATATCATAAAAAGACCGAAGGTCAATGTGTATATTGACGGACCATTTTATCCAGATAAAGGTGCAGGAATAAAGGATAACCAGCAGATGCTTCACGATAAAGTATATGAGGTTATGAAGTCGCGAAGTCATCTTAGCGATTATGAATATATAAGATATGAAAGAAAGAATGTTATGTAATAGCATTGCAGGATTACAGATATGAATATATTGTTTTGTGGAGATAAGAATATACAGAATGGACTTCTTATAGCGGTTATATCGTTATTGGAACACACCAAAGAAGACCTTGATGTATATGTATTAACGCTTGATATGTCTGTTAATGATAAGCATTATGAGCCGATAGACGGAAAGCTTTCTGACTATTGTAATACAGAATTATCCAAGAAATATGATAACAGACTTCATATTAAGTTTATTGATACGTCCGGTTTATTCAATAAAGAAGTGCCTCTTGCCAATATGTCGACAAGATTTACTCCGTGCTGTATGTTAAGGTTATTTGCAGATGAGATAGCAGAGCTTCCAGACAGGCTGTTGTATCTTGATACTGATATAATATGCAGGAAAGATTTTTCAGAATTTTATTATCAGGATATGGAAAATGTAGAGATAGCTGGAGTTCTTGATTATTATGGAAGCTGGTTTTTTAGAAAGAACATTTTTAAAAGAGATTATCTTAACTCTGGAGTGCTTCTTATGAATATGGCGCAGTTAAAGAAGACGGGACTTTTAAAGAAATGCCGTGAAATGTGTACTTCAAAGCAGATGTTTATGCCAGACCAGTCGGCACTTAACAAGTTATCGGTTAATAAGAAGATATGTGAAAGAAAATATAACGACCAGAGAAGACTTCACAGTGATACAGTATTCCAGCATTTTACGACACATTTTAAGTTCTTTCCTTATGTCAGGACAGAAACAGTGAAGCCGTGGCAGACAGAAGAAGTATTTGAGGTGCTTAAAATCCCAAGAGAAGAATACGAGGGATTGTTTGATAAATATAAAAATATTCTGGCAGAGCTTAACAGCTATGAATTTGATTAGTAATTATGAGTATTTGTACAGATTAATGAAATTAAAATATGCAAATTAAAATTTTTAATTTAACAAAGATAATAGGAATGGAGAATTGATATGATTAACAAGAATGAAATAATACCAATATTTTTTACAATTGATGATGCATATGCACCATATCTGCACGTTGCATTAATATCACTTATTGAGAATGCTTCAAAGGACAGAAATTACAAGATAATAGTAGTTTATCAGGAACTTAATGAGAACAACAGAAATAATCTTGCTGAACTTGTTAAGGATCACCCTAATTTTGAGATGGAATTTAAGTATATGAAGCAGAGCCTTGATATGATAACAGACAGAGTTGAGAACAGGCTTCGTTCAGATTATTTTACAATGACAATATATTTCAGAATATTTATTCCAGATATGTATCCAGAATATGATAAGGCTATATATATAGACAGCGATATCATTGTTCCTGGTGATATATCTGAGCTTTATGATACAGATATGCACGGCAATCTTATAGGAGTGTGCAAAGACAGTTCAGTTAATGATGCTCCTGAACTGCAAAGATATATGACAGAGTCACTTGGCTTAAAGCTTGGTGATTATTTTAATTCGGGTATGCTTCTTATGAATATGAAGGCTTTAAGAGAGGCTAAGCTTGCAGAGCATTTCTTATATCTTCTTAATAAGTACCACTTTGACTGTATTGCACCAGATCAGGATTATCTTAATTCTATGTGTTATGGTAAGATAGAATACCTTGAGCCATGCTGGGATGCAATGCCTAATAGAAACAAGCCTGAACATCCATCACCTAAGATAATTCATTACAATTTATTTGATAAGCCTTGGTGTTATGACGGAATCCAGTACGAGAATTATTTCTGGAATTATGCAAAACGCTCTGTATATTATGATGATATTGTTAAGAACAAAGAGAATTATTCAGATGAACAGAAGGCAGAAGATAAAGAGCATATGGCTGATTTGTTCAGAAGAGCGGGAAATAATGCAGATACAGAAGTGACATTTAGAAAAGTGCTTGAAAGTGGAGAAAAGATAAGATTATGATAATAGGTGGAAGCAAGAAGGAAGTTATTGCTAATATTAAAAATTCGGCTGATAACGGAAGACTTAATGATAAAGTAGAAATCGGCGATCCAGAACTTGACAGTACAAGAAGAAAAAGGCTTCTTGGCAAATATGTAAAACAGCGTAATGAAATTCCATATCATTACAGAAACTGGCTTGCAAGAAGAATTGTTGATTTTATAACATTTGGCGTCAATGTCAATACAAAGGTTATAGGTGCAGAGAAGATTAAACATATTAAATCAGGTGCTATTATAACAAGCAACCATTTTAATCCTGTTGATACAACAATTGTAAGATATGGAATTAAGAAGGCGAAAAGATACAGAATGTTCATAGTAAGTCAGGACACTAATTTTGCAATGAAGGGCTTTCTAGGTTTCCTTATGAGATATGCAGATGAAATTCCAGTCAGCAAAGATAAGGACTATATGGAAAGACATTTTTACAGAACACTTAATAACCTTCTTGTTAATAAGAAAGAGTATGTTCTTATATATCCAGAGCAGGAAATGTGGTTTAATTATAGAAAACCTCGTCCACCAAAGAGAGGCGCGTACTTTTATGCCGCCAAGTTTAATGTTCCGGTTATATCATGTTTTGTTGAGATGAGGGATATTGATAAGGACGATACAGAAGAATTTAAAAAGGTTAAGTATGTTCTTCACATATTAGACCCTATATATCCAGACCCTGAAAAGAGTGAGCGTGATAACAGCTTTGATATGATGAAAAAAGATTATGAGCAGAAAAAAGCAGCATATGAAGCAATATATAAAAAGCCGCTTGACTATGCTTTTAGTGACAGTGACATCGCTGGCTGGAAAGGGACAATAGAATAAATAGTAAAGATGGTTTTGTGCTATGGCGTTGATAGCCTTGGTACAGGAAAATAATAGAAAAATAGAATATCAAAAGTAAGGTGTGTATCTGGCAGGTAACTATAATTAAGTAGTTATCTGATGGGTACACATTTTTATATAATAGGGAATTCTATCATAATTCCCTATTACACAAAAGGCACTATGTGCTGATGATGCGCACTCGCACGAAATTAAAAGTGCGTAAATGAGAAAAATTATCCTTGCAAAATACCCACAGGGGGTATATATTATAGATGATGATATTAACACAGTAACCTGATATGTGAAAGGAGTGGTTGAATGGCAGAGGAAAAACAATGTTGTTGTGGCAGCAAGATGAAAGAGAGAAGTGATTCAGAGAAGAAGCTTCTTCTTAACAGATTAAAAAGAATAGAAGGCCAGATAAGGGGAATATATGGCATGGTTGAGAATGATGCCTACTGTATAGATATACTTAATCAGGCACTTGCCGCTAATGCGGCTCTTACAGCATTTGATAAAGCATTACTTTCTAATCATATTAAAACCTGCGTGGTTGATGACATAAAGAATGGTGATGATGAGGTAGTTGATGAACTTATTATGACAATGCAGAAGTTTATGAAGTAAGAAAAGAGGTATATATATGGGAACAGCGATAATAATTGTAGTATTAGTTATTATAGTAATATTTGCAGTAAGAAGCGGCATAAAGCACGGCAAAGGAGAAGGCGGCTGTTGTGGCGGTGGTGGAACAATGAAAGAAGACAAGAAAGTGCTTACAGGTGACATCATTGCAACTAAGCTTGTAACAATCGAGGGTATGCACTGCGATAACTGCAAGAACAGCATAGAACATCAGATTAACAGAATAGATGGCGCAGCCTGCGAAGTCAATTTAAAGAAAAAGACAGCTACAATACAGCTTGATAAGCCTGTTGATGATGATTTAATCAAAAGAACTATAGAAAGATTAGATTTCAAGGTAGTTGATATTAAGACAATATAATCAATGTGCTTAGAAGATTAAGGGAGGAGATGATACATTTTGAAGCAATATAACGTTACAGGAATGACCTGCGCTGCGTGTCAGGCAAGAGTTGAGAAAGCTGTATCCAAGGTTGAAGGTGTAACTAGCTGTTCAGTCAGCCTGCTTACGAATTCAATGGGAGTTGAGGGTACAGCGGCAGATGAGCAGATTATAAAGGCAGTAACAGATGCAGGATATGGCGCAAGCGTAAGAGGTTTGGGAAGTTCAGATAGTAAAAGTGAAGGCAATTCAACAATAGCAGGGCTTGAGGAGTCGCTTAAAGATACGACAACACCTAAGCTTGCCAAAAGGCTTGTAGCTTCGCTTATATTTCTTCTTATACTTATGTACTTTAGTATGGGGCATATGATGTGGGGCTGGCCGCTTCCAGGAATTCTTGAGAATAACCATATAGCTATGGGACTTATACAGATGCTTCTTACAATAATAATTATGGTTATTAACCAGAGATTTTTTATAAGCGGTTTTAAAAGCGTGCTTCATGGTTCACCTAATATGGACACGCTTGTAGCACTTGGTTCTGGTGCGGCATTTGTATACAGCACATACGCTCTCTTTGCGATGACTGATGCACAGGTGCGTATGGATATGGATGGTGTAATGCACTATATGCACGAGTTCTATTTTGAGTCAGCGGCAATGATTCTTACACTTATAACAATAGGAAAAATGCTTGAGGCCCATTCAAAGGGAAAGACAACAGATGCACTTAAAAGCCTTATGAAGCTTGCGGCGACAACAGCCACAGTTATTGTAGACGGTAAGGAGCAGGTTGTTCCAGTAGAACAGGTTCAGAAAGGTGATACATTTGTTGTAAAACCAGGAGAGAATATTCCTGTTGATGGCGAGATTATAGAGGGTATGAGTGCAGTTAATGAGTCAGCCCTAACAGGTGAAAGTATTCCGGTTGATAAAAATGTTGGTGACAGTGTATCAGCTGCAACTCTTAACACATCAGGTTATATAAAATGTGTTGCAACAAGAGTAGGCGAGGATACAACCTTATCAAAGATTATACAGATGGTAAGTGATGCGGCGGCAACTAAAGCGCCTATAGCAAAGATAGCTGATAAGGTATCAGGTGTATTTGTGCCTGTAGTAATAGGAATTGCGGCAGTTACTATTATAGCGTGGCTGTTAGCAGGACAGAGCGTAGGATTTGCGCTGGCAAGAGGAATATCGGTGCTTGTTATAAGCTGTCCTTGTGCGCTTGGACTCGCAACACCAGTTGCTATTATGGTTGGTAATGGTGTTGGTGCTAAGAACGGTATAATGTTTAAGACAGCTATTTCACTTGAACAGACTGGAAAAATGCAGATTGTTGCCCTTGATAAGACAGGTACAATAACAGCAGGTGAGCCGGTAGTTACTGATGTTATAAGCGCAGATGGAATTACTGGCGATAAGCTTATATCAATAGCAAAGCTGTTAGAGGCAAGAAGTGAGCATCCGCTTGCCAAAGCTGTTGTAAATTATGAATATACAGCCAAGCAGAATGATTATTCTGATATTATATCAATAGATGTATCAAATGCAGTTGCAGGAAATGGACTTGAAGCCAGCGCACAGTATATTAAAGCATTTGAGGCGGACAATGCAGGCATTTCTGATAAAATCAGCTTATACGGAGGTAATGCAGATTATATAAGCAAAAAGACAACAATACCACAGGAATATATGGAAAAATCCTACGAGCTTTCGGGCGATGGAAAGACACCTATGTTCTTTGCGACAGATAAAGAATTCTTAGGAATTATCGCAGTTGCCGATACAATAAAAGAGGACAGTCCTAGAGCCATAAAGGAATTAAAGGATATGGGTCTTTATGTTGTAATGATAACAGGTGATAATGAAAGAAGTGCGAATGCGATAGGAAAGATAGCGGGTGTTAATGAGGTTATTGCAGGCGTTCTTCCAGATGGCAAGGAAAAAGAAATACAGCGCCTTAAGAAGTACGGCAAAGTAATAATGGTTGGTGATGGAATTAATGATGCACCAGCATTGACATCAGCAGACATAGGTATTGCGATTGGTGCAGGAACAGATGTGGCGATTGATGCGGCAGATGTTGTCCTTATGAAGAGCCGTCTGAGCGATGTTGCGGCAGCTATCAGGCTCAGCCACAGGACAATAAGAAATATCCACGAGAATTTGTTCTGGGCATTTATATACAATATAATAGGAATTCCACTTGCCGCAGGTGTATGGATACATCTGCTTGGCTGGGAGATGAACCCTATGTTTGGCGCGGCGGCAATGAGCCTTTCAAGCTTCTGTGTTGTGACTAATGCTTTAAGGCTTAATCTTGTAAAGGTATATGATACAGCAAGAGATGAGGTATACAGAAAGAAAGCTGCCAGGAAGGACCTTATTGTTAAGGCGACTGATAATAATGATAATAATATCTCTGTGAAAAATGTTACATCACAGGATATTAATAATAAAAGAAAAGAGGATAATGAAATGACAAAGACAATGAATATTGAAGGTATGATGTGCGGACATTGTGAGGCAAGAGTAAAGAAGGCATTAGAGGCTGTTGATGGTGTAAGCGGGGCAGTTGTAAGCCACGAGAAGAATGAGGCTGTTGTGACACTTACAAAGGAAGTTGAGGACGAGGTGCTTAAGAAGGCTGTGGAGGAGCAGGATTATAAGGTGGTAGCAATAAATTAATTTGATGGGTTAAGAATTAAGAACGGGAGGTTGTGAGTGAGGATTGGGGAAGCTTATAGTTACAACGAAGACACGTTTGCACTGAGTGTCGCTCGCAGCGGTACTAAGTCGCCAGCCAGGGCTGCCGACTAAGGACCGGCGGCTCCCCATCGTCTTCTTATGCAACTATAAGCCTCCCCAATCTGATTTACGTTCTTGAATTGATTTACTTAGGAATTAATTTATTGATGAGGGACACTGATATGGAGGAAAGATGATATCGGGGATTTTGGTGGATATTGACTTTTCTGTTTTGATTGGGTTCTTCAAGATTTTGGATAATAACTGACGCTCGCCCAGACTTATGTCTGGGCATTGCTGGTTGTTGGGGGGAGTTTATGCTGTTTGGTTGGAGAGTATATGTTGATTGGGGGGGTGTGATGATTTTTTGGCTGAGGTTTTGAAGATTTAGGATAGTAGTGACGCTCGCCCAGACTATGTCTGGGCATTGCTGGTTGTTGGGGGAGTTTATGTTGATTGGTAGGGTGTGATGATTTTTTGGCTGGTATGTTGTTGGCTGGGGGTTGAAGATTAGATGGGAAAGTTTAAAAAAGGGTTAGGAAACATATATTAAGTGTGCTATACTGTATATATTTAGCAAATATATTTGATTACAGGAGGACAAAAGATATGCTTTCTAATGATGCTAATATACTAAAAATCAAACACGAAATATTATATCAGGTTGCAAAGCTTGCTTATGCTGGACAGCTTGAGGAGAAGAAGGAGGATCTTCCATATGAATTGCTTCCCGGACCTCAGGCGCAGTATAGATGTTGTGTATACAAAGAGCGTGAAGTTGTAAGACAACGTATAAGACTTGCAGAAGGAAAGTGTCCATCGGAAACACCTAAGACAGGTAAGGATAATGTGGTTCAGGTTATTGAAGCGGCTTGTGCCGACTGTCCACTTTCACATTATATAGTTACAGATAATTGTAGAAAATGTATGGCTAAAGCCTGTCAGCAGGCTTGTAAGTTCGGGGCTGTATCTATGGGGCGCGACAGAGCTTATATTGACCCTGACAAATGTAAAGAGTGCGGCCAGTGTGCTAAAGCCTGTCCATATAATGCTATTGCGGATTTGATTAGACCTTGTAAGAAAATCTGTCCAGTAGGCGCAATTACTATGGATGAAAATGGAATTTGTGAGATAGATGACAGCAAATGTATTAAATGTGGACATTGTATACACGCCTGTCCATTCGGTGCTATTGGTTCTAAGACAGATATAGTTGATGTTATTAAGGCAATTACATCAGGTAAGAAGGTTGTCGCTATGGTAGCACCGGCAATTGAAGGCTCATTTGGCGCAGATATTACAATGGACAGTATAAGAACAGCCTGCAAGAAGATTGGCTTTGCTGATATGGTTGAGGTTGCCCTTGGTGGTGATATGACAGCCGGCGCAGAAGCCAAGGAATGGCTTGAAGCTAATAAAGAGGGCAAAAAGATGACAACATCGTGCTGTCCTGCATTTGTTAATATGATAAAGAAGCACTATCCTGAATTAACAGATAATATATCAACAACTGTATCACCTATGTGTGCGGTTTCAAGAATGTTAAAGTCTAAGGATAAGGACACAGTAACAGTATTTATCGGACCTTGTATCGCAAAGAAAGATGAAAGACGTAATAAGGACTTAGAAGGAAATGCTGATTATGTTCTTACTGTAGGTGAGTACAGAGCTATGCTTAGAGCCAAAGGTGTTAAGATTGAGGCAGAAGCTAACAGCAACCAGCAGGCAAGTGTATATGGCAAGAGATTTGGTAATGGTGGCGGAGTTACTGCCGCTGTAGTAGAATGTATGAAGGAGTTAGGCGAAGACCCATCTAAGTTCACTATAGAAAAATGTTCAGGTGGAGCAGAATGTAAGAAAGCACTTACACTCTTGAAAATGGGCAGACTTCAGGCAGACTTTGTTGAAGGAATGGCGTGCGAAGGAGGCTGCGTAGGCGGACCTAGCCATCATCATTCAAGCAAGAATGAAATGCTTGTAGCCAAAGACAGGGATAAGCTCTTATCAGAAGCTGATGACAGAAAGATATATGACAACCTTAAGAGCTACGATATGGAAGCATTTTCTATGCACGCAGAATAGTAAGAGAAGTCTTATGTATGAGGCAGCAGTATAGAAGCATTTTCTATGCACGCAGAATAAGAAGTGAGGAATAAAATGAGATTTGAAGGTATCAAGAAGGTTTTAGACGGACGTTTTATTAACAGATATGATATTACATATACAACAGAGGATAACAGAACCAAGGTATATGAAATAATAAGCCGTAATGATAATGTGAGTTCATTGGCTGACCTTCATAATGACAGACCAGATGGGGTTGTTATAGTTGCGACAGATATGGCTGGCGAGAAAATACTTATCAATAAGGAATACAGAATGTCTGTAGGAGATTATGTATACAATTTTCCGGCTGGACTTATTGATGAGGGTGAAACAGCGGAGATTGCGGCTAAAAGAGAGCTGAAGGAAGAAACAGGACTTAATCTTGTAAGGATTGATGATAAGCTTTATGACAGCTACAGTGCAATAGGTTTTTCAAATGAAACTAATCAGGTAGTCATTGGAAAGGCAGAAGGAACATTTTCTAAAAGTACATCAACTATGGAAGAAATATCAGCTTCGTGGTACACTAAAGAAGAAGTGAAAGAACTTCTTAAGAATTGCAGATTTGCGGCAAGAACGCAGGCATTCTGCTATATGTGGGCTAAGGGAGGCTGTTAATGAAGACACATAAGAAAATGTTAGTGGCATGTTTAATGCTTATTATGTTATTAGCAATATCAGGCTGCGGCAGAAAGAATATTAAAATTGCTCTTTACCAGTATACAGAGAATGAGGATGGAACGCTTACAATTACTGCTCTTACAGATAAGGGCAGGTCGGAAGATGAACTTGTTGTTCCAGCAGTTCTTGATGGTAAAAATGTATCGGCAATAGGCGATGGTGCATTCAGGGACGATACAATGATAAAAAAAGTAACTATAGAGCAGGGCATAACCTACATATCTTCAAATGCATTTTTATCTTGCTATAACCTTGAAGAAATAGTCATACCAGAGTCGGTTGAAGATATAGGCACACACGCATTTACTGAAACCAAATGGAGAGCAGAAAAGTTAAAGGACTCCAACGATATAATTATCAATAATATTCTTTATGAAGCTGACCAGAATAAAGAGGATTACACTATTAAGGACGGAGTTGTAACAATTGCTTCAGGCGTATTTTATAACAATACCAATCTTAAGAGTGTGACAATTCCAGCCTCAGTTAAGAATATTGGTACATATGCTTTTTCAGGCTGTACTAATCTTACAGAGGTGACACTTCCAGACGGCTTGGAAAACATAGGCTATGCGGCATTTATGTCAAGTGGAATTAAAGAGATAACAGTGCCAAAGAGCGTAAAGAATATCGGACAGGACGCGTTTCTTAATATAACAGTTAATAGGTAATTGTCTGTTACAGATATCAGTGGCGATAGGCAGTTTAATTGATACTAAGAATATTGTTAAATTATTGCGATAATATTTTAAGAACATAAAAACTGCGGGATATATTATATAGATGATATTTGAGTATCATTTATGTATGTCCCGCAGTTTTTAATTAAGCAAGAAAATCTTTTCGCATAGGATTGAATACATCGACAAGTATGCCGTCCTCAAGTGCAGTAACGCCGTGTTCAACATTAGATGGCATATATACACTGTCCCCCTGATTTACAATCTTAGTTTCGCCGCCAATTGTAAATTCAAAGCTTCCCTTGGCAATATAAGTAATCTGTAAATGTTCGTGCTTATGAAAATTTCCCTTAGAG
The DNA here is from genome assembly GCA_050874785.1 of Lachnospira sp. Taxonomy (GTDB): domain Bacteria; phylum Bacillota; class Clostridia; order Lachnospirales; family Lachnospiraceae; genus Lachnospira. The sequence continues at coordinate 57,167 of JBNMLJ010000010.1, forward strand.
CCTTTCTTAAAAGTAATCTCGCACATCATAAGGTCATCAGAATAACAGAGAATTTTGCGTGTAACTCCCGGTTCACAATCAGTAGGTATAACATCTTTATTATATTTAAACATAAAAACTCCTTTTCCGCCTGACAAGCCCTAAAAATTATACTGTATAGAGGAAATCAGACATATTAATTATATTACCTAAAGTGTATAAACCTTTAAAACAAGTGTCAATACAATTAATTATCAAAAAATAGACAAAAAGACAAAATATCTGTATGATTATAACTAATAAGTTTTATTGGATATAGTCAATAAGAAATTATTGTTTTTTTTACAAAGCAATTTTTATCATATTTAGTTATACCCACGATAGTAAATAGCGAGCAGGTTTTAGAAATCAAAGATTTCTAAAACCTGCAAAGCGGCCCTCCGCCACCAAACATTAAATAAGAAACAATCCACCCTCACAGTAAAGGAGCACTAAGTGAAACCCCATATGAGATATATATGCTTAATTTTATCCATAATATGTCTAGCCTACTATATACTATGTGCATCATACGCAGGCCGTAAATCCTCATTTATATGGATATGGCTTTTAGGCACAATTTTCTTTGCAGGCTTATACATAACAGGAACATTAGATGCCAAAGGCATTATAGATATCCCACAGCTTGTCAAGAATATAGTAAGAGCCGTAATAATAACAGGATTTGTTATATTTGCAATACTAGAAAGCCTTATAGTCATAAGTATGAAGCAAAAGCCTGATTATAACTGCGAATATATTATAGTTCTTGGCTGTCAGATAAGAGGCGACCGAATAACACGTTCACTTAAAAGAAGACTTGACTCTGCCTACGATTACGCCTGTATTAATACAGATTGTAAGATAATTGTATCGGGCGGACAGGGACGTGGCGAGAATAAGACAGAAGCACTTGCAATGTATGAATATTTATGTGAAAGAGGCATAGATAGTGATAGAATAATTATGGAAGATAAGTCAACAGATACTAATGAGAATATGAAATATTCTGTACAATACATTTCAGACCTCAACGCTCCTGTAGGCATTGCAACGAATAATTTCCATATATTCAGGTCGAAGCTTTTAGCTAAGGGACAGGGTCTGGCTAATGTGAGTGGAATAGCAAGCGGGAGCGACAATGTGCTGTTTGTTAATTATATGGTCAGGGAAGCGATAGGAATAGTGAAAGACTTTGTATGCGGTAATTATTAAGATATTAATGTATACACTCCATTTTCAGTGAATAAACAGAGTGCATACATTAATAATAAGTGGATAAGTAAGTATTAAAATGTCATTTATTCATTAGCAATCCCATAAAATTATCAAATTTCGTAGAATTCCTTAATAGTATCCAGCAGTTCATAGCACTGGTTGTAGCCGTCATTGTACATAGAAAGGATTTTGTTCTTATCCTTTTCAAGACGTGAAAAGCCCTTGCTTGTTGTAGGCTGGATAGTCATAATACGTCCCTCTTTAACATATTCCTCAAGCCCTTTAAGGCTTTCGTTGTAACGGCTGGCTCTTGTAAGCATAGTTTCCGTAAGTTTAGGGTACTGGTTTCTATAAGAGTATGCAATAGCCTTAGTAGAGCGTGAAGTTGTCTTAGTGTAGCCAGCCTGTCTTGTAAGAACAACAATTATTCTGTCACAGCCGTCCTCAATGGCTTTAAGATAAGGTATTGAGTCTGATAGGCCGCCGTCCATATAAGGAACATCGTTAATAATAATTGGCGGAAACAGCATAGGCAGTGCACAGGTAGCTTTAAGCACTGTGTTAGTCCTGTCATCACCAGTGTATTTCATATATTCAGGATGACCGGTGAGAAGATTAGTAACTACACAATAGAAATCACCTTTATACTGCTTAAAAGCATCATAATCAAATAGATTAAGTTCATTAGGGATTGTTTCATAGGAGAATTCCAATCCATAGATAGACTTGTTATCTTTATCAATCATATTACTAAGACCTAGATATCTTTTGTCATTGCGGTATTTCATAAGTACATCAAGATTACGGCGGGGCTGTCTTGAAGCCATTGATACGCCGTATGCCGCACCTGCAGATACACCAATCATATAATCTGGCATAATATCATTTTCAACAAGAGCGTCCATAACACCACAAGAAAATATGGTTCTGAATGCGCCGCCCTCAAATACAATTCCTGTTTTCACTTTAGTTACCATCCTTTATAGCATATATTTTCCAGTTATCATTTTTATACTAAAATTATGGATTGTCAATAAAATATATGTTAAGATTAATATTAAGATTATAAAAATAAACATATATGTCTATGATTTTATATGGATTGGTTAAATGCTTTGCAGTTTAATACAATTTTAACATAGCATATTGAATTTAAGATGAAAGGTAAGAGTGTATGAAGAAAGTAAGTAATGGATTGAAGCTTATTATGGCGCTTGTTGTTATTGTTGTGGCAGCAGTGTATTACTATATTAAGCTTCCAGCAATTAATATACATTCACAGGGATTTTGGGGATTTATTATATTTGTTATGATAATAATTACAATTGCCCAGTGGATAATGAGCCATAAGGAGGGAAGCACCAAGTATAAAGACATTAATAATAATACAATAAAAGTCCCTCATTTTGAATTTAAGACTAAGGCAGGAAGTATTGTATTTAAGGTGCTGTTAAATGTTACTATAGCATTTGTTGTTGTATATGTAGTTGGCAATGTATTATCTTCGCCAATCATTAATGCGGCAAAGTACCAGAAGCTCTTAACAGTGGAGAACAGAAGCTTTACAGAAGATATCAAGGAAGTTTCGTATGACCAGATTCCACTGCTTGATAAGGAGTCAGCTTCAATTATAGGTACAAGAGTAATGGGAACTATGGTTGATATGGTTTCCCAGTATGAAGTTGCGGATATGTATTCGCAGATTAATTATAAAGAAAAGCCTGTCAGGGTTACACCACTTGAATATGGCAATCTTATTAAATGGTTTGCTAACTATAAGAAGGGTATTCCTGCATATATAAGAATTGATATGACAACACAGGAGGCGGAATGTGTAAGGCTTTCTGAGGGAATTAAGTATTCGGAGTCAGACCATTTTTCAAGATATATATACAGACATTTAAGATTTGCTTATCCAACATATATATTTGATAGTATTAACTTCGAGATTGATGATGAGGGAACACCTTACTGGGTATGCCCTGTTAAGAAGTTTAATATAGGACTGTTTGGCGGACAGACAGTAGGCAGGGTTGTGCTTTGCAATGCGGTTACAGGAGAGATGACAGATTACAAAGTTGAAGATGTTCCAACCTGGGTTGATAAGGTGTATTCAGCAGAGCTTCTTATTGATTTATATGATTATAACGGAAGCCTTAAGCACGGATTTATTAACAGCATTTTAAGCCAGAGGGACTGTCTTAAGACAACAGATGGATATAATTATATTGCACTTGAGGATGATGTGTGGGTATACACAGGAATTACATCGGTTGGCCAGGATAATTCCAATGTAGGATTTGTGCTTATGAACCAGCGTACAATGGAAACACGTTATTATGAGGTTTCGGGAGCTGAGGAATATTCGGCTATGGACTCAGCCAAAGGACGAGTGCAGAATCTTGGATACAAAGCAACATTTCCACTTTTAATCAATGTGAGCGGACAGCCGACATATTTTATGGCATTAAAAGATGATGCAGGACTTGTAAAATGTTATGCGATGCTTAATATAGAGAAGTACCAGAACGTTGCAATTGGTGATTCGGTGCTTCAATGTGAGTCTAATTATATCCAGCTTCTTAAGGATAACGGAATTGTTGATAAATCTACGCAGGAGATCACTAATACAGAAAATGTAACTGGCATTATATCAAAGATTATGCCGGTTGTAGTTGATGGTAATACCCATATGTATATTATGCTTGGTGGACACGAAGATATATATGATGTCAACGCTGCGGATAATATTGATATTATAAGATATGAGGCAGGAATGAATATTAAGTTAGAATATATAAAAGGTGAAAATAGTAATACAGTTACTTCAATAGGCAACCTTTTCTGACAGAATATGACAAGATAGTTAAGGTATAATAAATCTGTAGACAAATTGTATTTTATAACAAAAAATGTTGTAAAATTCGACGAAATTTGATACAATTATAACAAATTAAGAATGTTAAGGAGAAACGTGATGGATATTATTGTAAAGTATATTGACGAATTGCTTGAAAAAAGCACACCAGAAGCACCTATGTGGAATATTGAGAAGATAAGACAGGGTCTTAAGTCTAACTGGAATTATATCGATGGAGTTATGATTAAGGCAGTGCTTCAGATGTATGATGTGACTAAGGACGAGAAGTATCTTAAGTTTGCAGATGATTTTATCGATTACAGAGTTCACGAAGACGGAACAATAGATGGATACAGCATTGGAGAGAAGAATATTGATAATATCAATGCTGGTAAGACTTTATTTGAACTTTATGACCTTACAGGCAAAGAAAAGTATAGAAAGGCAATTGATTTAGTATATTCACAGATTAAGATTATGCCTAGATGTAATAACGAGGCAAGATCTTTCTGGCATAAGGATATATATCCTAATCAGGTATGGCTTGATGGAATGTATATGGGACAGCCATTTTACCTTGAATATGAAACTAAGTTTAATAATAGAAAGAATTATCCAGATATATTCGCACAGTTCAAGTATGTTATTGAGAATATGAAGAATCCTCTTAATGGATTATACTATCACGCTATTGATGTCAGCAGGGAAGCATTCTGGTGTGATAAGGTTACAGGACTTTCACAGCACTGCTGGTTAAGAGCAAGCGGCTGGTATGCTATGGCATTACTTGATACACTTGATAAGGTTGACAATTCAGACCATAAGTATGATGCAGAATGTAAGATGCTTGAGGATGCGTTTGTTGAACTTATGGATTCTATGCTTAAGTATCAGGATGAGAGTGGGATGTGGTATCAGGTAGTCAATTATGGTGGTATGGAGAAGAACTATCTTGAGACAAGCGGAAGCTCAATTATGGCATATGCAATTCTTAAGGGCGTAAGATTGGGATATCTTCCAGAAAGCTATAGAGCATACGCAGAAAAGGCTATCAATGGAATATGTGATAAGTACCTTAACACTAAAGACGGTGAAATGTCACTTGGTGGTATCTGTCTTGTAGCAGGACTTGGAGGTAAGGGTAACAGACCAGGTACATATGATTATTATATGTCAGAGCCAATTGTAGAAGATGATGCTAAGGGTGTTGGTCCATTTCTTCTTGCTTACACAGAGATGCTTGCATATAAGAACAAATAATAATTAATTATATAAAGTCAGGTGGGGTCGGTGTTCAGGCATTGGCTCCATTTTATTTATTAGGAGGATTAGATTATGAAGCCATATGTAACAATGGAAGAAGTTATCAGGACACAGGGAGCAGACAGCAGAACACACAGGTTTCTTACAGCAGAGAATGGCTGTACTAATGGCTGTGCATCAGGTACAACAATATATGCTTCTAATGAATTTTCAGATAAACCAGGTGTGCATAACGATCAGGAAGGTTTTTATGTATTAGAGGGAGAAGGCTATGCCAAGCTCGATGACCTTGTATTTCCAATAAAGGCGGGGGATTCATTTGTTGCACTCGCGGGAGTGGCTCATACTATAAGAACCAAAGATGGTTGTCAGCCTGTTAAAGTGTTCTGGTTTCATAGTGCAAAGTAATTATTAGAGAGGGTTGTTTATGGATGAGAAAAAGTTTGAAACTCTTGGTGAACAACAGCAGAGGAAGTTTCTATTCAGAGAGAATATAAGATTGAATGAGTTAAGACAGGCTCTTGAAGAAGACAGGCAGCTTATTGATATACAGAAGGGTATGTTAAGAAGCCAGCAGAGAAAGAACCAGCTTATGAAAAAGCAGCTTGAGAGCCAGCAGTCTTTATTTGACCAGAAGTGGGAGATACTTGAAAGAGAGACAAGACAGCTTGCAATTGACAAGGAGAGGTTTAACAGGGAAAAGCTTATGTACAGGGATAAAGTGTACCGTGAAGCACGCAGAACTATGTCTGATGCAGAAAATGTTAAGATATTCTTTAAAGGTGTTAATGATACAGACTCAGTTAAGAAACGTTATAAAGCTTTACTGAAAATATATCATCCTGATAACACACACGGAGATAATGACCTTGTGCTTGCAATTAATGAAGAATATGAAAGATTATTAAGATTTTATCTTGGAACATAGCACAATCTTAGCTGTAATAGTTATTATTATTAGGTTTGCAGCTGTTTTTATTGTTGATAAATAAATAGTGTTGTATAATATTTTCTGGATATTTTTATGCGGTCAAGATATTGTCTACATAAGATATCCTAAAGTTACATTGATAAGGAGAGAGAAGAATGTTTAAGATTAATGAGAATTATTTAAAGCTTCCAGGAAGTTATCTGTTTTCAACTATTGCCAAGAAGGTAAGTGCTTACAGCGCAGCTAACCCAGGCAAGGAGATTATACGCCTTGGTATCGGAGATGTTACACTTCCACTTGCACCAGTTGTTATTGACTCATTACATAACGCAGTTGATGAGATGGGCAAAGCAGAAACATTCCATGGATATGCACCAGACCTTGGTTATGAGTTCTTAAGAAATGCTATCGTAGAGCATGACTATAAGAAGAGAGGTGCAGATATAGCTGCTGATGAAATATTCGTAAGTGATGGAGCTAAGTCTGATTCAGGTAATATCGGTGACATCTTCTCGGTTGATAATAAGATTGCTGTTTGTGACCCTGTATACCCAGTATATGTAGATACTAATGCTATGGCAGGAAGGACAGGCGACTATATTCCAGAACAGCAGAAGTGGAGCAATGTTATCTATATGCCTTGTACAGCAGAGACTAACTTTGCACCAGAACTTCCAAAGGAAACACCTGATATTATATATCTTTGTTTCCCTAACAACCCAACAGGTTCAACAATAACTAAAGATGAACTTCAAAGATGGGTTGACTATGCTAACAAGGTAGGCGCAGTTATTATATATGATGCAGCTTACGAAGCATATATTTCAGAAGAAAATGTACCACATACAATATATGAATGTGAAGGAGCAAGAACTTGTGCAATAGAACTTCGATCATTCTCTAAGAATGCAGGATTTACAGGTACAAGACTTGGTTTCACAGTTATTCCTAAGGATTTAAAGTGCGGTGATGTTATGCTTCACAGCCTCTGGGCAAGAAGACATGGAACTAAGTTTAATGGTGCTCCATACATTATCCAGAGGGCAGGAGAGGCTGTATACACAGAAGAAGGACAGAAGCAGACAGGAGAACAGATTGCATATTATATGAACAATGCAAAGACTATTCTTGAAGGCTTAAAGTCAGCAGGTTATACAGTATCAGGTGGTGTTAATGCACCATATATCTGGTTAAAGACTCCAGATAAGATGACATCCTGGGAGTTCTTTGATTATCTTTTAGAGAAGGCTAATGTAGTAGGTACACCAGGTTCAGGATTTGGACCAAGTGGTGAGGGATACTTCAGACTGACAGCATTTGGATCTTATGAGAATACTGTTAAGGCGCTTGAGAGAATTAAGGCGTTATAATTTTTGGTGGAGCTTATACAACTGTGGTGATATAAGTTGAGTTATATTTTATTACGGACGGCAGGGGAGCGGCTTGCTGATGGCGGGGTGCGGTGCTGTGTAATAAGACAATTGGATATTCTTAAGCTATTCTTAATTCAGGTGGTGAGGACGGATGCAAACGCTCTTATTCGTCATCGTGGCTCAGTAGTCGCTTGGCAGGACATCGTGTCCTGCCATTGCTGTTTATTGTAAGAATAGCTTGGAATATTCGCCAATTGTCTTATAAAACACAGCACCGCACCCCGCCATCAGCAAGCCACTCCCCTGCCTGTGTTGCGATAAAATGCAACAGGTTTATACAGCCATAGTTGTATAGAGCTTCCCAAATTTAGAGGAAAGCCAGAGCGGTATATGGTGAGCTTCGTAATTTAGAGGAGAACCGGAGCAGTATAAGGTATGTTCATAATTAGAGGAAAACCAGAGCAATATATAGTGTGTTCATAATTAGAGAAGAGCCAGAACTATAAGTAAGAGTTATGCTGTTCCGATGATAAGTCAGCGTACATAATGATGAAACCAGCAAAATGGTGAGCGAATACGCAATGCGATGAGCGGACGTGCGGGTGACACAGCTAAAGAGGATGATTTATAAAGACAACTGAGATATTCTTAGCCTTTCTCCCATAAACCAGCAATGGCAGGACACGATGTCCTGCCAAGCGACTACTGAGCCACGATGGCGAATAGGAGCGTTTGCGTCCGTCCTCACCACCTAAATAAGAAAGGCTTAGAATATCCAATTGTCTTTATACAATCCCGTAGCTGTGTCACCCGTCCGCCCGCTCATCACAGTGTGTATTCACCCACCATTTTACGTCCGTCCGCCACCCAATTAAAGGCAGAAACTAGCATTGAATGACACATTATGTTCTTATCTTTTATTTGAAGCTTTATCAACTATGCCTCAAATCTATCAAACTTAGGCATAAGCGCCACCCCAAGCGCAGTAGGACCTGTATGGCACGAAGTTACAACACCAATACGTGTCCTGAATTCAACCCCTGACTCAAGAAGCTTAGTACTTATAGCTCCCTCAACTTCTTTTCTATATTCTTCGGCTTCTTCAGGGTTAGTACAATATCCAACCGTTATATCATAATCATTGATATCAAGCCCTGACTCCTGAAAATGCTTGCATAATAATTCAATAACCTTTGCTTTAGCTTTTTTTCTTGTTCTGAAGAAACCGCCAACGCCGATTTCCCCGCCCTTCATAATAATAATAGGACGAAGACTTAACTTGCTTGTAATCATAGCGGCAGTCTTTACAAGACGTCCACCTTTAGTTAAGTAATCAAGAGATTCTGTTGTGAATATAATCCTTCCAAAAGGACGCATAGCTTCAAGCTTTTTAACTGTATCTTCATAAGAATATCCAGCATCTCTCATACACATAGCTTCGTATACGAATAAAGACATAGAAGCTGAATTCTGTAAAGAGTTGATAACTGTAATCTTAGCATCTGGATAATCTTCAATAATCATATCCCTTGCAGTGCAGGCTGAGTTGTATGAACCAGAGAAATATGTTGTTATACAACAGCATATAATAGGTACACCAGCTTCAACTGATGGCATAAATGCATCAACATAATCTTGAATAGAAGGAAGAGAAGATTTAGGAAATGCGTTCTCATCTGTCATTTTTCTATAGAATTCATCATAGCTGATTTCAAATTGCTCTTTATAATAAGTCTGTCCGTCAAATGTAGTATATAACGGAACTAATGTTACATTATGTTCTTCTGCGTACTCCTTAATCCAGTCACATGAAGTATCACTTATAAGTTTAAACATATGTGCCTCCAACATTCAAATATTTATTTATATATGATAACACATAGTATTTGAAACCACAAGACATAATGATAAAAATGTTTTCAGCTTGACTAAAAAATAATCAACTACAGTTGAATTAAATATTAAATGCAATAATTAATGTTAATATAGAATTTAATATTAGTGTGGATTTAAAGTGAATATTAAATTTAATATAATATAAGAAATTAATTTAAGTATTATAAGGTATGGTATGAAATAACAAAAAGTGATATACTATAGAGAAAATTGATTTAATCAAAATAAAAAACGATAATCAACAGATAGTATTATATTTATAATGTCTATTATGTTTATATTGATTATTGTTTTTGTAAATAGTATGGCAATAGATAATATTTTATAAAATATTAGTAGATTAAGACATTTAGCAGAAATGGAGATTAATAATGAAAGTTTTAGCTTTTTTAACAGACAGATTTGAAACTGTAGAAGCACTTGCAGTTATAGATATATTAAGAAGAGCAAAGATAGATGTTGACACTGTATCAATTACTGGTAATAAATCAGTAAAAAGTGCGCAGAATATTATAGTTGAAGCGGATAAGCTTATTGAAGAAATTAACTGTAATGATGAAGATGTATGCTTCCTTCCGGGAGGACCGGGACACCAGTCATATTATGATTGTGATAAGCTTATTGGTATGCTCAAGGCGCATAATGAAGCTGGTGGCAGAATTGCCGCAATATGTGCCGCACCAAGCGTACTTGGAAAGTTAGGTTTCCTTAAAGGAAAGAGAGCAACAGCTTTCCCTGGTTTTGAAGATATGCTTGAGGGGGCTGAGGTTGCACCTAAGACAGAGAGAGTTGTTACAGATGGTAATATAACAACTTCAAGAGGAATGGGAACTTCTGTTGATTTAGGACTTGAACTTGTTACTCTTATTAAGGGTAAAGAATTAGCCGGTGAACTTGCTGTCAGCACACAGTATATTAATGATTAATTGTATCTGGGGGCAGTATGAGCGAGTATTTAGATTATGATGAAGCTGTCAGAGCCAATAGAGCAAGAAAAAAGAAGGCTATGGCAATGAAGAGAAGAAGACAGGCGCAGATAAGACTTATTAAGAGAAATTTATTTGCAGCTTTATTACTGTTGGTAATATCAATTGTTGTTACCAAGTCGGTTAAAGCGATAAGTTCACATGAAGATGATAATAATGCACAACAGCAGGCAGTGCTTACAGATAATGTTATAGAGGACAATAATATAACAGTTATACAGCAGGAGCCGGTATTTAAGTATGCCTCAAAGTCACCTGACTATAAGGAAATGCTTGACGGTGATATACAGTCGCCTTATGTGGCACTTCTTGATGTTACCAATAACCAGCTTATAGCAGGAAAGCAGGCGGATACAAGAATATATCCTGCTTCTATGACAAAGGTAATGTCACTTATAATAGCGGTTGAGAATATACCGGATTTGAATAAAACTTATCATTTTGGTTTTGAAGAACTTAATAATTTGTATATACAGCAGGCATCAGTTGCGGGTTTCAGCGTTGATGAAGAAGTGACAGCGAATGATTTATTATATGGACTTGCACTTCCTTCAGGAGCAGATGCGGCATATGGAATAGCACAGATAACTGCTGGTTCAGAAGAAGAATTTGTTAAGCTTATGAATGAGAAATGCGAAGAAATGGGATTGAAGAATACACATTTCTGCAATCCGTCAGGACTTCACGATGTCAATCAGTATACAACACCGGCAGAGATGGCGATGATTATGGAATATGCTATGAGTAATGAAGTATGTGCAAAGGTTCTTGGAACATACCAGTATACAACAGCTTCTACACCACAGCACCCAGAGGGAATACAGCTTACAAGCACAATGTTCTCAAGAATGGTCGGTAATGAAGTGCCGGGTGTAACCATTAAGGCAGGAAAGACAGGCTATACAGATGAAGCACATAACTGTCTTGTTAATTTCGCAGAGAAAGACGGAAAAGAATATGTAACAGTTATGGCTGCGGCAGGCAACCGCTGGTATGTAATATTTGACGGCTTTAAAATATATGAAAGATATCTTCCATAAATTGGCATAATAAACAGACAGTATAAGCACATAATAATACCAAGATAAGCAATGAAGCTTATCTAATAAAGAATATGTCTAAGGACATAAGGACGGAGGTTTATTATGGCTAGTTCAAATTCAAGTTCAACTTCATCAAAGACTAAGAAGAATGCGCAGGATGCACTCGACAGATTTAAGATGGAAGTAGCATCAGAAATCGGTGTCAACTTAAAGGAAGGCTACAATGGTGACCTTACTTCCGCTGAGGCTGGTTCTGTAGGTGGTAATATGGTTAAGAAAATGATCAGAAGACAGGAAGAGCAGATGTCACAGGGTGGCAACTAAGTAAAAGCCATATATTAGATAAATCTAATAATGACATTTCTTAAACTGCTGATACACTTAACTAAACAGTATCAACCAATTTAATAATAAAAGCCGTCTTACAGGCAGGAATTTGATAATGCAGTAATCGTTATATGATAAATAACAATTACCAGTGCAGTTAATCAATGAACTACTTGTAAGGCGGCTTTCTTAAATATATTAATATAAAAATTTATCTACCCAGCATTTCCAGGAAAAATGCTTGCGTGCGTAAGCTCTTGCTTTATCTGACAATGAATTAATATTTTCTGTAACACAATTATCATCAGATGTGTTATTTAGAATATCCATAATGATATCAGGTACAGCTTCAATATTTTCAAGAGAGTATGTGTATACACCTTCATTTTCACCAATATTCAGAACATCAGTTAAATAGGTGCTTGTATCAGTCAATGAAAGACAGCCATTCATAAGCGCAAGAGGAATTCTGTCGTGTATACCGCCTTTAAACCAAGGCATCTGGTTGATTGACAGACGTGCATTTGAATATATGGCTGGAAGCTTGTCATAAGTAACTTCCTCTCTTATATCAAGATACTTAGTGTACTCAGGAATTAAGATATCACATTTATCGGCAAATGTATCCCAGCCGTGTCCGTATATAGTTATTGGAATTCTGTTTTTAATTATTGTGCTTACAATCTCCTCACGGATAATACATTGCAGATATACATCTACTAAGAAATTATCGTGAAGAAATTGTATTGTGGAAGAAGAATTGTCTAATATATTAAGATCTCTAAGGTATTGGACAGCTTCCTCCTGTGTAAGTGAAGGATTGTTAAGAAGTGCATTAAGCAGGTAATCATTATCAATATCCTTAATTATGGTATCTTTAATACTATTATCGCTGATATCGTTATCATTAATATTATTTTGAATATTCAAGCCACTTTTGTTATATAAAAGTGCAGTCTTTACAGGGTCAGTGTAAGTACTTGTAAATAGCAGCTTTACTGGACGTTCACTGCATTTATGGTTTGATAAAATGTTATATTGGTTGTCTGAATTAGTATAAGCATTATCCTTACTGTATTTATCAGAAATATTACGGCTGGCATATTCATCAGAAATATTACCGCTGGCATATTCATCAGCACTTAACGGAATAACCTTCACTTCCCTGATATGTGGGAAGCTTTTTTTAATTAGCTTTGCGTGGAATGTATCAAGGCATATTGCATTGTAATTATTAAGTGGCACTTTAAGAGCCTCATAGTGGTAGAGTGGGTGGTCAAGAATATAATGCCATACAGGGATATCAAAATTATTAAGAATGTATCCGCCGTTATATTTAATGCAGGGGATTGTTGTATTAATATCAATTATGGCATCTAAATCTGCGTTAAAATAAGGCTTAAGCAACATATACGCTGTATCAGCTAATGTGCCGCTTAAACCTTTGGCTGGCTTTGGAATATTAAGATGTGTAACTTTAATACCAGCATTGGTGAGCTCTTCTGATATACGCTGTTCAAAATATGATGTTGAGTTATAGCATATATCTTTATAACTTAAGAATAGAATATGTCTGTATTTGCGATTATCCATATTAATCCTCATTATAATTATAAAAGTCTGTGCATTATAAAGTCATATATATCCTGACTTGAATCTTTCCATTTGTCACACATATCTTTAGCCTGGTCTTCTAAAGGTACACCGAGGTTAAGCTCAATAAGTGTGCTGTCGCCTTCATTAACCTGAAGATGTGCGATATAAGTTCCGTTGGTAGTACGATAGTAGTCAGAAGTAGTACCAACCTCGGATTTTAATTCGTATTTGTTCTTGGCAAGATATGAATCAATGTCTTCACGTATTGCAGGTGAAATCTTAGTATAGAAAAATGCTACAGTATCTTCACCTTCCTGTGTGAGTTTGTACTGTGTACTGTTTCTGTAATTCATTTGCTGGATAAAAGAATCTTCAACCAATGAATTAATTGTTTCCTGAAATGTAAAATAGGAAGTATATTCATTATCGAGCATAAAAGTTGATATCTGTACATTGGAAAGCGGAAAATTAACCTTGCTTAACATATACAAAATCATCAGCTTATAAAGCGTTGTCGAATCGGTATTCATACGTAGTTCCGTCCTTGATAAATATTATTATCTTTGAAGTGTTTATTGAGTGAGTTCAATACAAGCTTCTTGTTAGAACTCCATAAAGGAGCTTTAAGTATTGATTTCGGACCATCGCCCGTTATTCTATGGACAACCATATCGGGTGGCAGATGAGTTATTATCTGTCCTGTAATATCCATATATTCTTCTAGTGAAAGCACATTAAAAAGACCTTTATCATAATCCTGGCAAAGGTCAGTACCTTGTAAAATATGTAAAAGCTGTATCTTAATTCCTGATGCACCACAGTGTGCGATGTAGTCAGCAGTATTTAACATATCAGCCATATTTTCATTGGGAAGTCCTACTATCATATGGACAATCGGACGTATTCCAATGGAGAGAAGAGCGCTGACACACTCATCAAATGTCTTAAGAGGATATCCACGTCTTATATAGTGGGCAGTGCTTTCATTAGTAGTCTGTAAGCCTAATTCAACCCATACAGGCTTTATTGAGGAAAGCTCAGCTAATAAATCAAGAACTTTATCATCTATGCAGTCAGGTCTTGTAGCTATAGATAAAATATCTATATCATCACGCCTGATAACCGGCATATAAAGATTGCGCAGATAATCTATGTCAGCATAAGTATTAGTAAAGGACTGGAAATAGGCGATATAGTGACCGCCATTATATTTGTTCTTTATTAATGCTTTGGCATTATCTATCTGTGCATTAATATCCATATCGGACTTTCTGCCGCCTGCGAAGTCACCTGAACCTCCGGCACTACAGAATATACATCCTCTTGTATCAATTAGCCCGTCACGGTTAGGACAAGTCATTCCACCGTTCAGGGCTAATTTGTAAAGCTTATGGCCATATTCTTTTTGAAGAAATTCGTTAAGGGAATAGTAATATGGTAACATATATTACTTAATTAAGTCCATAACGGCTTTGGCAACAACATCTGTTACCTTAGGGTCAAATGCTTCTGGTAAAATATTAGTATCTGAAAGTTCTGAATCTGGAATAAGGTTAGCAATTGCTAATGCTGCGGCAAGTTTCATTTCCTCAGTTATCTGTGTAGCACGTCCCTGTAATGCACCCTTGAATATACCAGGGAATGCAATAACATTATTAACCTGATTAGGGAAATCTGAACGGCCTGTACCGACAACTCTTGCACCAGCGGCTTTGGCAACATCTGGCATAATCTCTGGAACAGGGTTAGCCATAGCAAATATAATAGCATCCTTATTCATAGTCTTAACCATATCAGCAGTAACGATATTAGGAGCAGATACACCTACGAATACATCAGCACCGACTAAAGCATCAGCAAGTGAACCAGTCTTACCTTCAAGGTTAGTAACGTCCATCATAGATTCCTGCATCCAGTTAAGACCTTCACTATTCTTAGAAAGGATACCAGATTTGTCACACATAGTAACATTTTTAAAGCCGTAAGTAAGAAGAAGCTTAGTAATGGCAACACCGGCAGAACCAGCACCATTGATTACAACCTTACATTCTTCCTTAGTCTTTCCTGTAACCTTTAAACCGTTGATGATACCAGCTAATACAACGATAGCTGTTCCGTGCTGGTCATCGTGGAATACAGGAATATCAA
Source organism: Lachnospira sp. (assembly GCA_050874785.1). Classification (GTDB taxonomy): domain Bacteria; phylum Bacillota; class Clostridia; order Lachnospirales; family Lachnospiraceae; genus Lachnospira. The sequence goes on from JBNMLJ010000010.1 coordinate 72,826, forward strand.
GAAGCTCTTTTAAACGGCTTTCTATTTCAAAGCATCTTGGAGCAGATATATCTTCAAGATTAATGCCGCCAAATGCAGGTGCAATATTAACAACAGTCTTAATAATCTCCTCTGTATCCTGAGTATCAAGACAGATAGGAACTGCATTAACACCACCAAATGATTTGAATAACACAGCTTTACCCTCCATAACAGGCATAGCGGCGTGTGCACCGATATTTCCAAGACCAAGAACGGCACTTCCGTCAGATACAACAGCAATAGTATTAGCTTTAATTGTGTATGTATAAGCGGCTTCTTTATCCTTGGCAATAACCTTACAAGGTTCTGCTACACCAGGAGTATATGCTAAGGCAAGGTCTTCCCTTGTTGTAATACTCATCTTAGGAGTTGTTTCAAATTTACCATTCCATTCTTTATGAAGCTGTAAAGCTTTTTCTGCATTAGTCATAAGATATATGTTCCTTTCGTGAATAATATTATTGAATAACCATATAGACTATATAATAACACAAGCTAAAATTATCATCAATATAAGTCTTTTATTTTTGGAAAAAATAATGTATAATAAGTTATGAAATCTAAGATACATATTCGTATCGTTTCCCAGATTAATTTGTTATATATAGTTATTTTACAATTGATATTAAATTTAATCATAGTGTATATCCAGTATTTATGAGTAATGGCATTTTTATAATTAATAAATATTGGAATAAGTAAGGAGGTTTAAATGCGTGAGAAATTAGAAACACTTTCAGTAAGCGTATTAAGAGATTTTGCAAAAGACAAGAAGATAAAGAACATATCTGCTATGAGAAAGAGCGAGCTTATTGATGCTATTATTGCGGCAGAGGAAAAAGAGGGTACTGCTGGACATACTAATAATGGGGAAGAGGTTAATACTGTTTCTGAACGAACAGTTAATAATTCTGAACCAGCTGCTGCTAATAATGAAGCAGTAAATAATAATCACAGACAGCACCAGAGCGAAAGATATGAGAAACGCCCATATCAGGAGCGTACATATCAAGACCGCCAGTATCAGGAACGTACATATCAGGAGCATACTGTTAATGAAGGTAAGGCTTCTTATGATGAAGCAAAAGAGCCAGAGATGGCAGATGGAATACTTGAAGTATTACAGGAAGGTTATGGATTTATAAGATGTGAGAATTTCCTTCCTGGTGAGAATGATGTATATGTAGCACCATCACAGATAAGAAGATTTAACTTAAAGACAGGTGATATAATAAGAGGACCTAAGAAAGCCAAGACACAGGCAGAGAAGTTCTCAGCCATAATGTATGTTGAGTCTGTCAATGGACTTAATCCGGTTGTTGCGCAGAGAAGAAAGGCATTTGAAACACTTACACCAATCTTTCCTAATGAAAGAATTCATCTTGAGAGGAATTCCAACACAATAGCGATGAGAATGGTTGACCTTATATCACCTATAGGCAAGGGACAGCGTGGTATGATAGTATCACAGCCTAAGTCAGGTAAGACAACACTTCTTAAGCAGATTGCCAATGCAGTTACTAAGAACAACCCGGAAATGCACCTTATGATTCTTCTTATTGATGAAAGACCAGAGGAAGTTACAGATATTAAAGAGTCAATAACAGGTGATAATGTAGAGGTAATATACTCAACATTTGATGAACTCCCAGAAAGACACAAGAGAGTATCTGAGATGGTTATAGAAAGAGCTAAAAGACTTGTAGAGCAGAAGCAGGACGTAATAATTCTTCTTGACAGTATTACAAGACTTGCAAGAGCATATAATATGACAGTTCAGGCAAGTGGACGTACATTATCAGGTGGTCTTGACCCAGCGGCACTTCATATGCCTAAGAGATTTTTCGGTGCGGCGCGTAATATGAGAGAAGGCGGAAGTCTTACAATACTTGCAACAGCACTTGTTGAAACAGGAAGTAAAATGGATGACGTAGTATTCGAGGAATTCAAGGGAACAGGTAATATGGAACTTGTCCTTGACAGAAAGTTATCCGAGAAGAGAGTATTCCCAGCTATAGATATAGCTAAGTCTGGAACAAGAAGAGAAGACCTTCTTCTTAATAAGGAAGAACTTGAGGCAGTCGACATAATGAGAAAAGCTCTTAACAGCCTTAAGACAGACGAAGCCGCAGAAAGAATACTTGACCTGTTCACCAAGACAAGAAACAATGATGAATTCGTAAAGACAATTATCAAGAACCGTTATGTATAAAAATGTTACACATAGAATATAGAAGATAAAATTATAGAAGCTGAGTTTGCATAATTCATATTGATATATGAAAGTTAAAAATTTTTCGCGAGTTTTTAAAATTAATACTTGCATTACATATATGTGTATGATACAATAACAAAGCTGTTTATCAAAATGATAAAAAGAAATAAGGATAAATCATATAAAGATATTGTAAAGAGGTGAAAGTAATGAGAGAAGGAATACATCCAGCATACTATCAGGCAAAGGTTGTTTGTAACTGTGGTAACGAATTCGTAACAGGTTCTACAAAGGAAGAAATTCACGTAGAAATTTGCTCAAAGTGCCATCCATTCTATACAGGACAGCAGAAGGCTACATCAGCTCGTGGACGTATTGATAAGTTCAACAGAAAGTATGGTGTTAATAACTAGTTATGAACATAAAGTTGAGGTTGTCAAGACCTCAACTTTTTTTTGCGCGAGTAACGATGAGAATAGGAATATATAATGCTGTGAATCCTGCTTGCAGGAATTCACGGTATTATATATTTCTATTCGAGGAGCACCGCGACAGTGACAGAAGCTTATGCTTCTGGAACGGCATCGTTACGAGTTAGCCACAACGTAAACCGCTCACCCACCGCTATAACAGCCCCAAAGCTCTATAGCGAAGCGCCTAGAGCTTGTCCGGCAGGTCAATGAACAGGCGCTCTACAGCGAAGCGCCTAGAGCCCGTCCGACAGGTCAATGAACAGGTGCTCTACAGCGAAGCGCCTAGAGCCCGTCCGGCAGCATCCAATAAACAGACGCTCTACAGCGAAGCGCATAGAGCTCGTCCGTATATCTAAGCTCGTCCGGTTTATACACATTGTCCGCTAACCTCACCCAATATTCCATCAAATAAATTGGAGGTCCAAACTATGAAACCATCAGGTATAGGTGGTCAGGCAGTCATCGAGGGGATTATGATGCGCAATAAAGACAAATACTCTATTGCCGTAAGAAAGCCTGACAATGAAATCGAAGTTACCGTTAGAGAAAGTAAGCTTCTTACTGAAAAACATAAATGGATGAGTTACCCTGTAATAAGAGGTGTAGTAAGTTTCATAGACTCACTCATAACAGGAATATCAACAATCAACTACTCAGCATCATTTTACGATGATCCAGATGAGCAGAAGAAGACCAAAGCTGATGAAATCGGCAAATCAATATTTAAAGACAAGTTTGAATCAGTACTTATGGCACTTACAGTTATAGTGTCAGTATTCCTTGCAGTTGGTTTATTTATGCTTCTGCCATATTATGTATCAAGACTTGTTAAAGGATATGTTGCCTCAAAGACACTTCTTAATCTTATAGAAGGTCTTGTCAGAGTTGCAATATTCATACTATATCTTGTCCTTATATCATTGATGAAAGATATTAAAAGGACATTTATGTACCACGGTGCTGAACACAAATGTATCAATTGCATTGAGAATGGTGCAAGACTTACAGTAGAAAATGTTATGAACAGCTCAAGATACCATAAAAGATGTGGAACAAGCTTTTTATTTATAGTAATGTTTATAAGCGTTGTATTCTTCATTTTCATAAGAGTTGACAATACAGCATTACAGATTGTTATAAGACTGCTTTTAGTTCCTGTAATTGCAGGCGTATCTTATGAATTTATAAGATGGGCAGGACGTAATGATAATGGATTTACAGTTGCTTTAAGCAGACCGGGAATGTGGCTCCAGAAGCTCACAACAAGAGAACCCGATGAGGATATGGTAGAAGTTGCCATAAAGGCAGTTGAAGAAGTATTCGACTGGGAAGCATTTTTGAAGGAATATTATCAGACCTCACTTGATATGGAAGCTGATATTAAGGCGGCAGAAGCCAAGCTTGCCCTCACAGGTGAATTAATACATAAGCCTAAGAAGACAAGAAAGCTTGATGCCAAGGAAGTTGCTATGGCAGAAACTTTGAAATCTGTTGAAAGCAAGTCGCTTGCAGGTTCGGATAAAGCAAAGCCAGAAGATACCGATAAAACTGCTGATAAAGAAACTGTTGTTAAAGAAACTGCTGATAAGCCAGACAAGAGCAATGGTGAGGCAGATGAGCAGAATTTGGACGACAGCAATAATATTAGTAAAGATGTTAATAAAAATGCTGAGGCTGACGAAGATTTAGAGAAAGATGTATTGGCAGAGCTTGATGAAAATGAAGCTGGTGCAGATACAACTGATACAGACAATGTTGAAGCTGATACAGAAAACAGTAATTCCGATATAGCAGATAAAGAAAATGCTGGTACAACAAGTGCAGATAATGGCAATATTGATACTGAGAACAGTAAGTCAGATACAATGGATACAGATAATAACAATACTGACACTGTAAATACGGCTGATAACAGCACAGATAATGCTAAGTCAGACAGCGAGGCATTACAGGAGAATGCAGAGGCAGATGATAAAGCGCAGGAAAGTGCAGAAGCTGATAATGAAACATCACAGGAAAATGCCGATGATGATTTACCTGAGGGCTTTGAGATAGAAGACCATTACGAAACTGTTGAGGAAATCAAGACAGAAACTGGAAGCGAATATGCTATAACAACAGAAAGCGTTCAGGAAGATAATGACAAGTCTGAGCATATGACGGTTGAAGAGGTAGAAGCAGCTTTCGAGATAGAAGAGCCAGAACAGGAAGAAGAAATTATCAGTGCTGACGAAGTGCCATTATTTAAGCAGAGAGACAGAGAATAAGGTAAATATTATGCAGTTAGATAATGTTAAGACTTTAAGGGACGCAGTTAATTATGGAAAACAGCTTCTTGAGAATTCCAGCATAGAAAATGCCCGGTATGATGCAACCGAGTTGTTACTGCTGGTGCTTGGTATTAATAGAACACAATATCTTATAAGTTCAATGGATAATATAGATAGTGGGAAGCTTGCAGAATATGCAGAACTTATTAATAAAAGAGCAGAGCATATTCCCTTGCAGCACATTACCGGAGTTGTGAACTTCTATGGCAGGGAATATAGGGTCAATGCCAATGTGCTTATTCCAAGACAGGATACGGAAATTCTTGTAGAAGAAGTTATGAAGCTTACTAATTCGGAAAGCCGTGTTCTTGATATGTGTACAGGTTCAGGCTGTATAATTATATCACTTGCTTCATCAGGGCATACGGCTGAAAATGGAGCTGTTGCCATAGATATATCAGATGAGGCACTTAAAGTAGCTGACTATAATAAAAAGCATAATAATGTAGATTATATTAAGCTTATAAAAAGCGATATGTTTAGTTCTTGTGAATGTGAGCAATATAAAAATGGAGAGAACAGATTTGACGTTATAGTATCTAATCCACCATATATACCTACCAAAGATATAGAAGAATTGTCAGAGGAAGTAAGGCTACACGACCCTATGCTTGCACTAGATGGTGATATGGACGGTCTTAAATTCTATAAGGCGATAACTAAACAGTCTGTGAATTATTTAAAAGAAAATGGACATTTATGCTATGAAATAGGTTATAATCAGGCAGAAGATGTCCGTAATATAATGGAACAGTGCGGCTATGCTGATATCAATGTTATAAAAGATCTTGCAGGACTTGACAGAGTTGTAATTGGCAGGCTTAATAATATTAATTAATACCGTTAAACGGAGAAATGGAGAAATACAGCAATGAGTATGTTTGACAGATTAGAAGATACATTACGCCGTTATGAAGATGTAACAGCGGAACTTGGCAATCCGGATATTGTAACTGATCAGGACAAGTTCAGAAAATATATGAAAGAGCAGAGCAATCTTGCACCTATCGTTGAAGCCTACACAGAATATAAGGCAAGTAAGCAGAATATAGAAGACAGCCTTCAGATGATAAGTGAAGAAAGTGACGAGGAACTTTTAGAGATGGCAAGAGAAGAACTTGCTGACTCTAAGAAGAAGGTTGAAGAATTAGAGAAGAAGCTTAAAATATTACTTCTTCCTAAAGACCCTAATGATGATAAAGATATTGTTGTTGAAATCAGAGCTGGCGCAGGTGGAGAAGAAGCAGCACTTTTTGCGGCAGAGCTTTTCCGTATGTATTCACATTATGCTGACTCGAAGGGCTGGAAGATAGAAGTTGTTAATGCTGACGAAACTGGTATCGGCGGTATGAAGGAAGTAGAATTTATGGTTAAGGGACAGGGTGCATATTCTGTTATGAAGTACGAAAGTGGTGTACACAGAGTACAGAGAGTTCCTGTAACAGAATCTAACGGAAGAATTCAGACTTCAACAGCTTCTGTAGCAGTTATGCCAGAGGCAGAAGAAGTTGATATCCAGATAGATGACAAGGATATCCGTATTGATGTTATGCGTGCCTCAGGTAATGGTGGACAGTGTGTCAACACAACTGATTCAGCAGTTCGTCTTACTCACTATCCTACAGGTATAGTTATCTACTCACAGACAGAAAAGTCACAAATACAGAACAAGGAAAAGGCATTTGCACTCTTAAGAGCCAAGTTATATGACCTTGAAACTCAGAAAGCACACGATGCAGAAGCTGATGCAAGAAGAAGCCAGATAGGTACTGGTGACAGAGCTGAGAAGATAAGAACTTACAACTTCCCACAGGGACGTGTAACAGACCACAGAATTGGTCTTACACTTTATAAGCTCGATAAGATTATGAATGGTGATATTCAGGAAATCATCGATGCCTGCATAGCAGCCGACCAGGCGGCTAAGCTTGCCAAGATGGGCGAGGAATAAAATATATAATAAATAGAAACCGGTCTTTGACGTATGTTATATGTATCCAGAATTCTGGAGATGTATAATGGTCAAAGACCGTTTTTGGGTATAGATTACATTTTTCATAAGCAGTGAAAAGTCCAATAAAATTCATATCCTTATATATAAAAATATATACAATAAAAATATATAGAAAGCTCTTGACAAAAAAATACTGGGGGGGGGTAAACTGTTCTTTAGATATAAAACTAAAGAAAGAGAGGACTTTTTATGAAAAAGAAAAAGTTTATGGCTGTGGCAGCTGCTGTAGCTATGGCGGCAATAACTGCATTTTCAGTTGGCAATACACCGAGTGTCAAGGCGGCTGATGTAACAAGTAAGACACCAATGGATTTAGTAATTGACGGAAACTATGAGGAGAAGCAGCTTTCAAAGGCAGACTCAGATGTTATCAATAAAGCATTAGGATATGACAGTGGTACAAATAGTGTGCTTGTGTGTGGAGAAAATTCAAAAGGTTATATTGACTGGGAAAATAGCAGTATTCCACATTGGAAGGTTTATCAGACAGAAGTGTTTATGCCAGATTTATCAAGAGATACAGATGGAAATCTTGTTGTTAAAACTGATAGCAATGGAAAGCTGACAGCAAAAGAAAATGGTTTTTATGGCAGACAGTATATGCTGGATATGATGATTCAAGTAAGTTTAATCTTAGAATTAGCTGGGGAGATTATCATTTTAGTCCAAGTCAGGGTGGCAGCAAATATGAAGATGGTAAATCTTATTATGCTGACAATGAAATAAATTATAATATGGGATTGAAAACATACGAAGCTGCAACATACGATGGATATGTTCAAACAGGAACAAAAACAGAAGATATTGAAGATGTATATATTGTAAGAATTTATTATACAGCAGATGATAAAATGAATTATTCTTATACTGGTTTATTGCAGGACAGAGGTGAAGGTGGATATGACATAAATGGAAATTATGTTGACTTCAGTTCTGATGATGCGTGGGCAGAGTATAATAAAGACAGAACATTAAGATACATAGATTTCTGGATTTTACCAGAAGGCGTATCAACAGTATTAAATTTTGCAGATGAAACACCAGCTCCAACTCCAAGTGAAGATAATTACACAGTTGATTTAGGCAGTTCACAGACAATCTCTGCTGATACATTTGCTGCAATCTTAGCAGAAAATGCTACAAAAGACGTTATTATTAAGTCAAACAATGATGTGACATTCACATTTGCAAAAGGAACAATGACAAATGTAGCTGGCAAGACAGAATATGACTTCTCAACATCAATTAACAGCACATATTCATCATCAATGCCATCATACATTACAAGCGGTAATTTCATATCACAGATTAAGTTCAATTATTCGGGACAGCTTCCTGCAACAGCAAATATTCGTATTCCAGTAGGAACACAGTACGCAGGACAGACACTTTACTACTCACTTATGAATGAGGATAACACATTTGCAGAAGTGCAGTCAGTTGTAGTTGATGATGAAGGCTATATAACAGTAAAGCAGAGCCACTGCTCAAGCTATGTTGTGACAAAGACCGAGCCAAAGCTGTCAGGCAGTGATAATACTACAAATGGTGGTTCATCAGATAATGGTAACGCTTCAAATGGCAGTTCATCTGACAACGGAAATGTTTCAGATAATGGAAATACATCTTTAACAGACAATGGTTCATCATCTGGAAATACAACAACAGGTGATAATTCAACAGCAGACACAACTGTAGCACCAAAGACAGCAGATATGACACCAGTTGCAATATATGTAGTAATTGCAGTTGTGGCTATGAGTGCAATCGTATTTGTAAAAAGACGTAAGACAGCTTAATTGAAACACATCTATTAATACA
>JBNMLJ010000011.1:0-80732 GCA_050874785.1 Lachnospira sp.
AGCCAAAAACTCAACTGTATTTCTGTTTCGCATCCAGTTCTGAATGACAAATCTGGGATCATTATCATTTCTATATTTTGCAATATCTGTCAACGAAATATATTCATTTTCAAAATCTTTCGTGTAAATCCCAATATCAATTCCTTTTGCGTGAATAATTTCCCTAACTATTTTATTTGCCATCTCTATCCCTCCACTATGTTCTCCATCTGCTCCTACTTATACACTGCTTTTTAATCTGGTCAAAAGGCATACCGTTTCCACGTGAACCGTATTAGCAAACTGGTCAACCGGCTGTACCTTCACAATCTTATATCCACGCTCCGATAACACCTTTAAATCCCTTGCAAGTGTTGCTGAATCGCAGCTTACATACACAACTCTCTGTGGTGACATTGTAACAATAGTATCCAGAAGCTTTTCATCACAGCCTTTTCTTGGTGGGTCTACCACTATAACATCTGGTCTTGTCATATTGTGACCTGTACTATCATCTGCTTTCCTGCTTTCATAAAATGCTGGAACTACTTCTTCTGCCTTTCCTACAAAGAACTCTGCATTATCTATTCCGTTAAGCTTAGCGTTATTCTTTGCGTCTTCAATCGCCTGTGGAACTATCTCTACACCATATACCATTCCTGCATTTTTTGCTAAGAACAATGAAATTGTTCCTATTCCGCAATACAGATCCCACACTGCCTCATTGCCTGTAAGATTAGCAAATTCCAACGCTTTATTATAAAGCACTTCTGTCTGTTTAGGATTAACCTGAAAAAATGAAAGTGGTGATATCTGGAACTTTATATCTCCAATGTAATCTTCTATGTAAGGTCTTCCATAAAGCGTTACACATTCCCTGCCAAGTATTACATTAGTATCCTCTTTATTAATATTGACAACCAGTGAAGCTATATTTAACTTTCTTCCACTGTTAAGCTGCTCAATCACTCTTACAAGTCCATCTGCCGCCTCTTTTCTTAACATTTTCTTAGTAACAAGACAGACCATAATCTCATCAGTATGAAATCCTGTTCTTATAAGTATATGTCTTAAAGTTCCCTTATGGATATTCTCGTTATAGGCTCTTACCCTGTAATCTTTCATCCACTGCTTGACAGCTCTTAATATTACAGCGTTATTCTCATCGCCTAAAAGGCAGTCATCACAAGGAATTATTGAATGTGTATGACCTGCGTAAAATCCCATAATAATATTGCCGTCTTTATCCTCGCCTACAGGATACTGTGCTTTGTTGCGGTATCTGAATGGCGTGTCCATACCAAGAATGTCACACATTTCATAGTCTACGTCTTCTGTAAGTCCGCCTATTCTTTTTAAGTTATCGCTGACAAGCTTCTGTTTGTATTTAAGCTGTGCGGCGTAACTCATAGCCTGTAACTGACAACCGCCACACTGCCTTGCTATATTACATTCAGGTGTAACCCTGTCCTTTGACGGTGTTATGATATTCATAAGTCTGGCATATCCGTAATTCTTCTTTGCCTTCATAATCTTAACTTCTACTACATCACCTATAACTGTGTCTTTTACAAATAATGTATAGCCGTCTATCTTTCCTATTCCTTCTCCTGTTACTCCTATATCCTCTATTGTAATCTGTACAATATCATTCTTACTATATGCCATAACTGTTCCTCACATTAACAACTTGTTCTTCTTATGTTGGATTCAAGCCATCTGTTAAATCCAAGCCAGTCATTAGTGTCTTTGGCTTCAAGACATTCCCTTAAAGTTTCAAGCTTCGCATCAATATTATCTGCCATAGAAAGTGCTATTGCTTCTGCTATTGCTGGCTTCTTAGGTGAACCGTATTCTAACTCACCGTGATGTGATAATATGCAATGTCCAACCTCATTAGCTAATATTTCTGGGAAATCTGGTATATGTCTGATTTTTTCAATAACCATTTCGTAGCCAATAACTATATGTCCTATAAAATTACCCTCGTCAGTGTAGTCATTTCTTGGGAATTCGCTTAATTCCCTTACCTTGCCTACATCGTGGAGCATTGCACAGCTTATAAGCAGATCTCTGTTAAGGAAATCGTAATTCTCACTCATCTTTGCACATAATCTTGTAACACTTAAGCTGTGTTCAAGCAGTCCACCCATAAATCCATGATGTACTGTCTTGGCTGCTGATGTATTCTTGAACTTTTTAATAAATGCTTCATCTTCAACGAAAAATGCTTCCAAAAGCTGCTTTATGTATGGATTTTCTACACTTCTTACAAAACCTAATAATTCCTCATACATCTGCTCTATATCATATCTTGAAGATGGAATATAGTCTGTTGGTGTGTACTCATCTTCTGCTGCCACACGAATTCTTTCTATCTTAAACTGTAATGCACCATTATAGCTTGTAACCTGTCCATTAACAAATACATAATCATTAACTTCAAAATCGCATATTCCACCTGAATTAACGTCCCATATCTTTGAGTCTATCTGTCCTGTCTTATCTATAAGAATAACATTCTCGTATTCTTTTCCAGCCTTAGTAAGTGCTGATGACTTAGATTTACACAGGTATACCTCTGAAATTCTGTCTCCGTCTTTAAATGTTTCTATATAACGCATACTCTTCCTCCATTCAATCAGCTTTCCGTCTGATTTCAATTTAATCTTATTTTATTCTTATCTCAACTATTTAATTCTACTCTGTACTGTCAAGTAACCGCTTTATCTGTATTCCACATTGACATCATAAGACACCTCAAAATACCCTGATTTACCAAGCCTTTTTACAAGAACATTAACGCTCTGTCCTGCCTGACATCTGTACAGCCTCTCATTGAACTTCTGCATAGTAAGACATTCTTCCCCATTTACCTCTACTATTACATCTCCTGTCTGAAGCCCAGCCTGGTATGCTGGCGACTCCTGCTCAACTTCAAGTATATATATGCCTGTTGTAAGGCTGTATTTATCTGCTAATTCATTGTCTACATTTTCAGCCTTAATACCAAAATACATAATCTCCTGATGATTTATCATATTCTCAATAGTTCCTTTAAGATCCGATATTCCTATGAACTTAAGCTTCACATCTTTATTACTGCGCACAGATATTCCTACAACATTGCCGTCTGAATTAAACAAAAAAGCATAGTCTTCATCTTTGGCTGTAAGATTAGTTTCAAATATATCTACATTATTATCTATAAGGCTGTACGAGCTGATATTGGTTATAGTTCCATAATCAACTGCGCCGTCCGTTCCATATATATTGCCTGCGGCAATTACAAGCTCACCCTTATTAAGTATGTATGAGTTGCTAAGGACTGATACCTCTATGCTTGTCCTGTCATCCTCACTCATCTGATCAGCCTCAACACTTATTATGCTTATGCCTGTATTGCTGTCTGAACACACATATACCGCCTTATATTCATTATCATTAACTTTAACACTTATATTCGCTGTATTATCTGTATATTTCTTTGATGTAAGTATGATATATCTTGAATTCACATAGGCAACGATAAGCCCTGCCGTAGATGTTACATTTTCCCTGTTCTCGATATAATTCTCATAATTAAGCCCTGCCGTGCTTTCCTGAACTATGACTACAGACTTCTGCACATCATCTACCTTCGTTCTTAGCGACTGCATTAATGTATCATAATCTTTCTTAATCTGTGGCTGTCCATCTTCATCCTCAACAACAGGCTCCGGATATTCATCTCTTGTGAATTCAATCCTGTCCTGTTCTGCTTTCTTCTTATCAAGCTTCGCCTTTACTGACGGCACAATAAGCTTGTCAGCCGCTATATATACCGCTCCGGCTATTATTATCAATATAAGTATCTTAATCGTTCTTATAAGATTTTTATATTTAACCTTAGGGCTTAATACAATCTTTTCTGTATATAAATCGTATTCCTGCTCAGTATCTTTATGTTCCATATTATCCCTCATCCTTGCTCATTAATAAATGCTTCCGCACCTGATATGTTAAATCACAAGTACATTTTTCTTCTGACTATCCAGTTACCACACAATATAAGTAAAGTATATACTATGTTTATGAACAAACTATGACATAGATGTTAAAAAGTCGCTTCTTTCTTAAATTTAGCCTATGGTTTTAATCGGTTTTAGTATATAATAAAAGAGGACTGCCAGCTTTTATCACTAATGGCAGACATATAATAATTATTATTTGAAATGACAGGAGTATTACATTGAATAATAAATCATTATCAACACTTGAATATAATAAAATAATTTCCCGTCTTGTATCCTTTGCCTGTTCTGACGGCGCAAAGCAGATACTTCATAAGCTTGAGCCTATGACTGACATAGACGAAATCAATACAGCACTTGATTATACTAACGACGCTCTTACCCGTGTATACCAGAAGGGAAGCGTGGATTTCTCAAGAATAAAAGATATCAGGGGAAGCATTGCAAGACTTAAAGTTGGAAGCTCCCTTAATGCACTTGAGCTTCTTAACATATCTATGTTATTAGAATGTGCCGCCCACATAAAGGGGTACTATGAGCAGCGCGCTGACTCAATACAGCCTTTAATAGATATGCTTGACCCTGTTACACTTCTTAATAATGCAATTAAGAAATGTATTATATCAGAAGATGAAATCAGTGATGATGCAAGTGCGAACCTGCGCAGTATAAGACGTCAGAAAAATATAGCTGCTGACCGCATACACACTGAACTTAATAAAATATTAAATTCACCATCTACAAGAACTTATCTTCAGGATTATGTAATAACAACAAGACAGGGACGTTTCTGTCTGCCTGTTAAAGCTGAATACAAATCACTTATGCCTGGTATGGTTCACGACCAGTCATCAACTGGTTCTACTGTATTCATTGAACCTGCCGCAGTTGTCAAGCTCAACAATGACATAAGGGAGCTTGAACTTAAGGAACAGGCTGAGATTGAAGTCATTCTTGCAGATTTAAGTGCTAAAGCCGCAGAACATACTGATTCACTGCTTTCAGACTATGAGATACTTACCAATCTTGACTGCATATTCGCCAAAGCACTGTTATCAAGACATTTTAATTGCAGCCGCCCTGTTATGAACAACAAAGGTATAGTAAATATTAAAAAAGGACGACATCCTCTTATTGAGCCGCATACTGTCGTGCCTATAGACATTTATCTTGGTACAGATTTTAACCTTCTTATTATAACTGGACCTAATACTGGTGGTAAGACTGTGTCATTAAAGACTGTCGGACTTCTTACTCTTATGGCACAGGCAGGACTTAATATTCCAGCATTGGAACATTCCGATATAGCTGTATTTGACAATATATTTGCTGATATCGGCGATGAACAGAGTATTGAACAGAGCCTTAGTACATTCAGCTCACATATGACTAATACTGTCGATATTCTTAAAAAAGCTGACAGCAACAGCCTCATTTTATTCGATGAAATTGGTGCTGGTACAGACCCTACAGAGGGGGCAGCCCTTGCTATTGCTATACTTGACAGCCTTCATAGGCGTAATATTACAACAATGGCGACAACTCATTACAGCGAGATTAAAATGTATGCACTCACAACTGAAGGTGTTGAAAATGCCTGCTGTGAATTTGATGTACAGTCACTCCGCCCTACCTACAGGCTTCTTATCGGAGTTCCTGGAAAAAGTAATGCGTTTGCCATTTCCAAAAAGCTTGGACTTTCTGACGATATAATTAATGACGCTTCTCGCCGTCTTGACTCTGAGGATATCAAGTTTGAAGACCTTGTAACTGACCTTGAACAAAGCCGTGTTACAATCGAGCGTGAGCGTGAGGAATTAAATGAGTACAAAGCACAGATTGCCCAGTTAAAAGCTGAACTCACCAAAAAGACTGAACGTCTTGATGAGCGTACTGACAATATTATAAGAAAAGCTAACGAAGAAGCCGCGCGCATACTTAAAGATGCGAAGGAATATGCTGATAAGACAATTAATGCTATGAACAAACACGGTATGACTGTAAAAGAGCTTGAAAAGCACCGCAGTGCTATCCGTGAGAAAATGAATAAACGGCAGGAAAAGTTAAAGATTGAACCTGCCAATAACATAAGCGAGCATAAGGCCCACGATATATCTGAATTCAAGGTTGGTATGCACGTTAAGGTTCTTACAATGAATGTCATAGGTACTGTATCCCAGATTCATAAGAACAAAAATCAGGTTACTGTACTTGTAGGAAGCTTAAGCACTAAAATGGATATTAAAAATCTTGCAATACTTAAAGGTTATAAAGATCCTGCTGAAACAAGTTCTAAGCCTAAGGGTGCTGGTGGTTCAGGTAAAATCAAGATGTCAAAATCATCTTCCGTATCTTCTGAGATTAATCTTCTTGGATATACTGTTGATGAAGCTGTTGCCGTTCTTGACAAATATCTTGATGATGCCTATATTGCCAGAATTCCACAGGTGCGAATTGTTCACGGCAAGGGAACAGGTGCTCTGCGCTCTGGTATAACCTCTTATCTGCGCGGTGTTCCTTATATTAAAGATTTCCGCCTTGGACAGATTGGCGAGGGTGCAGAAGGTGTTACGATTGTAACATTTAAAGATTGATTATAAATATTGTATATGGAGGCAGATATGGTTGCTAAACAACGAATTTTAATCGTAGATGATGATGAGAATATAGCCGAACTCATCTCGCTCTATCTTACAAAAGAATGTTTTGAAACTAAGATTGTATATGACGGCGAAAGTGCGCTTGATAACCTTTCTACATTCAAGCCTAACCTCATTTTGTTAGACCTTATGCTTCCTGGAATTGACGGATATCAGGTATGCCGTGAAATCAGGAAGAATAATAACACCCCTATAATTATGCTTTCAGCCAAAGGTGAAACATTTGACAAGGTATTAGGTCTGGAGCTTGGGGCTGATGATTATATTATCAAACCATTTGAAACAAAAGAGCTTGTCGCACGTGTCAAGGCTGTATTAAGACGCTATCATCTTCCTCAGACTACAGTTGCACCATCAGAAAATGCAAGATGTGTAACATATCCTGACCTGATTGTCAATCTTGACAATTACTCAGTTACTTATGATAAAAAGGCTGTAGAAATGCCTCCTAAAGAACTGGAACTTTTATATTTCCTTGCATCTGCACCTAATCAGGTGTTCACACGAGAGCAGCTTCTTGACAATATCTGGGGCTATGATTACATTGGCGATACCCGTACTGTCGATGTCCATATCAAACGAATTCGTGAAAAGATTAAAGACCACGATAAATGGGCAATTGAAACCGTATGGGGAATTGGCTACAAATTTGTGACTAAATAAGCAGGAACGGACACAATATGAAATATAATATGCTTATCAAACAGATAACTCTATATATAATAATTGCTGTTGTAGGATTTATAGCTGTAACAACAATATGTTTCAGGCACGATTACGATAAAGTATATGATTATTATTCTGAAGTGCTTTACCAGCAGGCTAATGAAATTGCCAGCACATTTGCAAAAGATACTTTCACACCCGAATACCTTTCAGGCATAGAAACGGACCTTAAAATAGTATCCGAACTTAACCACACAAGAATTATGTTCGTAAGTCCATTCGGTGATGTTATGTTAGATACCGGATTTTCCGGAACAGCAGATGCTAATGGTTATTTATATGAACTTAAGGATTTTGATTACAGCAGGCTTAAAGGTGCGCACACACAGACAGGTGATTTCTATGGTGTATTTGATGAAACTGTTGTAAGTGCATACTTTCCTATTGCCAGCAATTTCACAATGAAAGGCTATGTTGTCATCAATATGTCTGAAACTGTCATAACTGACAGGGTATATGATACATTTAACACCAACTATCTTACACTGACGATTGCAATGCTGCTTTCGCTTTCAATGCTGGTGCTTTATTTCATACATATTCACAAGCCTATCAATGAGCTTACCAAGGCTACAGATGAATACGGAAAAGGTAATCTTTCCTACCGCATTAAGATACGCCACAATGATGAAATCGGACGGCTGGCGGCTTCTCTTGATTATATGGCAAAAGAGCTTAACGAAATGGACCAGTTCCAACAGAAATTCTTATCCAACATTTCGCACGACTTCCGTTCACCTCTTACCTCAATAAAAGGCTACCTTGAAGCCATTGAGGACGGAACAGTGCCACCAGAAATGATTAACAAATACATTAATATTGTATTATTTGAAACCGAACGGCTTACTAAGCTTACAAGCAATATACTTACACTTAATGAGCTTGATCCTAAAACTGTCCGCCTTGAGATTACAACATTTGATATTAACTCAGTAATAAAGCATACAATAGAAACTCTTGAGGGTTCGTGTAAAAAGAAGGGCATTAAGTTCAGCCTGACATTCCCAGGCACAACACTTAATGTTAAAGCTGACAAAGGCAAAATACAGCAGGTTATATACAACCTTATAGATAACGCAATCAAATTCAGCCACGACAACTCCTTTATATATGTAACTGTCAAAGAAAAAGGTGATAAAGCCCAGATATCCATTAAAGATACCGGAAGCGGAATTGCCAAGAAAGATATTGATAAGATATGGGATAGATTTTATAAATCAGATGCATCAAGAGGCCGTGACAAGAAAGGGTCTGGACTGGGGCTGTCTATAACCAAGGAAATAATTCAGGCACACGAGGAGCATATTGATGTAATTAGTACGCTGGATGTGGGGACGGAGTTTATATTTACGCTGCCACTTGCAAAAGGGTAATGTTAATAACGGACAATAATTGAGAATAACGGACGATTGGCTGCAATTAACATAAGCAACGAAGACACATTTGCATTGAGTGTCGCTCGCAGCGGTACTAAAGCGCTAAAGGACAGCGCTTAAGGACCGGCGGCTCCCCATCGTCTTCTTATGCTTATGTTAATTGCAGACAATCTGGTTATTGACATTATTGCGGCGTATCAGTACCTTAATGTGGTTTTGTTAGGTGTTGGACGTTGTTGGATTATTGGGGAACTAACCATAATAGGCTTATTGGGCGACTGACTTATAGACCTATAGGATAAAATAGACTTAGGACAAATATGACTTATATGGCAAAATGTGTTGATAAAAACCGCGCTCAGCCCTTTAATTCCAAGGGCTGAGCGCGGTTTAATCTTTTTATAGCTTTGAAGGTACGGACAAAACGTGCTGGCAACCCCCACACGCACGATAAATTAAAATTACATACCAATGCCAATACAGCTAATTAATTCAATTACCGCAATAACCAGATTGGCTGCAACCAACATAAGCATAAGAAGACGATGGGGAGCCGCCGGTCCTTAGTCGGCAGCTTCCGCTGGCGACTTAGTACCGCTGCGAGCGACACTCAATGCAAATGTGTCTTCGTTGCTTATGTTGATTGCAGCCAATCGTCCGTTGTTGTCCGTTGTTATCCGTTATAGCCCCCAATCAAGCATTACTATGTAATTTTAATCCCATTATCTGCTAACCGGCCTATAAAGCTTAAAGTTATTAATAAGCTTATCCAGCTCCCTGGCTCTCTGTTCAAGCTGTTCACTGATTGCTGAGCTTTCCTGTGATGAAGCTGCTGTGTTCTGTGTAACACCTGATATCTGCTCGATACCCTGTTCAATCTGTGATAATATTTCTGCCTGATTTATTGCTGACTCATTAGTTTCTTTAGCTACATCAGCAAACTTCTGCATTTCAGTAATTGTTCCCTCAAATGCCTGTGCAACAGAGGCTGTTATCTCATTACCCTTGTTAATTTCTTCTATTGTCTTAACAATAAGTTCTCTTGTATTAACTGCTGATTTCTGACTGTCTGTTGCAAGCTTTCCAATCTGCTCTGCAACAACTGCAAAACCACGTCCTGCATCACCTGCTCTTGCAGCTTCAATTGAAGCATTAAGTGCAAGAAGGCTTGTCTGTGAAGCAATATCTTCGATAGTTGAAGTAATTGCTTCGATTTTATTAGATATTTCAATAATGTTAGCCATTTCTTCTGTAAGGCTGTCCATCTTCTTGCGTTCTTCTTCTGCATTTTCTGCGACTGCTAATGCATTATCATAAGCGGCCTGTGTCTGGTCTGCACTCTTCTTGGCTAATGATGCTACTGTTTCGACTGTGGCTGTAAGTTCTTCAACCGCACTTGCCTGGTCTGTTGTTCCCTTAGCAAGGTCGCCTGCTGCCTTTGAAAGGTCCTCAGCACCGATATCAACCTGCTCTGATGTCTTGGCAATATTAGTTAATGTTATATTAAAGTTCTTTAAAATGTATACGAATGATTCTTTGATACTTACAAAATCTCCAAGGAAATCTGTAATTTCATCTGAATCCTTAGTTAAATCACCACTTGCAATTTCTCTTAAAACTGTTGATATTTCATCTACATATGCGTGAAGATTTAACATTGTTCCCTTAAGTGTCTTTGCCATAGCTCCGAATTCATCTTCTGATTCGTATGTTATAAGATTAGCCGCTGACATATCACCATGATACATCTGTTCTGCCGCTTCAACAATCTGCTTAGCTGGCGTTGTAAGAAGTTCTGTTATAGTTCTTGTAAAGAATGTTGAAATGAATAACAAACATACTACAAGGACAATACCTGCTATTGTAAGTCCATTTCCCAGACGTACCGACTCAGTATAATACTCTGACCCATTCTGGTATACCAATGTCTCTATATCATCAGCCAATGCCTTAATTTCATTAACAATAGGAAGATATGTATTATAATTAAGGTTATACGCTTCATTAATCTTTCCACTCTTTAAAAGCTGCATAACCTGAGGTCTTACTTTCTCACCCTCATTAATCTTAGCCTGCATTTCTGAAAGCTTTGCTCTTGCAGCTTCCGTCTTAAAATGTTTGTCCATATCATCAACACCAGAAACAACAAGGTTAACATCTTCTTCTACCGTCTTTTCAAAAGATGCGTATCTATCTGCCATATTATCAGACCCTTCTGCTAAAAGTCTGTTAATGGCTCTCTGTAAATCAGTAAGACCATACTTAACATTTGCTATATCACTTATATTGTTCATTGGTCCCTGATATATTCCTTTTACATTATTAGCAACTGCTAATATACCACTTATAAGAATTACACCTATAATACATGCTATAAGAGCAACAACTCCAAGGGTAGCCTTTAACTTACGTTTAATTGTATAATGCTTTAATCTTTCTTTGTACTTTTTTACCATTAATTTTCCTTTCCTATTTTACTCAATTTTAAACTAACTTTTGTATTATACATATATAGGAAATGATTTTCTATTATGGTAAACCATACTTTTTATTATATGGTATCCTGGTTTTGCTCTATAATCTATTATTTTATAAGCCTGTCCGCAAGCATTAAATTGAATATTATTCTATATCATATTATTCCATATCATATTATTTCTGTAACATCATAATCGCTGATGTCCTGTTATTAACGCCAAGCTTTCTATATACGTTTGTAAGATTTTTCTCAACCGTCACTAATGCAATGTGCATTTTCTCACTAATCTCTGAATTCTTATAACCAGCCTTGACATATTCCATAAGCTCCTTTTCTCTTTTGGTAAGCTTATATGGGTTGTCAGCTTTAACTGTATTAAAGCTCTCTATGCCAGCTTTATACTTATCAATATATGGCTTTAATGACTTAAGGAATTCGTCTGTATACACATTTTCTATAACAGGCTCTAACTGCACACTATTCTCAATAAATGGCATTATCGTATTATCTTCATAAGAAAGGTCAACTGCCTGCTTAATGTACCTTTCAGCTTCTGTTGTGCTGCCAATATTATACTGTGCTATTGCCCTGTATATGCAGCCTGTTATAAATGGATATATATGTGATGTATTCTCGTATGGAACCATCATCTGCTGTCCTATCATATCAAGCATTGCCCAGTCTTTCTTATAACACATAAGCTTCCCATAGGTCATACAGCCGCTTCGTATGTTTCTTATCTGCTTACTGCAATTCTCAAGCCTGAAATCCTGTAACCAGTCTGGCATTTTCTCCTGCTGCCCAAGACACGCATATACATATCCCTGCACAAGTTCAGCATCTATAATAAGAAGCGGATATGTTGTATCCTTTATCAGCTCATTAAGCTTTTCCATACTCTCATAGAATTCTTGTTTCCTGCCATAATATATAAGACATTTTAATATCATATAATAACAACTTATAATTATACAGGTCTGGTTCCTTAAAATATTCTGTAATAGCACCTGCTTTGCAAGCCTGTAAGCTGTATCAATATCACCTGTAATCATTGCATATTCCGCATCAAAGAATTCGTCCCAGCCTTCTTTACTTCCATGTGTTATTATCATATACGCTTTGGCATATTCTTTTTCCTGCTCTATTATCTCCTTAAGCCCGCCTGGTTTATTGTAATATAATGTCGTCATACAGGTTGTTCCATAAGTAAGAAGTGAATTACCGAATATAACCGATGTTCTCCCACCGAAATATTCTCTGGCTTTTCTTAATGACTGGTTCATCTTCTCAAGATTATTAAATTGAAGAATTGATAATATAATCATCATCTCACCCATAAGGAACTTATTATCTTTCCATATCGGATGATTATTAATATCATTAATTATCTCTTCATATAATGGCATTACATTATGTGCATTTTCCTTAGTTGACATATAATAAAGATAATTAAGCATTACAGGAGGATATTTTTCCCACATAACCTCTTCAATATTCTCTCTTACACTCTGGAATATTCCCGGTGCTCTCTCAATAAGACGTCTTCCATTCTTTCCTGCATATAAAGATGCAATTCTGTCCCAGTTCTTAGCTTTCGTATAATAAGATACAGCCTTTACATATGCTTTTCTCTTTTCAGATACTTCTGCCGCCCTGTTATAAAGCATAGAAATCTCTATGTCCGATTTATTCAATTCAATACGAGACACATTTCTTAATAATGTGTGCATAGCAAATGAATGTGTTGTCATATCATAATCAAGAAATCCGAATTGCTCTATACTTTCAAGCAGATCATTCTCTGTAACATTAAGCTGTGTAACATACTCTGCACCCTCAATATCAAACCAGTCAAACAGTGACATTTTCATAAAGAACTCCTGCATAGTTACTGACAGCTTATCAAATATCGTTGTCTTTAACAGATGGTTAACTGGCATAAATCCTCCCATTCTGCCAAGCTTCTTATATTCGTATAAAGACAGATATACCGCACTAATCCAGCCATCTGTATGCTCATATAACAAATCCGCTTCTTCATCTGTTAGATTTATTCCATTCTCTTTAAATATTGCTTTTTCTTCGTCTTTGGTAAGTTTCAAATTCTGCTGCGTAATAAGTACGCTTTGTCCTTTAAGAAACATTGCTTCATAAGGTATATTGTATGGAAGTATTCTTGATATAAGCACTATATGAATATTATCTATATTATCTACAACTTCCATTATAAGGTTGTCTAATGTAACACTTGCACATTCCTGGTAATCGTCTACTATAAGATATACTGTATCATTGACATATTGTCTTAATATTTTAACTATATAAGATAATTCCTGCTTAGACTGTGGAAGCTGTGTATGCGACAGCTTTCCCTTTAACTCTTCACTATATTCCCCTAACTTCTGGCACAATCTTTTCCATACCCAATTGTCATCTTTTTCTTTACTCTGCATAGGAAACCACATTTTATTATAACGAGGTCTGTCATTAAAATAATGCCTTACAAGTGTAGATTTGCCATACCCTGATGGTGCTATCACCATTATAAGCTGTTTGTCTATGAATTCATCCAGAGAGCTTTCTAACTTCTCTCTTATATATTCTTTCGCATAAAAATTAAAGATATTGCTGTTGTTTCTCATACGTTTCGCAACTCCTGTATCCAATACACCTTACTAATCTAATAATTCTGTATATTACAAAGGATAAGGATACATAAAATGTACCCTCATCCCATTATAATTAATTACTTCCAATGAAGCTTATGCAATTCTCCTGACAAACTCATATTCTCAAATCCGTGCTGTCTTAATGCCTCGTACGCCACTATTGCTACTGAATTAGAAAGATTAAGGGAACGTATATCTCCAATCATCGGAATTCTTATACAAGTATCCTCGTTATCTACAAGTATCTCCTCTGGTATTCCCGCACTTTCCTTTCCGAACATTATATAGCATTCATCTTCATACTGCACATCAGCATATGTATGATGTGCCTTAGTAGTTGCCATATATATCCTAGCACCCGGATTACGGCTAAGAAAATCTTCATAGTCATTATATACTGTCACATCAAGCTTATCCCAGTAATCAAGTCCCGCTCTTTTAAGCATTTTCTCATTAAGGCTGAAACCAAGTGGCTCAATTAAATGTAATCTTGCGCCTGCCGCTACACAGGTTCTTCCTATATTGCCAGTGTTGGCAGGCATCTCTGGCTCGTGTAATACTATATTTAACATAATCTTCTTTCCTTATAATTCTTTACTGTTCTGCTATTACAGCTATATCAAGTTCTAATGCCACATCACCGCCTGAATGGATTGGAACGCATATATTCTGTGTATATGACTGTGTAATAGTCATATCTCCGTGACATACGCTTGGTGGTGTAATATCAATAACATATCCCTTAGTTGAGAATATTGTTGCCGCATTACCCATAATCATATTGCCAAGCTCACTTATTGCACTTATAGCCATATCATCAAGCGCAGTTACTGGCATACCCATCATCATCTTAGATGCCACGTCCAATGCCTTATTGAACTCAAATGCCATAATAACCTGACCCTTTAACTCACCTGTTATACCTATCATAACTGCAACAGACTCATTCTCGAATTCTGTTGTCTTAACATAAGGCTTTCCTATCTTCATCTCTGTCTGACATATGTCCTGCATTATCTTAGTCGCTGACATTAAAAATGGATTGATAAAATCTGCGTTCATTCCTGCCATAACTCTTCCTCCCGTTGTAGTTAATATGTACTTATAACTTTTCTATAAAGTTCTTTATTCTCTTAATTCCCTCTTTAAGGTTCTCGATTGAATAAGCATAAGATATTCTTACAAAGCCCTCACCACTCTTACCAAATGCTGTTCCCGGAACAACAGCAAGCTTCTGGTCTTCAAGAAGCCTGTTAGCAAATTCATCTGATGTCATACCGAACTTTTTGATAGATGGGAATATATAGAATGCCCCAAATGGCTCAAAGCAGTCTATTCCCATTCCCTTAAGCTCGTGAAGAAGAAACCTTCTTCTCTGGTCGTAGGCTGTAACCATCTTCTCAACCTCTGTATCGCAGTTCCTTAAAGCCTCAACAGCAGCAAACTGGCTGTTAGTCGGTGCACACATAATCGCATACTGATGAAGCTTAATCATCTGCTTTATAATCTCAGCAGGTCCACAGGCATAACCTAATCTCCAGCCTGTCATAGCAAATGCTTTGGAGAAACCATTTATCATAATAGTTCTTTCCTTCATACCTGGAAGGCTTGCTATTGAGCAGTGCTTATTATCTCCATATGTAAGCTCTGAATATATCTCATCTGATATAACATACAAATCCTTCTCTATAATAACAGGCACTAACTCCATAAGTTCCTCTCTTGTCATAATAGCCCCTGTCGGATTGTTAGGAAATGGCATTATAAGAATCTTAGTCTTATCTGTTATATGCTCTAACAATTCTTCCTTAGTAAGCTTAAACTGGTTCTCCTCTTTAAGATTAATAAATACAGGCACGGCATCTGCCATAACTGCACAAGGAAGATATGATACATAACTTGGCTGTGGTATAAGCACCTCATCACCTGGGTCAACCATACATCTTAACGCTACATCTATAGCTTCGCTTCCACCAACAGTCACAAGCACCTGCTTCATTGGGTCATACTGTGTATCATATTTTCTTGCAACATAATTGCTTATTTCCTGTCTTAATTCCTTAAGTCCTGCATTAGAAGTATAAAATGTTCTTCCCTTCTCTAATGCATATATGCCTTCTTCCCTTACATTCCAAGGTGTGTCAAAATCAGGTTCACCAACGCCAAGTGATATTGCATCTGGAATTTCACTTACAACGTCAAAGAACTTTCTTATACCTGAAGGCTCTATATCTACTATTTTCTTAGATAAAGCATTTCTCATGGTGTTACTAACATCCTTTCATCTCTGTCTTCTTCGTCAATTACAGTCCCATAATCTTTGTATTTCTTTAATACAAAATGTGTTGATGTGCTGAGCACTGAATCAAGTGGTGCAAGCTTCGCCGCCACAAACTGTGCAACAGACTTCATAGTCTTTCCTTCAATTATAACTGTAAAATCAAAGCCACCAGACATAAGATAAACTGATGTAACTTCATCGTATTTGTAAATTGTCTCGGCAATGCTGTCAAAACCAAGTCCTCTCTGAGGTGTAACCTTTACCTCAATAAGTGCTGTAACCTTCTCATCGCCTGTCTTATCCCAATTGATAAGGGTATTATAACCACAGATAATATGTTCCTTTTCCATATCCGCTATTTCATTCGCGACTTCTTCCTGCGCGACTCCAAGCATAACGGCCATATCGTGAATGTCAATTCTACCATTCTTCTCTAACAAGTTAAGGATTTTCTCTCTCATATCATTATACCCTTTCAATTTAATTATTGTGCTGCCTTTATACAGCGGAATATCTCGTCCTGATTAGGCAGTGTAAGAAATCTTTCTTCATTTTTATTGCGAAGAATTCTCTGATTGCCCTTCACTGTTCTTCCTATAACTGCGGCTGGGATATTATTGCTGTTAAGTATATTAATAATATCACAATCATTATCCGCTGTCATTAATAAACAGCCTAAAGATTGCAGTTCATAAGGATTAACATTGAATAATTCACATATCTCTATAATATCCTGTCTTACAGGTATGCTTCTTATGTCAACATCAAGTCCTACATTGCCATATTCACACATATCCCACAATGCACCAAATATTCCTCCCTCTGATACATCGTGCATATAACAGTTAATTCCATTGTCCCTTAAAAGCTGTATCATTCCGCCTATATACATATCTGTATCTTCGCCAACAGCCTTACTTACCCAGTCTTTACTGTATCTTTCATATACTGCCTGCCCATCAGCTTCAACTAACTGCCTTACTCCGCTTATTCCTATGCATCCAGCGGCAATTATATGCTGTCCTGCCTTAATAACATTTCTATTATCTTCTTTTAAGCCCTGCACTGTAACAGTTACTACCGGCTCACTAACCGAAGCACTGACTGTTGTATGCCCTCCGGATATTGGCACTTCTGTAACTGCCGCCTGTCTTGTAAGTCCTGCGATTACTTCCCTTATGCGGATTTCCCTTGCCTGCTCTGGCATAACTATGCAGTCACTTGCCGCTATAGGAGTGCCGCCAGCGGCATATATATTATTAACAGCTTTAATAAGAGGCATATATCCACAGGCTGTCGCACTTAACAGTGTCTTATCCACACCATGCTCTTTAATATCCACCTCGGACACATCCTGTCCAATATCCATACGTGTAACCTTCTGCCCTCTTACAGTGTTAAGAGGCTTTAATACAGACCTTGACAGAATTGTATCTGATACCTTGCCTAATTTCATACAAATCCTCGTTTCTATGCTTTTCACATATTACATTCAATTGCAAGCTTGAACTTGCATATATTACATTTTCAATCTATACTTAATCTTAAATAAATGCTGACACAGCCATAGGAAGTACCATAGCAAGTACAAGGATTACTATTATAACCGCAGCAAATATTCTTTTAGTTTTGCTCTTTTTTAAATTAATCATACTTACCTCCTTAAACATAGCAGTGCGTTAAGCAATACATTTTAATAACATATTGGAAACGGAGAATACTATGCACTTTATATTGCCTTATTTTATAATAATATTAATAGTTATTCAACTTTATCTTAAAAAAAGTACACGTTCTGGCTCAGAACGCTCAAAAAAATATTGGGAAAGGGAACAGAAAGCTAATTCAACAAGAAAGCAGGATATAAGCTCCCTTAACTATGTTAAATGGGACGACTCACTTCCTGCTATAGATAACAGCCAGAACCTGGCTGATATATTAAATAATTCACCAGAAGCCCTTAAGGCTTATAATAATATCCAGTCACTTAAGACTGAGCCAATGCTTAACCTGTCAGAGTATTCCAACACTGACCTTAAGTTAAAATATGGTGTTGCTAACCTTGATACTTTAACACAATATGAAGACAGCTACACTTCATTTATAAAGAGCCTTTCAGAGCTTGGACATATCCTTATCGAACAGCAGGACATTACCGATGCCACAGCATTTCTTGAATATGCCGTAAGAATTGGCTCTGACATACGACTTACCTATACTGACCTTTACGCATTATATTCAGAAGCAGGAAATGCTTCCAAAATCAGACAGTTAAGGCAATACGCCTCACTTATCAAGTCCGTGAACAAAGACCTGATAGTATCAGCTATTAACTAAGTATTTAATTAATTATGTGAATATATTATCCATATAAACACTAATTTATAAATAACCATTATTTTCCATATTCAGAAAGTATCTTATCTATGTTTCGTGAAGCTATGCTCTTGGTCATCTCATCAATCGGGATATCAAGCTTGACATTATGCTTTGCAACAAGTGCTGTAAGATAATTTCTTTGCGCCTGTGTAATCGGACTATCCTTTTTCACACTGTATACAAGCTCAGATGGTATTTCAAAGCCTGAGTCGTCAGGCTTTATTGTATACATTTTCCAGTATATTCCGCTTGCACTCAGCGCATCATCTAAAGCCCTGTGTGAGTTGCCTGGGTCAACCTTCAAATACTCACACAGATAATCAAGTTTCTTATGCTCCAGCTCTGGAAGTATTCTTCTTGCCATTTTAAGTGTATCTATTCCTGCTGACGGAAACGCAAGATTGTTATTAACCGCCGCCTTCTTTAAAAAGCTGTAATCAAAGATAACATTATGTCCAAGTATAGGATAATCTCCTATAAATTGTATGACATCTTCAATCAGTTCATTAATTCTTGGTTTATCTGTAAGCTCCTCATTATGTATATGTGTAAGTTCTATTATTCTGTCGCTTATCTTAATGCCGGGATTGACAAGTGTTGAATATGTATCTGTCACGTTTCCATTACACACCCTTGCCATTCCTATCTCAATTATTCTGTCTGCCGATGGGTTAAGCCCTGTAGTTTCTATATCCAGCGCAACGTAGCTGTCTATCATTATTCTTGTTCCTTTCCTTAATATATCACTTCTGGGTAAAAAAATAGAGCGGGTGATGGGAATCGAACCCACGTATCTAGCTTGGAAGGCTAGTGTTCTACCATTGAACTACACCCGCATATCATCATAATTAAATTATATTCAATTATTAAATGCCTAGAACCGGAATCGAACCAGTGACACGAGGATTTTCAGTCCTCTGCTCTACCGACTGAGCTATCTAGGCTTATTGTGACTTCACATCACGATATCCTGTAGTAAACAACCAAGTTATTCACCAAAAGACTTGATTAGTTTACCACACAAATATCTTATCCGTCAACAATTATTTTAACTGTTATCATTCATTATTGTTCTCAGCCATATATTTATCATATAAGTCTGGTCTGTACTTCTTAGTACGCTCTAGTGACTTCTCATGTCTCCACTTCTCTATATTGCCGTGGTGGCCTGATAATAATACCTCTGGCACTTCCATACCTTTGTAATTGGCTGGTCTTGTGTACTGTGGATATTCTAATAAACCATCTGAGAAGCTCTCTGTCTGGGCTGACTCATTATTATTAAGTACGCCCGGAACTAATCTTGATACTGAGTCGATAACAACCATAGCTGGAAGCTCGCCTCCTGTCAGGACATAATCTCCAATTGACACATAGTCTGTAACTATGCTTTCAAGCGCTCTCTCATCAATTCCCTCATAATGTCCACACAAAATTACAAGTTCTTCTTCTTTGGCGAATTCTTCTGCCATATGCTGGTTAAATGTATGCCCTTGTGGTGTCATATATACAACCCTTGGTCTTCCTGAACATCTGGCTGCTATACTCTCATAAGCATCACACACAGGTCCCGGCTGCATAACCATTCCTGCCCCACCGCCATATGGGTAATCATCCACCTTCATATGCTTATTATTGGAAAAATCCCGTATATCAACAGCTTCTATCGACAATACTCCTGAGTCTATTGCCCTGCCTGTTATACTTGTATTCAGCCCGTCCAAAATCATCTGTGGGAATAGTGACATTACATAAAATTTCATTATTTAGACACTCCCGCTATATTATTAAGGAAAAATGGATAATAGTTATGGTTAAGGTTATATCCACCTGTTGATACATCTGTATTAAGATATCCAGACTCATCCTTAAATGCATCTGCTATATCTATAAATGTCATTCCATACTCTGTTGCCTTAGCTGCAAGTGCGCTGTTGGCTTCATCAATAGCTGCCTGTGTTATCTTAACATTTGACTTTGCCTCAAAGCTCTGTGTTATAGGAAGAAGTGACACTACATATACCTTTACTGATGGAATTGCTTCCTTAAGTGACTCTACTATTGAACCTATTCTCTCAGCTACATTTTCTCCTGACCTCGTTCCATAGTTAAGGTCATTAAGTCCAACAAGGACATATACCTTAGACGGATTAGCCGCTGCAACACTGGACACTGAATTAAGTGCCTTATCTGTTGTAAGGTTATTATCTGAGAATATGCGTGATGTATCAAGGTAACCATATTCACCTATACCTGATACAATCATATCACCAAAAAATACTGCATCATCATAATTAGAACGTGATGTGTATTCCTGTATCTCTGCCTTAGTAGTAATCTTGGCAACTCCGCCTGATACCTGAGCTGCTGCTGTTGTACTGCTTGTTGTGCTTTCTGTCACAGCAGATGTTGTACTCTCTGTCTCACCGGCACTTGTTGTTTCATTGTTAGACATCTCTATAGATGACTGTGTAATTATTATATCATTGTTATTATTATTGTTATTGGCAAGTGTTGTCGCCTTATCTTCCACCGGCTTTCCAACACTGCATAATTTAAGAACAACTGCAACAACCGCAATAACTACTACGGCTGAAATAACACCTATTACAGGCTTCTTATACTTGTTCCATAATCTCATCTTACGGTTAAGAACTATTTTATTCTTTTCCTCGTTATTATCTACTGCCATTATACATTACTCCTCATTCTTACTTCTGTGTATTATATTTTAACAGCATTATCTACCATCTAAGACGTCTTAATACTGTGGCTGAAGTCTTTCTTAAGCCTATATTAAGAATTCCGTCTTTAAGTCTGTAACCTTGTCTGTCTGTTGAATATCCGCCATCAAATGTTACCATTATCTGCTCGACATCATCATCCATAGCAAGTCCAGTCTCCCAGGCAGGTATATTAACTCTCATCTCATCTTCCCCATTATTAACAACAACTATCACTGCATCATCTGATGTAAATCTTCCATATGCAATAACATTATGCGCTGAATAAAGCTGCTTATACGATCCTGTCCTTAATACCTCATTCTCCTTGTGCATCTTTATTGCTGCCTTATGAAAATCTATAAGTTCCTTATCTTCATGTCCCCATGGATAAGTTCTCCTATTATCAGGGTCTGTGAAACCACACACTCCCGCTTCATCTCCATAGTATACAGTTGGCGCACCCGGCCACGTCATCTGAATAATGACAGCCTCCATAAATACAGACTTATCTACATTCTGATTAGCTGCTTCTGCTCCAAGTTTATCAACCCTTCCAACCATATGGTTAGTTCTTGTAAGAAATCTCGAATGGTCGTGGTTAGAAAGCTCATTCATAGATATAGCATAGCTTTGTCCACCCATCCTTGCCATATTATGGTGCATAGCACCAAAGAAATAATCAGGATTACCTAATGAATCAGGGCGCATTTCATCACTGTGCTTCTCCATTCCTGTAAGAAACCACGTTACAGGCTCCATAAAAGCATCGTAATTCATAATTGTATCCCATTCATCACCCTGAAGCCAGTCATATGAATCACCATAATTCTCTGCAAGTATTATTGCCTCTGGATTGGCTTCCTTAACAGCCTGTCTGAACTTTCTCCAAAATGTATGGTTATATTCCTTACTGTACCCAAGGTCAGCCGCAACATCAAGTCTCCAGCCATCTACATTGTAAGGCGGAGATACCCATTTTTTTCCAATATCTATAATATACTTCTCAAGTGTATCTGAGTCTTCATAATTCAGCTTAGGAAGCGTATCGTGTCCCCACCAGCCGTCATATGAACCATTATCCGGCCACTGATTACCATAAAATTTAAAAAAGCTGTGGTATGGGCTTTCATACTTCTCATATGCACCGCAGGCATAATCGTCATCACTTGAACTGTAAATGTGTTCCCTGTCCAGCCATTTGTTAAATGAACCACAATGGTTAAACACTCCGTCAATTATGACTTTCATTCCCCTGCTGTGTATCTGTTCTACTGCCTTGGCAAAAAACTCATTACTTGCTTCAAGATTTTCCTTACTTGTAACCCTGTTAATATATCGTGTCGCATTAGTATTGTTCTGGTCACCTTCTTTTAAAAGCTCCCCCTCATCTTTTACTATAACACCAAAATGTGGATCTATATAATCATAGTCCTGTATATCGTACTTATGATTAGATGGCGAAACAAACAGTGGATTAAAATAAATAACCTCGACACCAAGCTCACTAAGATAATCAAGCTTATCAAGCACCCCTTGTAAATCACCGCCATAGAACTCTCTTACGCCCATGTTGGCTGGATATTTATACCAATCCTTAACATGACACACGTGCTCTCCTATATAACTATATTCATCATCAAGTACGTTATTAGATTTATCACCATCGAAAAATCTGTCAGCAAATATCTGGTACATAACTGCACCCTTTGCCCAGTCAGGTGTCTTAAATCCAGGCATAATCTGAAAATTATAATAAGTATTAAGTTCTTTAATAGCTCCTATCTGATTGTAATAGCATACAACCTTTCCAGTCTCTACCTTGAAATAATAATATAATTTGTCATTATTAACTTTAATCTCGGCTTCGTAATAATCAAATACTCCTACTGCCTTAATCTTTGTCATAGGGTATTCTACATTATTAACATATATATACGCCTTGTCTACATTATAACGACTTGTTCTTAATCGTATCTTAACTGTGTCACCTGGCATAGGCTCTGCCGGACATCTGTAATCGTTTGTCGCATCAGAAAATAAAGCTCTTGTATTGATGGTTGGTCTTGCATTACACATATACAAAAGCTTCCTTTCCCATGATGTAAGGTTCTCAACTCCTGCGCTTATTATCATAGAAAAAACTCCTTGACATTAATCATATATAATTCTATATCATTACGGATATTTATTCAACTGTAAGATATATTTATTAATATTTCTTTAATTTACGGCTTCTCTTAACTCGTAACGATGGCATAGGTAAGAGCGTTTTTGCTTCGTAATTTATTTACTTTATAAAATACGCTCTTACCTATGACGCGGTGCTCCTCGAATAGATAATTAAAAAATCTCCCATTCCTGCAAGCAGGATGTGAGATTCTTTAATTATCCATTCTCATCGTTACTCGCGCAAATAAAAAGGACAGTCTGGGGGGACTGTCCTTTTTGGAGAAGGTATTTCACTTATTATGGGGTGTAGCAAAAAATATATAATGTATTGGGGGTTTTTACGTTAATTATAATATCATACAAAGCCCCATAAGTGTTCACAAACTTTACAATATATTGCAACTTTTTTTGTGAATTATTACCAATTGTTTTTTGTGCATAAATACATTTTCATTATTAAACTACGTTTTCAACCGCAAAATAAATATTAATACCTGATTATAAACTCTCGCCGTATGGCTTATCTTCAAATAAGCTTTCAAATTCTTCTCTTGAAATCTTCTCTTTCTCAAGAAGGAGTTCTGAACTTCTATGAAGCACGTCCATATTCTCTGATATAAGCTTCTTAGCCTTGGCATAACACTCATCTACAATTCTCTTAACTTCTTCATCAATGAGTGCGGCTACATCTTCACCATATGGTCTTGTATGTGCAAGATCTCTTCCGATGAATACCTCATCACTGTCTGTATCATAATTGATAAGACCAAGCTTGTCAGAGAAACCATACTTAGTAACCATATCTCTAGCTGTCTGTGTTGCCTGCTTGATATCCTGTGAAGCACCTGTTGTTATATCATCAAATATAAGTTCTTCCGCTACTCGTCCACCAAGACTTACAACGATATTCTGGAGCATTTTGCCCTTAGTGTTGAACATCTCATCTCTTTCAGGAAGTGGCATTGTGTAACCCGCCGCACCCATTCCTGTAGGAATGATTGATATTGTATGAACAGGTCCAACATCTGGTAAAAGATGGAATAATATAGCGTGTCCTGATTCGTGGTAAGCTGTAATCTTCTTCTCTTTATCAGATATAATCTTACTCTTCTTCTCAACACCTATTCCTATCTTAATAAATGCTTCTTCAACATCTGCGTTAGTTATATATCTGTTCTTCTTTCTTGCCGCATTAATAGCAGCTTCATTTAATACATTTTCAAGGTCAGCACCTGTAAAACCTGCTGATGTTCTTGCAAGCTTATCAAGGTCAACATCATCACCAAGCGGCTTCTTGGCTGCGTGTACCTTTAATATTTCAAGTCGTCCAGCAACATCTGGTCTGCCGACAACTATCTTTCTGTCAAATCTTCCTGGTCTTAATATAGCTGGGTCAAGAATATCAATTCTGTTAGTAGCCGCCATAACGATAATTCCTTCATTGACACCAAAACCATCCATCTCAACGAGCATCTGGTTAAGTGTCTGTTCTCTCTCATCATGGCCGCCGCCCATACCTGTTCCTCTTCGTCTTGCAACAGCATCAATCTCATCGATAAATATGATACAAGGTGCGTTCTTCTTAGCTTCCTCAAACATATCTCTTACTCTTGAAGCACCGACACCAACAAACATCTCTACGAAATCTGAACCTGATATGCTAAAGAATGGCACGCTTGCCTCTCCAGCAACAGCTTTGGCAAGAAGTGTCTTACCTGTACCAGGTGCACCTGTAAGAATAACGCCCTTAGGTATTCTTGCACCAAGCGAAGTATATCTTACTGGATCTTTAAGGAAATCAACTATCTCCTCAAGTTCTTCTTTTTCTTCCTGAAGACCGGCTACATCTTTAAATGTAACTTTATTATCAGCACTGCTTATCATTCTGGCCCTGCTCTTGCCAAAATTCATCATCTTGGCATTGCCACCGCCGCCAGCCTGTCTTGTAAACATCATCATAATGAATACAATAACAAGAAGGCTTAAGCCAAATGGAAGTATAGTTGTAAGCATAACACTCTGTCTTGCAACATCTTTAAGTGTATATTCTATATTCTTATCAAGTAAAAGTTCTTCTACATCTTTGACATCTGATACATACACACTCTTAACTGACTGCTCACCGCTAACCTTGACAGTTACAACACCGGTTGGCACTTCTGCATTCTGTCTTATGGATACACTCTCTATCTTACCCTTGCTGATATCGTTAACTAATTCACTATAAGTATAATTGCTTGTGCCTGTATTCATTCTTGCTACATACATAATAAACATAGCCGCAATAAGCACAATAATCATATAGATTCCCATTCCTGAAAATCTTACATTTTTCTTATTATCCATATCAATCTCCATTCTTACATATATTCGTAATTATGTAATAATTAATTCTCATCATCAAGATGAACAACTCCTATAAATGGAAGATTTCTATACATCTGGTCATAGTCAAGACCATATCCTACAACGAATTCGTCTGGAATATTAAATCCGTTATACTTAACATCTATATCAACCTCTCTTCTGTCTGGCTTATCAAGAAGTGTACATATACATATGTCTGCTGGATTTCTTTCTTCTAACATAGGCATAAGTCTGAATAAAGTATTACCTGAATCGATAATATCCTCTACAACTATTACGTGTTCGCCTTCTATAGATTCATCAAGTTCTTTCTTAATTACAATATTACCGCTTGAAGTTGTTCCACTTCCGTAGCTTGAAGTCTGCATAAAATCTATCTTTACTGGAACTGTTATTCTCTTGGCAAGTTCACAGCAGAAGAATATGCTTCCCTTAAGAATACATATAAGCTTAACTTCCTTACCTTCATAATCAGCACTAATCTTAGCACCAAGTTCTGCTATCTTCTCCTGAAGTTCATCCTCTGAAATCATTACACTTATCTTGTGCTTAGTTGACATAATTAATTCCTCTCTTTCAATATAAGCTGTATTTTAAATACGTTCTTTGTAGAGCCTGTGACCCTGCAATCTTCGCATCTGCGCACACCGCACGCCCATAGCACGCGATTATTATCACACACCAGAAGTATTTCATCTCTGTGTGAAGCTGGTATCTTTCGGTCTGTCAGTTCTTTCTTAAGCTTCTTGGTATTGCCGCTTTCCGATACCACAATCCTATCCTCGACATTCTTAAATCTGATATCAAGTAACTTATTAAGTTTATCATAATCAAAATACTTCGTATAGCTGTTATTCAATTTATTTACGCAAATTTTACCATTTGAAGCATTTTCCGCCAATTCTTCGTCATTATTATTATTGTCATAAACGGACATTTTGATACTCGCTGAATACATTTTATCATACTCGGGTATGTATACAGCCTTATCTATATCAACCATTACAGCGTTATCTTTACAACAGTTCGTGATATCTATGCTGTGAACCTCTGCACCTGCTGTGTCAGAAAATGTATTCTCTGCCCTGTTTTTTCTTTCAAGCACAATATATTCATATTCACGCACTGCCTTTATTCCATATACAGAATCTATTCTTCTTCCTGTCTGAAGGTTGATAAGCTTGTATACATCATATACATTGACTGAATATATATCCTTAGCCCTGCCTGCAAGCTCAACAAGTGCCTTATATATAACTCTTTTGCCAAGCACCTCGTCTGCCTGTCTTAGCTGTTCAACTGATAATCTTATCCCTGTGCTGTCCTGTGTCGCACAGCTTTGGTACAGCTTGTCTGCTTCTTTATCAATAAAATTCTCAACTGCCCTTACTTCGTCCGCCATAAATGCTATATTCTGCACAGCATTTTTATTAATATGCTCACTCATATATGGCAACAGGACGTTTCTTATTGAATTCCTTGTATAATCATTATCATAATTAGTCGCATCTGTCACAAATGGCTGGTTTCTTAGTGCAAGCCAGCTTTCTATATCCTGCCTTGTTATGCACAGAAGCGGACGGCATATGTTATCCCTCACCGGCACAATTCCTCT
The DNA here is from genome assembly GCA_050874785.1 of Lachnospira sp. Classification (GTDB taxonomy): domain Bacteria; phylum Bacillota; class Clostridia; order Lachnospirales; family Lachnospiraceae; genus Lachnospira. Next base: position 27,440 of record JBNMLJ010000011.1, read on the forward strand.
TATGCCTTTAAGTGATGTGCCTCTTGCTATGTTCATAATAACCGTTTCCGCCTGGTCATTCATATGGTGGGCAACAAATACCCTTGGCTTATCATACTGCTTTGAAAGCTTGTCAAATATATCATATCTTTCAAGTCTTCCAGCTTCCTCAACAGTAAGATTATTCTCCCTTGCTATTTTTTCACACTCTATATTGTAGCAATGATAATCAAGCTTAAGATTTTCACACAGCTTTCTTGTAAACTGCTCATCATCGGCGGCTTCTTTTCTTATCCCGTGATTAACGTGTACAATATGAAGCTTTACATCTTTATTATTATGTATAATATAATCGTTAAGCATAAGCATAAGACAGACAGAATCTGCTCCGCCTGACACACCGACAACTGCATTACTGCAATCCTCAAGCATATTATTAGCCTTGATATATGCCCATACTTTTTTCTCTATATTATTAACATTCATATTAAATGCTTTCTCCTGTTGTTTTATATGGCAATATTGCCCAATTATATATTTATTTGTTATAGGTGTCAAACAGCCCGAACACAAGCACTGTGCAGTCGTCACATACTTCACAGTTATTATACGACATGGACTTTCTAAGTATCTCATCAGCTATCGCTTTAGGCTTTTTCATTACGACTTCCTCGATAATCTCAACCATTTTCTCCTCTTTATTAAGACATGGAAGATTATCAAGCACACCATCACTTACCATAATTACATAGTCACCATCATACAGCTTCTTGGCTGTGCAGTCGTAATCTACCTTTTCAAGCACTCCGATAGGAAGTGTGGACGATTTGATTATCTCAACCCAGCCCTCTCTTTTAATAAACGTAGATACTGCCCCTAACTTAATGCAGTGCATCATACCTGACTGGCAGTCCACAACACTCATATCCATAGTGACAGGGCTGTCTTTGCCGCTACAGTTGATGTATGCCGTATTGATAAAATCTATTGCTGTCTTTTCCTCAAAGCCGGCATCTATGCAGTTCTCCATAAGTTCTATAACCATTCTGCTCTCAATAAATGCCCTCTTGCCGCTTCCACAGCCATCTGCAATCGCCGCTACAACTTTACCACACGACAGGCTGGATACCATAAAATTGTCGCCATTAAAGCCGCTTTTTTCTTTACATTTTCTTGCAACTCCTGATAAAAAGCGGAAACGGTTCTCCTGATGAAACACGTACTGCTGGCAGTTGTCGTTAATGACAAGCCTGTTATTATGGTCTGAATAGTATCCAACACCCATAACATCACATACTATTTTCCTTATCTTTCTCTCTGCGACACAGCCCTTGCCAAGAGTTCTTGCAAGTATGACAACCTCACTCTTGCCTGTCTTGTCTTTTAATATATTGACATCTTTAATAACTATTCCTGCGACAAGTGCCCTTGAAGCCATATCCCTTGCAATTCCCTTAGACGGCTTATCTGCCTGTAACTGCATAAGCGTGCAGTCCTCAAGAATATCTGCAACAAGAAACAACTGTCTTTTAAAGCTGGGACTTTGTGCTTCATCACCTGATGCACACTCATATGCTTCTCCCAGACGTCGAAACGTCTTAGCCGTTTCGGACAATCTGTTTATCGTATAAGTCATACACAATCCATCATTCTTAACTGCCATAGCCCCTCATTTCTGGTCTAAATGTCCTATTTTCTTAAACCGAACACCATTATAATAGCAGTTATATAAAAAATGTGTCGAACTCTGATACGTTACTTCTTCCCTTTAAATATTATCTCATCTGGATATATAAGTCCGAATTTATCCTTGGCAATCTCCTCCACAAACTTCTTCGTCTGCACATATTTCTTATATTCATTAAGCTCTTCTGTACGCTGTTTTTCTTCATCAACCTGTTCCTGAAGCTCTTTAATCTGCTTTTCATACTCTACATTTTTGGCTTCAATATTCTTCTTGCCATTCCATAAAAGCACTCCAAGACCCACAACAACAAGCATAGCAAATACCATACCCAGAATTGCTGAGCGTTTCTGTCTTTTTCTTCGCTGTTCCCTTTCTCTCTTTGTCTCAAATCTCATCTATATCTCTCCATTCTTCGGTCTGTCTTTTCTTAATGACTGCAACACTATTCTAATCACAGACACAAGCATTTTCAATGGTTTAAGTAAAATTCTTACAAGTCTTACTCCATATTTTATGTAATACACGCTTAACGCCTTAAGATATAGAACAGCCCCGCACACAAGCCCCACTACAATAAATGACCTTATAATGCCACTATTAACATAGAAACATATAACAAATATCCGTATTCCTACATATATCCAGTATATAACATCTTCTACAGCAATCATAAATACACGCCGGTGTCTTATAATTCTTCTTATTATTCTTATCGTATCATATTGAAATGCAAGCACCATTCCCCACCAAAGTGCATATAAAAATGTGCCGCTCTCCCATATAATATCACCTGACATAAGCACTATTCTCCGCTACTGCTGGACTTATATGATTAACTAATCTTTATAATCTCTAAGAGATGTATTCACAATTACCTGAATAATCTGTTCACCAATGAGTCGCCCTTTTTCATACTTGTGCTGTTCTGTGAATACACAAGCGAATCAACCCTTCCGTCAACATCAAGCTCTCCCTTTTCAACTGACAGCTTATTAACGTGAAGCGACTCGCCTTTTATAACAATAATGCCATAATCAGACTCAAGTATTACCTTTGACGGTTCAAAGGATACAACGTCAGTAATACCTGTAAACTGAGCCTTCTTGCGGTCTTCCATTCTTACTGTATGAGGATGTCTTACCCTTTTAATATCGTCCATAACTGCCTCCATATATTATACATTTATCTTACTTGTCTAATATATTAGGCGGTACGCTAAAAAATGCTTAATTATAACTATTATTTAAACACATTAACCTATTAGATATGCTCAAACATCAAATATACTTAATCATTAAATATACTTAATTATTAAATATATTCAAACATCTCTTTAGCTTCTTCTTTCTTAACTGTGTCCTTTACGTCTGTAACTCTTACCTTGACATTCTTATTACCAAAAGATATCTCTATTATATCTCCTGCCTTGACATCAACTGATGCCTTAGCTACTTTATCATTAATCATTACCCTTCCTGCATCACACGCATCATTAGCTACTGTACGTCTTTTAATAAGTCTTGAAACCTTTAAATATTTATCTAATCTCATAATCTTCCTCCGAAATATCTGCCAATCGTAATTAACTTATATTAATATGTAAATGCCGGAAGCCATGCCGTATTTCTAACTTCTGGCATTTAGGTGTATTGGGCAAATGGTATTTTACCCTCACATCATATTATTATATTAAAATCATCTGCTAATTGTCCATATGTCTGCCCAAAAAATCCGCCGCAACTTTAACTATTCTTTTCTCGCTCTCGCCGAGCTTTTGTTTCTTGTCATTGCCAAACATAATAACCATTCCAAGAACATCTCCGGCACATATTATCGGACTTATCACCTCTGACTCACAATCATAGTCTGTTACCGCTTTTACATAATCGTTCTCACTGGCACTTGCCACAACACTCTGCCTTTTATCCATAACATCATTAAGCTCTTTAGTAATATGCTTTCCCTGTACATTCTTCTTCTCTGTTCCTGCCGCCGCAATAACACAATCCCTGTCAGTTATTGCAATTGTCATTCCTGTATTCTGTGCTATGGACTCCGCATACTCTACCGCAAATTCCGATACATCTGCCATCGGAGAATATTTCTTTAACACAATCTGCCCATCCATATCTGTATATATCTCCATTGGGTCGGTTTCCCTTATTCTTAATGTTCTTCTTATCTCCTTTGGTATTACAATTCTTCCTAAATCATCTATACGACGAACAATTCCCGTGGCTTTCATACAATCCTCCTTATTTTACATAAATCCATACACGCGGTTTCTCTATGCTCATTTCAATGGCTTATCAAACTATTTTCCATATATTGCGTTGTATGGGTAGTATGTGAAAATTGTGAAAAATTATACATTTCAAAAAGGCTAGTCATCTAAATTCTGCCATTCTTCTCTTTTACTGACTATATCCATATTGTTAGCATATAAACCACCTGCCACTGCGCACGCTGTTATAATTATAAGCATTATGACTACTGCCAGTGACACGCCGTAACCCTGTGGCATATATGCCCTGCTTCTTATAACCATACAATACAGTGTAATCACAAGTGGATTGTCGACAAATGCGGCAAGCACTATCATAATCATAACCGCCATATATGCTATCACTGGCGATATTAACAATGTCACTAACATCTGAAATACGCTTAACGCTATACTCATCAATACACTTGATAACATAACTGATGATAACATATAGTCAAGATTGGCATAATTAAGAATTAACACCTTGTCCATTCCCATAATGCTTACGCACACATCAGGCGTAATATTTAATGACAAACTGTGTGTCACAACGCTGGCTGCCAATATAACCGCATACATAAGCGCATAGCTTATAAATACAGTAATAACGCACCATATACATTTGCTAATCCACCAGTTGACCCTGCTGCCTGTCCTAACCATAAGATTTTTCCCATATCCATATAAATCCTTTATTATATAATTGCCTATTATATAAGCAATTATTATATTAGGAAGAATATATGGAGCTGATATGTCCACAAGCTTATGTGTGTCTGGGACATACTTTTCAATTCCCCTGAACATCCAAAGCACCATATCTGCACTTGTGTATGTTTCCACATAGCTGCTTCTTTCACATATCCATATAAATTGTGCAACGCACACTATATAGACTGCAAGCAGAAGTATGTACCTTTTCCACTGGCACAATATTCCCTGCCTGCAATCATATTTTATCTGTAATAATAATGACCTCATACACGCGCTCCTGTAAATTTTAATATATATTTCCCTGTATTCAGCCCGTTCATTTTAACTATACTCCTATCCTTATACACAACTTTATAACAACTCTTTTAATCACTGATTTCAGCAATCTGTTTTAATTACAATTATATATTTTAACTGTCAATCATAATTGTACTTCCCAATTATTAATTATAATCACTTAACTACTGCCGCGCGCCTCTATGTATTTAAGAATTCCTTCTTCTTAAAATGTGTCATCACGCACATAATAAGATACACAGCCGCCGTCACGATAACCGGCATTATTATATTCTGCACCGTCCTTATTCCGTATATATATGCCGAATAACTTAACATATATCTGTTGTATATATATCCTGTTGTGTAATGCTCAATAACTAACAGAATTTCTACTGCCATAAAGCCTGCCCACTGCCTGTCTGTAAGCCACCATATCCCAAGCATAACCGCTCCCATACTTAAGAACAGGGCAAGCATTTCTATATAAAATGCGGCTGCGGTCTTTATATAAGACGGCTGTTCGTACCATATTTTTCCAGTGTACTTAACACTAAAGCTATCCCAGTCGCACCAGTTGTAGGTACACCTGGTTAATAGTCTTCCTGAAAATGCTGTAAATGCAAATACACTTATTGAAAAAAACAGACATAACACAGCCATATCCTTAACGCATTTTCTCCATACATTTCTTCTGCTTCCCTCAAGCAGAACATTTATGCAGTTAAAATTATGCTTCTCTGTATACAATATATAAAACAGCACTATTGGCAGTACACCAATTAATATCACATACCTTTCTGTCATTATATATACGTCATACATACACGCCTTCCACGCTCCATTTGCTATCCTGAACCTTACGTATACAGCTATCATAACCGCAATTATGCCCTCTATAATTACAGTAATTTTCACACCGCTGATTTTAAGAAGATTAATTAATCTTTTCATAATATATCCAATCCACACTCTATCTGTCACATTCCAGTTCTAATCAACTCCGTTAAATACGATTGCTTTATGAACTGGATAACACGACATACTAAAATATATATCCGACTTCTTTAACCTGTTAATTCTGTTCTTTCCAACAACCGATTCATTAACATTAAATACAATCGTAAATTCTTTAGTCTGGTTCGCTTCAAGTATGCTTCTGGTATCTGCTTTTCCGTTCCCGTCAATAAAATTCCCCTGATTATTGTACCCCTGTGGATATGCTTCTAGCGATACATTTCCTATGAACTTCTTATTAAGATTAATGTCTTCACCTGTAAGATTATGTAATTCCAAGGTCAGCACAAAATATGATAATTTATCACTCCTGCCGGCAGCGTCTGCATTTTCATATCTCTCACAATACTGCTCTTTAGTCAGATATTCCATTTTCTTCGCCCTTATCTGCATATAGTCATAATCAACCCACTCATTGCTGGAATAGAACTCCTCCCCAGCCTTTGGAAATCTCTTATTGACATCTATGTATCCTATAATACAGACAACTGTAAATATAATAATCACTGCACTTATTACAATTCCTTTTATATGTGTCTTATTAGTATAATGTTTCATCTTTTATCCCCCTTAACACATATGAAATGATATCGAAGAACAATATAACAAGTATAAATATTACATAACTCTGCCAGTAGTTTGGGGCTAACTGGTTAATGCTCAGTATTCTTTTAGGTGCTAATGCTTTTATATAGCTTACTGATGACCAGCCTGTTACTACATTTAAGAATTCACATAACACTACTGGAAACAGCAACACAATAAAGCTGTTATTAACCCACGGTGATATTATCAATGGTATTGTTGCTAGCATACCTGAACAGACAAACTGTAATACAATATACATAATGTAATACACATATGGGTGGGTATATAAAATGGATATCCACATTCCGCTTGGCTGATATGACATATTGCCATTCGGCCATATAAATGACGGCAGTAGTGCTGATGTCGCCATAAGATTAAATATAACCGGAATTACTGCAACAAGACCACCTGTTATAAATACTGCTGTAAACTTTGCAATTATATAATCAGATTTATTAGTTCTTGTATAATAATTCTTAATCAGTCCTCTGTGACTGTCGGTATAATATGTTGCTGCATATGGAAGCACCACAAGAATAGGCAGTATGCGCAAAAACACTTCATAATACATATCCCTGCTGCCCGCAAGCCACATATTATGTACATTAAGCGGCATATTATCAGCATACGGCTTAAAATACATAACCGGATTGGCTGCTGCCGGAATAACTTTCCTGACAAATTCCAGCACAGAAACTGCCATTCCTATTATTACAGCTATCTTGAAGGATATACTCGTAAATGCTCTTTCAAGCTCTATTTTAAGCATTGGTTTCATAATTCTTTATCTCCGTATCTTTATACAACAGGCTGCCACATTGCAATGCAAGGGCAGCCTTCAGCTATTATATATTTAATTAGTCTGCATATCTAAGATTAAGTTTTAACATATACTTATTCTTATATATACTGTCAGAACTGTCACCACTTCCAAGAAAATTAGTCGATATACACACATTATTAAGAGAGCTTCCACCTGTTAAAAGCTCATCATATATCCATTGTCCATCTTCAATATGATAAGTTTCACTTTGTACCCACGTATCTTCAACTACATATATAAATGTTTCTTCCTTGTTCTCCCCTGCTTTTAATGTAATCTTATTGTATTCTTGTCTATTAAATGCATCTGGCTTATCCACTAATTTACACTCTCCATATAACTTCCTATACCGCAATGCACCAGAATTATCTTTAATATCATACATCTTTAATGTGGTTGCAACTAATTTATAATCATCCGTACTCTCATTGGTAATAAGCATTTTTACTAATACTGCTTTATAGTTAATTCCACGCCTGCTTGGGTTCAATGTTCCGTCACTATTAATATAATTATTATTGTCCGTATTAATAAAATAATCTTTCACATTTGAAACGGCCTCCTCATCGGATAACTGTATTAAATCATTAATATTATGAGTGACAAGTACATCTTCAACCTGCAATGACAGTATTCTATCAACCTTTTCTGTCGTAATCTTAACTTTTTCTCCCTGTTCTATTAATTCAGGAATACTATCGCCATTCATATCTGAATAGCCATCATTATTAATTATGTCATCACCTATCTGCTGTTCTGTACCCTGATTATTAATCTCTTCCTGTCTATTGTTAGTCTCTTCCTCAATAATAGAATAGACATCTTCCACGCTTTTGCGCTCACAGCCCTGTAATACCAGTATACTAATTAAACATATTATTATAGCTGCTTTTTTCAAAAAACTTACCTCTCAATACTGTTAAATGCTATCAGGGCTCCATAAGCCTCTAAAGCAGGCAGCATCTCCACTATCTAGCGGGTTCGCTCTTATATATGCATAACCGCGCCCATTCTCATAAATGTAATTAAGCATATAATGAACAGTTCCAAGATTATAAACATATCCATTACTATAGCACTGTCCACCTGACTTATCCCAATTCAGGCTTCCATAAGCATAAGCCATATAACCAAAGTCATTGCCGTCACATTCTTCACATACCATATATACATAACTGTCATCCATTTTCTCTCGTGCATCTGTCTCACGTGTTGTGCCAAATTCAAATAAATAACAGTAAGCTGAGTCCTGCCAGTTGCTTGCATATGTCTTTGCCGTCTTTGCGCCAGCTACTACTAACATTAATGCAAACAGTACATTTATTGCCCTGCCTATTAACTTTTTATTTATCATAAGCCAATTACCTCCAAACTAAATATTAATTACTTCGAAGTGATTGACTGTATTCTAACACATTATTTCTGCCATTTTGGCGACTTGTTACAATCGGTCGTTTTAGTGTTACAATTGGTTATAATAATTATATGGAGATACTCAAATTCGTAGTGTATACTCCATTTTCTTTTGTATCACTATAACTTCCTCTATATTTATCAACCAGCCTTTTGACATTCTTAATGCCCCTGCCGTGATCTATATAATATACCGCAGATTTTATTGTGTTATCCTCAATATAACTATTTTTAATCGTTATAAATAAACTCTCTGCCGAATATTTCATTACAACATTAATATACGCTTCGCCATCAATTTTTTAAACTGCATTAATGCTGTTATCTAGCAGATTGCCTATTATTACGCCCAAATCTCCCATATCCATATCAAGATTGTCTGGAATATCAATATCACACTGCACATTAATATTATCTGGAAGACCTGCAAACTTATATTCAAGCATTGTATTCACTTTAAGATTATTACAGTAAAATATTCTTGAACTGGCATCTATATTATCATACAGAATACCTATTGCTTTCCTTGCCTGTTCAATATTATTCTCATCAAGTGAATAACAAAGCATATTGAGCCTGTTCTTTATGTCGTGCCTTATATCCCTTAACTCGTCCTGCCCTGTCTTAATATTATCATATAATATTCTGCACGTTTCTATCTCCTGTTCAAGCATTTCTCTTTCATAGCTTACGCTTGCATAATTTCTTACTATATTAAGAAATACTATTCCTGTATCTGTAAGCACATTTATAAGCAGCAGCACAACAATTATACTTGCATTATAATATCCGATTGATTTTACTGCACTGTATACACATATATTAATAACCGCACCAATAATCTTTATTACCGTAACCGCAACATAGTATATATTATTAGAGGTGTATTGTACATATCTTTTATATGCACCAAACATAACAAGACATATAACCTTAAATAGAATTATTACACACAATACATTAATTTCATAAAGCATATAACTATCATTTCTCTGTATGGATATATATTTAAGTACATAATCTGCCAGCACCGCCGCATTAATTGATATGCTTATATAAAATACCGCCTTGGCAATATCCGCATATATCTGGCTTCCGACAAGCTTTCCATATATCAATATAATTAACAGCAGTACAACGCCGCTCTCATATCTTTCATATTCCAGATGAGTGTATATCAGAATAATATCTGCCACAAGCATAAATATAAGCACAATATTTATATCTAATCTTTTATTATTAATATTGTTACACTGTCCATATATGTCTTTAATAATCATTATATCAGCAAGCGCAATCAAGCATATTATCACCGGCAAATATCTTATCATACACTGTATCACCCTTATCTTTTATTAACTTCTGTCTACTACTTTACATATTATCTTTTATAGTATCTGTCTGCCATTCTGCATATTATCTTTCACAATATCTGTTTATTCAACTTATTATCTGTTACCAGAGTTTGTTTAACCTGCCCCGTATTGAAGCTACATATTGTGAATAATTATATGACAGCTCCTTATATGCACGCCTGCTGACCTCTACGTTAATATTTCTGCCAAGCTTCGATGTACGGCATATAATTCCGTCTGTCGACATTTTGTATATGTACATATAATTAACTATACCACTGCTTCCCGTCTTTCCAAACATATAATGCGGAAGCCTGTCATACACACTCTTTATAGTTCCATTAAATACATATTCTTCCCTTGCCGTTATAAGTGTTATTACTCTCTTGGTCGAATACACATATATAATATCTGAATAATGAAGGCTTATATTCTCCCTGTTACTCACAAATGTGAATATCTCATCATCTGTTTCTATTGCCTGTACAATTTCCTCAAGAACCTTATCCACCTTCTCCTCATTAATCGGCTTTATTATAAAATCCAATGGACGCACTCCGAATACATCAAATACACATTCACTGTGGCTTGTCGTAAATATTATAATAGTATTCTTATCAAGCTGGCGTATTGTATGTGCAAGATTAATTCCATTGTCACTGCCAATCTCTATATCCAGAAAAAATATATCATATCTGTTATGTGCAATGCCATTTTCAATGCTCTCAACGCTATAATATATGTCTATGACATTTTCTGTCCTATTATAAAATTCATCCTTGCTTAATCTGTCAATCAAAAGCTTTTCAAGTAACGAAGCCTGTATTTCGTCATCTTCACATACTGCAATTCTCATAAGCAACTCCATTTCCTGCTTTTATTAAGCTGTTTCAAGACATTCCCCACATTTTAAGCTACCTAGTATAATACAATAATTAACTGTATTTTTCCACATAATATGCAATAAGAAACCCATATAGGCAGGTTGTTTTGCACGTTTTGACCTGTTCCTTTTATTATGTTATCATTTAATTATTAAATGTTTAAATGCGTTCTTAAATGGTAAAAATATGAATTAGTGTTATGCGTACCCGACACGCTGTACTTATAACTGGGGCGCAGAAATGAGGATATTTATGATTATAGATTTTCATACTCACAGCTTTCCTGATGACCTTGCCGACCGCGCCGTGGGACGACTTGCTCAAAGCGGCGGTATACCTAATTATCTGGACGGACGTGTAGACTCTATCAAAGCTTCTATGAAAAAAGCTGGCATTGATTACTCTGTCTTACTGCCTATAGCAACCAAGCCAACACAGCATACGACTATCAACAAAATAGCCATAGAAACTAATAAATCCTTTAAATCCACTGGAATAATATCATTTGGTACAATTCATCCTGACAATGATGACTACAAGACTATAATAAGCGGCCTTGCCAAAGCCGGCGTACCTGGAATTAAGCTTCACCCTGTATTCCAGCGTACTAATATAGATGACCCCAGATGTCTTAGAATAATAGAATGTGCGAACGACAACGACCTGATTGTATCTATACACTGCGGTATGGATATAAGCTTTCCTAACTGTGATGAGGCAAGTGTTGAACGTCTTGCCAATATGATAAAAGAAGTCCCACCACACAAGCTTGTATTAGCACATATGGGTGGCTGGTCTATGTATAACGAAGTATGCGACCAGCTAATCGGAACCCCAAATGTATGGCTCGACACAGCCCTTGTCCTAAAAAGCACTCCGGACAACAACTTCCTCTCCAAAGAGAAATTCGTCCAGATGGTACGCACCCACGGCACTGACCACGTTCTCTTTGGAACAGACAGCCCTTGGTCCGACCAGTCCGAGTCCCTCCACCTCTTAAGAACAAGCGGCCTCACCCCAGACGAACTCACCGCCATCGAAGGCGGCAACGCCGCCACACTGCTTGGCAGCTTCCTGACAAATACACCATAACCATCGGTCTACGTTCTTTGAGGTTAATTTTTATTTAATCTGCTATCTGTAATAAGTTATCTTAAGTCATATATCTTTATTTATATAAACCCTCTTATGGTATGTCTAATCAGGACATACCATAAGAATTTTTACTGTTTTTTATTAACATTACTTTCCCACTCAGTACATTTTTCCTCCAACAACTCAAAATCTGGTGTTGCATTTTTTATGTACCCAATATCCAATCTGCCTTTCTTTCTATTAACGTATACTGGATTAATATGTTTATTTATAATACTCTTTTCATTTTTTCTTAAATATTGGATTTGCTTATTAAGAAGTGCTTTATAAGCCTTATCCTGTATGCCATCCACATCAACCTTCACTAATTCACTGTCAGGAACAGGTATCATATTATTACATTGTAATTTTCCTATGAGGTCAATTTTGTTATTAGCATCTTTGCTATACATATATACCACCGGCGTAGTTGTATTTTTCAATAATTTTATTCTTTCCGCATATCCTACAAATGAAAAATCTGACGGCAATACATCACTTGTATACCCCTCTATTTCATAATCTTTTTTATACTTAGGCGAACTCAACGGAACTACATATTTATATCCATTCTTTTGCACTATAACACCAAAGAATTTTCTGCTGCTTTTATCATCTGAATTAGATAAAATTTTTTTAGGTTCAAACTTTTGCAAATATTTCACATAATCTGTTGTAACTTGATATAAATCCATTCCTCTCCTTTAACAAAAAAGGCAAAGAAAAATCTTTGCCTTTTCCATACTTAACGGTGATGGTAACCAAATATTTTAATCTCACACTTAACGGTAGTGACTCTCCGAATATTTTAGTTTCACACTTAACGGTAGTGACTCTCCGAATTAAAATGTTATCTCTACTGCTGCCAGTATACCACAACATTCTTTGTATTATTATATTATGATTTTTTTTAAAATTTGTCAATATATATTTAAAATTTGTTACATTATTAGTATATACAATATTTCACAATTTATTAATTTTATTAAATTATCTCCCACCACCCAAGGGCGACAGCGCAGCGTATCGCCCGCCCCCGTTTCTCTCTCCCCAAGGGCAACAGCGCAGCGCATTGCCCGCCCCACACGAACCGGCAGTGAACAGGCGAAAGGCGGGACAGCCCCCTGCCGCGTGGCACTGCATTATAAGAGAATTGTGATATTACCAGTGTTTCCGCCCCAATAAACAGCAATGACCAGACACGAGGTCTGGTCAAGCGAATACTGAGGCAGGATGCCGAATATGAGCGTGTGCGTCCACCGCCACAACACTCCCTCGGAAACACCCGGTAATATCCAATTGTCTTATCCGCAGTTCCACACGGCAGGGTGCTGTCCCGCCTTTCGCCGTCCGTCCATCTGCCAGTCCGTCCATCTGCCATCTCATCCGGCACTCCGCTCTTGCCCCTTGCTTACCCCACTATCTCCTTCGCATGCGCCAACGCCGCATCAATATTAGCACAGAAGTTCTCTTCTCCAACCTCTGCCGCAAATCCAGCCTTCTCCATCATCGACTTAGGCTGTTCCTGAACGTGGGATAATACCATAGTTATACCGCGCTTCTTACATACATTATGTATATTCTTAAGCGAACGCAATGCTGATATATCCATAGCCGGAACACCACGCATTCTGATTATAACTACTTTTACATCTGACTCCATATGTATATCCATAAACTTATCCGCCGCCGCAAAGAACATTGGTCCGATTATTTCATATACTAAAGTCTTATTAGGAACTTTCTTTAAATTAATACTCTCAGGGTCGTTATTCTCATCAATATTTTCCCCGATATATTTCCAGCTTCTTACTTCTGTTACGTCTGCCATTCTCTTAAGGAAAAGAAGTGCCGCCATAACAATACCTACTTCTATAGCCACAACAAGGTCAAATACAACTGTAAGCACCATAGTTGTAAGTAATACTAATGTATCTGACTTTGGTGAGTGCTTAACAAGATTAACCATCTCTCTCCAGCCGCTCATATTGTATGCAACAATAAATAAAATCGCCGCAATGGCTGGCATTGGTATCCAGGCCGCATATGGCATAAGCACTACAAGCACAATAAGAAGTGTAACTGAGTGAACCATACCAGCTATAGGTGTACGTCCACCATTCTTGACATTAGCCGCTGTTCTTGCAATAGCACCTGTCGCTGGAATACCACCGAAAAGTGCAGATACGATATTACCTGCTCCCTGTGCAACAAGCTCCATATTAGGCTTATGTCTTGAACCTATCATACCATCTGATACTACACACGAAAGCAGACTCTCTATTCCTGCAAGAACCGCTATTGTAAGTGCATCTGGAAGAAGTGTAATTATCATATCCATACTAACTGATGGTACTGACACTCCTGGAAGTCCTTTCTTTATTGTATACAGACTTCCGATTGTATTGACATCTTTTAATGGTCCGATGAATTTAACCATAAGAACTGATACTATAACCGCAATAAGTGATGGTGGAATTTTATCAAGCGCCTTGAACTTAGGCCATACAATAAGAATTGCAAGTGATACAACACCAACTATTAATGCTTTTATATTAAATGTTCCTATATTGGCAATTATCGCCTTTAACTTATCCATAGTTTCAACTGTCGCAGTTCCTGCCGGATAAGTAAGGCCAAGAAAATCCTTAATCTGTCCTATAACAATAGTTACGGCAATACCAAATGTAAAACCTGTAGTTATTGTATAAGGAATAAATCTTATAAGGTTACCGAACTTAAGAAGTCCCATAATAACAAGTATTATACCTGCCATAATTGTAGCAACTATAAGTCCGTCCATACCATTTTTCGCAACTATACCAGCTACTATTGTAGCAAATGCCGCTGTAGGTCCAGCTATCTGAACCCTGCTTCCTCCTAAGAAGGAAATAACAAATCCGGCAAATATTGCTGTATATATACCCTGCTCCGGGCTTACTCCTGATGCAAGTGCCAGTGCAATAGATAATGGCAGGGCTATTATCGCAACAATAATCCCTGCCACTATATCCTTTACTAACTGGTCCTTGGAATATGTCTTCATTACGTCAAATATCTTTGGTACCAATTCATTCATTTTACTGTTCTACCTCTGTAATCTGGCTGCACTCGAATTCTACAACCTTCTGATAAAGTATTTCATAACCTATCTCTGATACAACTTCACTGCCGACTGCATCTACAATTGCATTGAAGTCATCGTAACCATAATACTGAGCTAAATCGTTACCATATGAGTTAATTTCATCTTCTGATACGTGAATATCATTATCTGCTGCAATGATAGTTACTATCATTTTCTGTAAAAGATATTGCTGTGCAGATGATGTGGCATATTCATTAAATGCGTCAATTGAATCAAATCCATATACTGATTTCTTATATGTATCTAAATCTGATATGCCATAGTATGAACCATAAGTATTAAATTCATTCTCAATATTAGTATTAAGAACTTCTACTAATGAATTAACTTCATCTTCTGGATAATTAACGTCACCAACATTCTCACTTATAATCTGGTATGCTGATGTAAATGTGTTGTTAAGATAAGTATCATTAGCATTAGCCTCTACTATCTTTCTTACTTCGTCCCTGAAATCTGCAACTGTATCACCTGAAAGATTAAGTGTTTCTTTGTTATTAACTACCCATTCATCTGTTATCTCTGGGTAAGTTGTCTTCTGGATTGCTGTAACCTTTACCGTAAATATTACGCTCTTACCTGCAAGGTCTGATGTGTAATTATCTGGGAAAGTACAAGGAATATCATATTCCTGACCTACTGTAAGTCCTACAAGTCCTTTATCAAGGTCTGATATAAAATTACCTGAACCTATTGTATATGTAGTATCAGTTGCTGTACCACCTGAGAATGCCTCGCCATCAAGCTTACCTGAATAATCAAGTATAATTGTATCTCCATTAGCTGTTACACCACTTGTAACATTCTCTGTTGTAGCTTCTGCCGCTACTATATTCTGATTGATATAATCGTCAACATCACTTTCTGCAACATTGAGTACAGACTTATCAACAGTTACCTGAATTCCTTTGTATTCAGGCATTGTAAATGCTTTTTTATAAATTGCCGCATCTGATGTAATAGTAGCATCATATTCTGCGGCTGTTATGCTCTTATGTACTGTAGAAGTTGATTCTTCTGTCTTTTTAGAGCCACATGCTGTAAGTGAAGCTGTCATAGCTGCCACTAACATAAGGCTTACTAATTTCTTTTTCATAAAATATCCTCATTTCTTTATTTTTGACGCTTTATTTGTTATAACATAATCCAATACAAAATAAAAGTGAATTCACATTTTTTTCAATATTTGATATACTTTATACATATGTATAACTTATTTAAGGAGTAATATGAATAATTTAAAAATTTTACACAAGCCTGCACATCTAAGACAACGGACAGCTTCTTTAGTTCTATGTATTGTTATTATAAGCTGTATGCTGTCAGCATTAACGGGCTGTAACAGTAAGAAGCTTGCTTTAAGTTCTCCTATAAGCGTAACTGATTACAAGCTTAATACTTATGTACAGATTGACTCTTATACTAATGTCAATAAAAATGTATTGTCCGAGGCTCTTGGTCTGTGTGATTATTACGAACACATTTTCTCAAGGACACTTGAAACAAGTGAGCTTTATAAGGTCAACACCCAACAGACAACAGCTATAAGTGATGAACTCTACGAGCTTATTGAACTTGGACTTTATTACAGCCAGCTATCCAATGGTGCTTTTGATATTACAATAGGAAGCGTGTCACGTTTATGGGATTTTAATACTGATACCCCAAATGTACCTGACAGCTCTGCCATAACAGATGCGCTTGCATATGTCGATTATACCAAGGTTTCATTAAGCACAGACAATGACGGCACTCATCACATATCAATGCCTGACGGATACTGTCTTGACCTCGGTGCGATTGCCAAGGGATACATCGCTGATAAGATTAAAGCTTATCTTATTGATAATGGTGTTGAACGTGCTATTATTAATCTTGGCGGCAATGTATTATGTATAGACCAGAAACGTAACGGCTCAGATTTTAATATTGCGGTAAAGAAGCCATTTACTGAAACTGGCGAATATATGGAAGTACTTCATATCAATGATTATTCGGTTGTATCATCTGGAACGTATGAAAGATACTTCTATTCAGATGACGGAACATTTTACCACCATATATTAAATCCAGCCACTGGATACCCTTATGACAACAACTTATGTGATGTGACTATTATTTCAAGTGAGTCAACTATTGGCGACTGTCTTAGCACAACTTGCTTTGTATTAGGACTTGACGACGGTATGAAGCTTATTAATTCGCTTGACGGCATTGAGGCTGTATTTATGACTAATGACGGTTCTAAATATTATTCAGACAACGCGAAAGCGTATATTAATTAATTATTACGACAGATTATTATCTGTAGAAATGAGGAGTATATGATTCGACTTATTATCGTAGTGCTGTTATTGCTTATATTTGCAGTATTCAGCTTAATTGCACTTCCTATCTTATGGCTTATCGGAAAGAAGCACCCTGTTGCTAAGGAGAAAGCTTCTGATGCAGTTGCACGTTTTATGTTCAGGCTTATATTGTTCGTATGTGGAACTAAGACGACCGCTATCGGTGTTGAGAACATTCCAACAGACAAGCCTGTATTATTTGTAGGTAATCACCGAGGTTTCTTTGATGTAATTATTTCTTATACTTATATAAAGACAAGAGCAGCTTATGTTGCCAAAAAGGAGATGGCAAAAGTGCCTATACTCCGTGTATGGATGCGTAATATCCGCTGTCTTTTACTTGACAGACAGAACACAAGGGAAGCCCTCAAATCAATACTTTCAGGAATTGAATATATTAAGGACGGCACATCTTTAGTTATTTTCCCTGAGGGAACACGTAACAAGGGTGAGGGTGTTATGGAATTCCACGCTGGAAGCTTTAAGCTTGCCGAGAAGTCACGTAGCCTTATTATTCCTGTAACACAGAATAACACTTCTGCGATATTTGAAGACCAGAAACCTTTCCTTAAGAAAGCCCACACGGTTATTGAATTTGGCAAGCCGGTAGATATGTCATTAATGTCACCTGATGAGAAGAAAAATGTAGCAGCATATGTACATGATATTATACTTTCTACTTATGAGAAGAACCAGAAGCTTGTGTAAGCATTACACATTTTCTTACGCATTTTCAATATATTATTCTTTTCATTATTTATATTCCGTGATATAATGGACTTTGTGAATTCAGTTTGAATTGTGAATTATTTGTATATTATACAGGAGGAGAACTTATATGCCAGTATGGTCGATAGTTTTATTAGTTATTATAGCAATCCTCGTTGTTGCTTTAATAGCTCTTATTATTGTAGGTAACAAGCTTCGTAAGAAGCAGACAGAAAATCAGGCACAGATTGATGCCGCTAAACAGATTATGTCTATGTTGATTATAGACAAGAAGAAAATGAAACTTAAAGAAGCAGGACTTCCTAAGATTGTTCTTGAACAGACACCTAAGTATCTTCAGAGAAGCAAAGTTCCTGTAGTTAAAGCTAAGATTGGTCCTAAGGTTATGACACTTATGGCAGACCCTAAGGTATACGACCAGATACCTATCAAGGCTGAAGTTAAAGCTGAGGTAAGTGGTATCTACATCACAGGAATTAAGTCAGTTCGTGGCGGCAAGATAGTTGTTGAAGAAAAGAAAGCTAAGAAGGGCTTATTCAAGAAGTCAAAGAAGAACTAAAATATAATTTAAAATCACGGTCAGGTATTGTTAATAACAAACCTGACCGTGATTTTTTGTTTAGAACTTATGATTAATTAATGCGGGCTTATATTCTGTGCAGGCAAGTCTTCCTTAGTAGGTGCTTCCCACTCTCCAGTCTTTTGTTCCTGTGTCTGCTGGGTCTTAGTAGTCGCCTGCTGTGTCGTTGGCGTCTGTGCTTTAGTTGTAGCCTGCTGTGTTGTCGCTGCCGCCTTTGTCGTTGGAGTTACAGTAGTAGTTTCCTGCTGTGTTGTTGTCTGTTCTTCTGTCTGGCTCTGTGTCTCAGTTTCAGTCTGGTTATTCTTTGTATAAGAACCATTTGCCGTCTTGAATTCCACCTTTGTCTTATCTTTATGTATGTCGTACATAAAATCCTTAAATATAGCCAGAGTCTTAACTGAGCTTAATGTCTTAGGATAATCATATCCCATCCATATAGCTGTTGTATAATACTGGCTGTATCCACAGAACCACGCATCTTTATTAGAGTTAGTTGTACCTGTCTTACCAGCTACAATCGCATTAGATGGTTCTGCTCCAACACCTGTTCCGCTTGTTACTACTGTACGGAGCATATCTGTCATCATTCTGCACGAATTAGTATCATATACTCTTGAACTTCTGTTAGAAGTATCTACAATCGCTTTGCCTGATGTGTTAAGTATCTTCTCAACACAGGTTGGCTGTCTGTATTCACCATCATTGACGATTGTTGCATATGCACCAGCCATCTCCTGTGTCGATACGCCATAAGTAAATCCTCCAAGTGCCGCAGCATTGGTTGATTTATCCATCCATATTTTATGGAAGCCCATATTAAGAAGGAAACCGATACCAGCTTTAGGTGTTATGTCGTCCCTGTATATCTTCCACGCAACAGTATTCTTAGATTTGCTTACTGCTGTTCTAAGTGTCATCTGTCCGGCATATACGCCATCTGCATTTGATGGACCGCCGTCTATCTTCTCATCATTAACTATTGTATCCGGATTGTTGCCAAGCTGTAGATATGGCACATATACAATTACAGGCTTAATGCAGCTTCCCGGCTGTCTGTAGCTCTGGTATGCCCTGTTAAGCGTGTAGCCGTCCAGATCGTCCTGTGACCTTGAACCTACAATTGCAACTACATTTCCTGTGCTGTTATCAATGCAGGTAGCCGCACCCTGCAATTCATATATTCCGTCATCTGATACTGTCTTAAATGCTGAAAGGTTATTATCTATTGACTCCTGTAATGCTTCCTGTATATCCGGGTCTATACTTGTATATATTGTATATCCGCCATTAATAAGCATCTGCTGGCACGATGAGTAATACTGCTGATACAGCTCCTCATATGTATTATATTCATCTTCTGTATCAAAGTTATTACGCATTGTAAAGCCGTAATATTTCATAAGTTCTTCCGTTGCACAATGTCTTGCATAGGTTTCAACTGAACTGTTCTTATTAGCGGCTTTCTGTCCTGTTATTGTTATCTCCTCCGCAATCGCTGTATTATAAGTCATTGAGTCTATATAATCTGCATCACGAAGCTCTTTTAAAATGAGATTTCTTCTTGTAAGTGTCGCATCATAATTAGTCAGCGGATTATACTTAGTAGGGTTATTAGGTATAGCCGCAATAAATGCCTGCTGTGATACCGAAAGCTCTGAGGCTGATTTATCAAAATATCCTCTTGCCGCAGCTTCTATTCCATAGTATCCATTACTGAAATATATGTTATTAAGATAGAATTCCAAAATCTGGTCTTTGCTGTATTTCTTCTCCAGATCCTGTGCTAAGAATATCTCCTTAACCTTTCTCTCCCACGTAACTTCCTGACTTAAGAATACATTTTTGGCAAGCTGCTGTGTAATTGTACTTGCTCCCTGAACTATCGTATCATTACGGCTGTTGATTATAACCGCTCTTATAATCGCCTTAATATCAATTCCTGAGTGGTTGTAAAAGTCCCTGTCCTCCATTACAACAAATGAATTCGCAAGTGTCTTTGGTATATCACTCATCTGGATATAGTACATATCCTTAGAAGCCTTCATCGTACATAACTGGTCACCGTTAGTATCGTATATTATTGTTGTCTTTCCATCTTTAAATGTATCTACTGTACTTTCATCTGCCATTCTCTTAGCATCATTCGCAAGCTGAATTACTGTTACAATCTTAGGTCCTGCATATATGCCGCCTGCTATAAGAAGAATAAGTATAATTGATAGTATTATAATTTTTATAATCTTTATCTTTTTGCTCTGTCTTTTCTTTCTTTTCTTAGTTGATTTAGCCATCTGCATATCCTCTTTAATTCTTGTAATATGTTATAAATACATTTTCCCACTGGTTAAACATCTTGCTGGCATCAGTTAATGTAACTGTTACCGTTGAATTAGAAGCAGTATCTATATATGTTACATTTTTAGAATCATAGCCTGTAATTATTACATATGACTCACTTCCGCTCTTACCTATAACCGGACAGCCATTGTCAATAAAATTGAGCATTTTATCGACTGTTACTGACTTCACGCTAAGTCCTGCAACGCCAGGAATAAGGCTTAATACCTCATCAGCCGTGTTATCCTGTATATAAGCATTAACATCAAACTGCGCACCTGCATAGGAAGCAACTGTCTGTAATGCTGTTCTAAGAGAAGAACCAGCATCAGTTATGCTAAGTCCCTTAATCTCTGCTGATGTGTTCCTATAACGCTTCCATATTGTGTTAGCATTATAATCATTTACTGAACCGTATGTGTCATTGGCAAGTGTTATAGCCTTTGATATCTGGGTTGTACTATCCTGAAAACGCCCATACCCATATACATAATATCGTCCATCACCTGCAAAATCATTATCAAGCTCCAGCAGTGCATTATCCTTATAACTTACCTCAGAAGATGTCCTGAATTCCACACTGCCTGCTGGAAGTGCTTTCATAAGCTTAATTGCAAGCTCCTGCTTTCTGTTATCTGTCACAATAGTTTCCAGTGTAAGTCCGTCTTCTTCTGTATTCTCATCTTTATTAATAAGCTGGTCAATGCTTGTGCTTTCATAATCACCATCACCAGATTTCACCACTCTTGTAAGATTGATACGCATATCACTTACTGAAGCATCACTTACATATACTCCCGGCTGTTCGTATTCTTTTATTACATTGTAATCAGAATCCATTATTTCAAGCCTGTACATTGCAAATGTCCTGCTTCCGTCCTCTTTTATAAGAATATCAGCTTTATCAGCTATGCCATATACGAAATCTCCATTAATATATCCAAGACATCTTATATATTCATTATCATTAGCCTTAATTATCTTCTCACTGTCTGTACTCATATTGAATATTCGTATTGAGTCTGTGCTGTATAATCTGCCATTCATACTGTAGGCTATGGCATCTCCATTTTCTGATACGGCATATGTTCCATCTACAAGTCCAGACACTACTGTCATAACTTCCTTACTTACAATATCTATTGAATACAGTGTATCGTCCATTAATATATAAAATGTATTCTCATCAGCAAGATAAGCTATTCGTCCAACATTCTGTGATAATATGTCATATGGCTTATCCATTGGAATATACAGTCTTTCTTCCACGATATTATCCTCATATGAATACTTGCACAGCGATACGCCCGACTCACCCTCGTGCTCACCTCTGTTCATATATCCATATACTATAAAATCGCAGTTGCCATCGTCACTTACATTAAGTATCTTAATTCCGTGCTGGTTATAATTCTCTCTTATGCCGTCTGTTTCATCAGCATTAAATGAGAATACCCTTGTATACATATTAGTATCTATATTGTAGCACCACAATGAACCTTCATTGACAAAGTATGAATAAGTTCCCTTCTCATCAGAATTAAATTCTGCTGTTGTTCCTGACTGTATTCCAAGATTAATCTTTGCTGTTGATAAGAGGTCGTTCTTACCATCAAATATCTGGTTAGCTTCTCTTTCATAGTTAAGCAGATAAAATCCGCTTGTAGTCTGTCTTATACGGTAATATTCATACACATTATAAGAGTCATAGGACTCATATTCATTAATAGCACCTATCTTGTAGTCAAATGTTATTACAGCCACATCTTTGCTTATCTCCTTAATAACCGGTATAAGCTGGCTTTCTACATATGGTCCCATATCTCCCCAGCCAATCTGGCTTAATGTGCTGTTGATATTAACCTTTCCAAAATTATTATTGTTACCCGCAGAGGAAGTTTCTATATACTTCTGTATTTCGCTTAATCTGTCCTGATTAAATGTACAGGCATTAAAGTCCTCCACAAATGCAAATTTATCATCTATTGAATAGTCTTCACCTGTAATAATTCTTGTATAATAGTGAATTTCTTCGTGTGCGCTTGTCTTTAATATTATCTCAAGAGCATACTGTGTATTATCATCTATAAGATTTTTAATATTCAGTGTAGCAGTAATTGTTTCACCATTATTAACAAGCTCTGTAACTTTGGTATTCTCTATCAGTCCGTTGTCTGATAGATTTCTTATCTTATATGTAAGCTCCTGCACCTCAGCTCCGTAATTATGAATAATAATAGGAAGCTGTCTTGTCTTTGCCACAGGAGTAAGATTATCATTAAGCAATGCCTGATTAATCTCCTGTGTAAAGCCGTGCAGTGAATTGAACTCATTGCCCTGTTCTGACTGCATAGTTATAACAGGAATTGTCGCCGCAGACATAGTTGTTGCCGATGGTGTAACTGACTCAAAACTCATTGACAAAAATGTGAGCACCATCGTAACTATAAATATTATTCCAAGTACAAGATACTTAGAACTTACCTTTTTATCAGATTTTCTCATATTATCTCCATTCTTATATAAGCTTGTCGATTGTCAGTTCCAAATTCAACGCCTCTAACATATCTTTAGTCTTTTCTCTGGCAGAAATATCTTCTTTACCACTCTTAACTGCCCTTATAAGAAGATTTTTAGGAGTATGCTCCATATCTATGAATTCCAATATCTGTGTATCATAGCCATTAGCTGTAAGAAGCTTGGCTCTTGCCGCATCTGTCACTATAGCCGCCATTCTTTCTTTTAATATGCCATAGTCCATAACCGGCGATAATATGTCGCTCTTTATTGTCCTGTTGGCTTCGTGCTGACAGCAAGGCACTGATAATATAACCTCTGCACCCCATTTAACTGCCTTGGCAAGTGCATAGTCAGTTGCTGTATCACAAGCGTGCAGTGTAACCACCATATCTACCTTGTCCACATCTTTGTATGTCGCTATATCTCCAACATAGAAATCAAGCTTATCATAACCGTATCTTGTTCTAAGTTCATTACAATGTTCTATTACGTCTGCCTTAAGGTCAAGTCCTATAATTCGTATATTATAGCCCTTAAGCTCCTTAAGATAGTAATACATCGCAAATGTAAGATAAGACTTTCCACAGCCAAAGTCAATTATTGTAAGCTCTCTTTCCTTATCAAGCTTTGGAAGTATATCTTCTATATATTCAAGAAAACGGTTAATCTGTCTGAACTTATCATATCTTGTTCTTATAATCTTACCGTCCTGCCCCATAACACCAAGGTCTATCATAAATGCTACAGGCTTTCCCTCCTGTATTATATATTTCTTGGTTCTGTTATGGCTCAGATCTCTCTGTGCCTTTAACTGTCCTGCTTTTTTATATTTGCAGGTCAATGTCTTACTCTTGCTTGAAAGGATAGTTGCAGAGGCATCAGTCATATTAATCTGCGCCTGCTTGAAATCCTCTGTCATATAACTGATTATCTTCTTCTTTACATCATCAGCACTATGGTTAGAATGTAACACCTTTCTTCCCACAAATTCAGACACCTGGTATTCAATCTCATTCTTAAGAATAACAGGTCTTATTCTTACCTTTACTGCTTTTTCTTCGCATTTGTTCTTCTGTCCGCTTATAACCATATCTATAAGCTTATCATTAATACATATATCAAGTAATTGTGTAATATCCAATATCATAACCTCCATTTTAGGTTTACTGTACTATTTTAATATCTTTGCGGACAATACACAAGTAGCAATTAATAGAAGCCTATTATCTCAATAAATGTAGTGGTCTGATAGTCTGCGCTTAACAAAAGCATAAAAAGACGCTGGGGAGCCGCCGGCACTTAAGCGCTGTTTTTTAGCGCTTTAGTACCGTTGCGAGCGACACGCAATGAAAATGTGTCTTTGTTGCTTTTGTTAAGCGCAGACTATCTGTCTACAATTTTATTAATAATCCCCTCTATTAATCGGGGTCGCCAGATATATATTAGTCTTGTCTGTTGTTTCATCATAATTCATTGATATATTAATATTGGTCTTTTTCTTTCCAATGTACATATAGCCGTCTGTGTCTTTGTCGTAGGCGTATATTGTATACAAATCTTTGGTTCGGCTTGCTTCAGCTTCTTTTGCACCAAGCTGGCTTAATATGTTACTGGTTATCTGATTTCTTTCTTCTACGCTTTTATCCCCGTCACACTGACCTGTTATGCATACGTTAACATTACTGTCAATTCCGTATATACTGCATATTTTTTCAAGCTTTGCCTTGTATGCAGTTGTTGATGTTATTCCTTTGCTAAGCTTTATATGGATACTTATATAGTTCTTATCCTCATCTGTCGCTTTTATCCCCATAACTACTGTTCCATATAAAGACTCCTGCGTTAATACACATTCCCTTGAAATATAGCGGTTATTATACACATTTTCATATGCGTTATTCCCAGAATATTGTATATCATAGCGGTTAATTCCTATCTCTGATGCCATTTTCTCCAATATAAGCCGCATTGCCTGCTCAGATAAGTAGTTGTTTGACAGTTCTGTATCCACACTTATGTCAGATTGGACATTGTTATCCACATTTTCGCTGAATATACTAACAATATCACTGCCTGTATTATTAACCGCGTATATGCTTCTTACCGCAAAGCTTCTCACTGCTGTAACAATCCACAGAATAGCTGCTATTGTAACAGCTATCCGCTGTAATTTATATTTTCTGCATTTATACATAAAAAACCTCCCATTAACTAATAACATTATTACCAGTTAATGGAAGGTATATACTTTAATTATTAATCAGCCGCACCTAAACGTGCAAGTGATCTCTTTAATGCCATTTCAGCTCTGTGAACATCAAGATTACTGTCCTTGCTGGCAAGTCTTCTTTCTGCTCTTATCTTGGCTTCATTGGCACGATTGACGTCAATCTCATCAGGCCATTCAGCTATCTCTGCTAATATTGTCACTTTATCCTTAAGGACTTCAACAATACCGCCGTGTACAGCCGCCTTCTTAATTCCGTCATTCTGGTGAATAGTCAGCACACATGGAACTAACACTGCTGTAAGTGGGATATGCTGTGGATACACACCTATCTCACCTTCACTTGTAGCTAATTCAACAAATGTGGCTTCACCATTAAAAAATACTCTTTCTGGTGTATTAACCAGAAGCTTCATTGTACCTGTATCCGCCATATCCATTCTCCTTATCAAGATATCTAATTATACTTTAATATCCGTGTCTGATACCTATTTAGATACCTTAGCAAGTACATCGTCAATACTTCCACAGTTAAGGAAATAACTTTCTGGAATATCATCATACTTACCTTCGATGATTTCTTTGAAGCCCTGAATTGTGTCACTGATTGGTACATAACGTCCTTCAAGTCCTGTGAACTGTCCTGCAACGAAGAATGGCTGAGAGAGGAATCTCTGTACCTTTCTTGCTCTTGATACGACCATCTTATCTTCTTCTGAAAGCTCGTCCATACCAAGGATTGCGATAATATCCTGAAGTTCTTTGTACTTCTGTAAGATTTCCTGAACAGCTCTGGCAACCTTATAATGTTCTTCACCAACGATTCTTGGATCAAGAATTCTTGATGTAGACTCAAGTGGATCTACCGCTGGATAAATACCAAGCTCAACTATAGAACGTGAAAGAACTGTAGTTGCATCAAGGTGTGCGAATGTTGTTGCTGGCGCTGGGTCAGTTAAATCATCCGCTGGTACATATACAGCCTGAACTGATGTGATAGAACCATTCTTAGTTGATGTAATACGCTCCTGAAGAGCACCCATCTCTGTCTGAAGAGTTGGCTGATAACCAACGGCTGATGGCATACGTCCAAGAAGGGCTGAAACCTCTGAACCTGCCTGTGTAAATCTATAAATGTTATCGATGAAAAGAAGTACATCCTTTCCACCCTTATCTCTGAAATACTCAGCCATAGTAAGTCCTGTAAGACCAACTCTCATTCTAGCTCCAGGTGGTTCATTCATCTGTCCGAATACCATTGTAGTCTTCTCAATAACTCCTGAATCCATCATTTCGTGGTAAAGGTCATTACCTTCACGAGTACGCTCACCAACACCTGTGAATACTGAATATCCACCGTGCTCTGTAGCGATATTTCTGATAAGCTCCTGAATAAGAACTGTCTTACCAACTCCGGCACCACCGAAAAGACCGATCTTACCACCCTTCTGGTAAGGGCAAAGTAAATCTACGACCTTAATACCAGTCTCTAACATTTCTGTATTAGTAGCCTGCTCAGCAAATGTAGGTGCCTTTCTGTGAATAGGCATATGCTCTACTTCTGGGGCTGGCTTATTATCGATAGGATCTCCTAATACATTAAAGATTCTACCAAGTGTCTGCTCACCAACAGGTACTGAAATAGGTGCTCCTGTGGCTTCTGCTTCCATACCTCTAACAAGACCATCAGTAGGTCCAAGGGCTATACATCTTACTGTATCATCCCCAAGATGCTGAGCAACCTCTACAACGAGCTTGCCGCCGTCTTTGGTCTTTATATTGATGGCTGAATTGATTTCTGGCAGATTACCTTCTGCAAATTTAATATCTATTACAGCACTGATAATCTGAGTAATCTTACCGATATTCTTCTCTGCCATTGTTACCTCCATCTATTGTTAATTAATTGTACACGGGCTGTATACACAGACCCGCCAAGAGTTATACCAAACTCTAATTAGCCGATAGCATTTGCACCAGCAATAATCTCTGTAAGTTCCTGTGTAATAGAAGCCTGACGGGCTCTGTTATACTTAAGTGATAAATCAGAAATCATCTCATCGGCATTGCTTGTCGCATTATCCATAGCCTGCATACGTGCACCATTCTCACTGGCAACAGCTTCAATAAGCGCACCATATATAAGACTGCACACATACTTAGGTATGATAAGATTCAAAGCTTCATCTTCGGCTGGTTCATAATTCATAGGTGTTGTATCTTCCTTATCAGCACTCACGCTCTCTGTATCAACTGATACTGGAAGAAGCTTAATAAGCTTAGGCTCGTGAACAACTGTGTTCTTAAATGATGTATAAGCAAGATATATTTCACCTATCTGTCCATCCGCAAATCTTTCAAGAAGCTTATCACATATATCTCTTGCATCTGTATAAAGAGGTTCGTTAATAACATCTGAACAATCATCTGTTATATTATAGCCTCTTCTTGCAAGATAATCTCTTCCCTTAGTTCCTATTGCAACTATATCAATATCTTCCTTAGGAATTCCGCTCTCTGTAATAAGCTTGGTAATATTAGTATTGTAACCACCAGCAAGTCCACGATTGGCTGTTATTGTTATAATAGCCTTTCTTTCAGACTCACCAGCCTGAAGATACTTATGATTGATGTTACCTGATCTGGCAAGCATATTGCATATCGTTTCGTACATCAGATCTGAATAAGGCTTTGTGCTCTCTGCCTTTCCCTTTGCTTTTTGAAGTTTAACAGTGGAAACGAGCTTCATAGCCTTGGTAATCTGACCTGTACTCTGAATACTATCTCTACGCCTTTTAATATCTCTCATTGAGGCCATAGAATTTACCTCCATTCCAAGCATTAACTGCTGTTAATCACTGATTAATTAGCAGTTAAATGTCTTCTTAAACTCTTCAATAGCACTTACAAGTAACTTCTCTGTATCTTCTGAAAGTTCCTTAGTCTCCTTAATAGATTCTGGAATCTGTGGATACTTAGTATCGATGAAATCGAATAATCCCTGTTCAAAATCAAGAATCTTATCAACTGGAATATCTATAACGAACTTCTTAGTAACAGCATATATTATAATAACCTGATATTCTACAGGCATTGGCTTATACTGTGGCTGCTTTAACATCTCTCTGATACGTTCGCCCTGTGCAAGCTTTTCCTTAGTATCAGCATCGAGTTCTGAACCAAACTGTGAGAATGAAGCAAGCTCTCTGTACTGGGCAAGCTCAGTACGGATAGGTGCTGCAATCTTCTTAATAGCCTTAATCTGAGCAGAACCACCAACTCGTGATACTGAAAGACCGGCATTAATAGCTGGTCTGAAACCAGAGTTGAACATTTCTGTCTCAAGATATATCTGTCCATCTGTGATAGATATAACGTTAGTTGGAATATATGCAGATACATCACCAGCCTGTGTTTCAATAATTGGAAGGGCTGTAAGTGATCCTCCGCCGTATTCATCTGACATTCTTGCAGCTCTCTCAAGAAGTCTTGAGTGAAGATAGAATACATCACCTGGATAAGCTTCACGTCCTGGAGCTCTCTTTAAAAGAAGTGAAAGTGTTCTATATGCTGCTGCGTGCTTACTAAGGTCATCATATACAACAAGTACATCTTCACCATTCTCCATCCACTCTTCACCGATAGCACATCCTGAATAAGGAGCGATATACTGAAGTGGAGCAAGTTCGCTGGCTGTTGATGCAACTACTGTTGTATAGCTCATTGCGCCATATTCTTCAAGTGTCTTAACGATACTTGCAACTGTTGATGCCTTCTGTCCGATAGCAACATAGATACAATGAACTCCCTGACCCTTCTGGTTGATAATTGTATCGATTGCTATAGCAGTCTTACCTGTCTGACGGTCACCGATAATAAGCTCTCTTTGTCCTCTTCCGATTGGAACCATGGCATCGATAGCCTTGATACCTGTCTGAAGTGGAACACTTACTGACTTTCTTGTGATTACGCCTGAGGCAACTCTTTCTATCTGTCTTGTCTTATCTGTATTAATAGGACCTTTACCATCTATTGGCTGTCCAAGTGCATTAACAACTCTTCCTGTTAATGCATCACCTACTGGAACTTCTACAACTCGTCCAGTTGTCTTAACGGTATCACCTTCGCTGACATTTCTTGAATCACCAAGCAGAACCGCACCTACATTGTCTTCCTCAAGGTTAAGTACCATACCATATACTTCTCCTGGGAATTCAAGAAGTTCTCCCTGCATAGCTTTCTCAAGTCCATGAATTCTTGCGATACCATCTGCTACCTGAATTACTGTACCTACTTCTGATACTTCAAGTTCGGCTGAATATCTTTTTATCTGTTCTTTTATAACTGAACTGATTTCTTCCGGTCTTAAATTCATTAGCCTTATGCACCTACTTTCTATTAGCTTACAGCTTACGCTAACTGGATATTCTTTAAATCCCTGGTAAGCTCATCAATTTTATGTTTTATACTGCTGTCTACGACTCTGTCACCGATTCTTATAACCATACCAGCTATAAGTGATTCATCGATGTCATAATTCATCTTGAAATCCACATAATCAGTTGTTGAAAGCAATCTGCTTACAATCGACAGCTTCTGATTATCCGTGAGAGGTCTGGCTGTAGTTACATAAGCAACACCAATCTTCTTATACTCATAAACTCTCTTTATGAAATATTCTAGTGTACTTACTATCTTAGTCTGTCTGTCCTTAGATACCATTATTACAAGAAGTCCTGTAATATCATCAGAAACATGCTTCTTAAAGATATTCTCAATAAGCTGTTCTTTTTCTTTCTTCTCAATCTTTGGAGATTTAAGAACATTTACTAAATCCTCATTATCTTTAAAAATATCGATTACAGCCTGAGCTTCTTCACATAGTTCATCAACCTTAGACTCCTGGACAGCGAGTTCAAATAATGCCTCACCATAAGTTGTTTCTACTAATTTCGCCATGTGTTCTCACCCATTTCATTTAAAGTCTGTTCAATAATTGCATTGCTTTCACTCTCATCGATAGATTTAGCAATAAGCTTTGAAGCTATCATAGCTGACACTGCAACTATCTGCTGTTTAACATCGTCTGCTGCCTTCTGCTTCTCAAGTTCTGCTTCTTTATTAGCTCTCTCGATAATTCTGGCAGCTTCTTCCTTGGCTTCATCTATAATCTTCTGCTCATTGTGAACTGCTGTCTTTCTGGCATCACTTAATATAAGCTCTGCCTCCTTATTAGCAGCCTTAAGCTTCTCTTCATATTCTGCCTTCATAGCAAGTGCTTCTTCTCTGCTCTGGTTAGCAGTTTCTCTGTCACTTGTTATCTTATCCTGTCTTTTCTTTAACATATTACGTACAGGATTGAAAAGAATAACTGACAAAAGCAGGAATAATATAAATACGTTGATAGCTGTTATGGCAGCATCAAAAAGCAGCTGATAATCAAGGCCGAATAATCTTCCTGATGTTTCAAGAGCCACAAATGTACTTCCCAAATTCAATTGTTGGCCTCCTTTCCGTTATCTTAATAAATTTGTCGTCAAGACTAAATGTCTTATATTAGCCCTTAAATGGCTGAACGAACATTAAGATAATAGCTACGGCGAAACCATAAAGACCTGTTGTCTCGGCAACGGCCTGTCCAAGTAACATTGTTGATGTGATATCTGACTTAGCACCTGGGTTACGTCCAACTGCTGCAGCACCGTGACCTGCTGCAATACCCTGTCCAACACCAGGACCAACACCTGCGATCATCGCAATACCTGCACCAATGGCTGACATAGCCTGAATAAATTCCTGTCCACTAATATTCATCTTAAAATCCTCCGTTAAATAAATTATTATGACCAGCTATACTAGTCTGCAATCTTATCGTTAACATATACCATTGTTAACATACAAAATACATACGCCTGAATACAACCTGAGAACAAGTCGAAGTAAGCATGTAATAATGCAGGATATCCTATAGTAAATGGCTTTAATAAGTCATATATAAGTCCCATAAGAACTGTTCCTGACATAACATTACCAAACAGACGCAGTGAGAGTGACAGCGGAACTGCAAACTCACCAATCAGGTTGATTGGAAATAAGAACCAGATTGGCTGGAATAAAGCAGCAAAGTGTCCTCCCTTATTCTTCTTTATGCCGTTGAACTGAACAAGTACAAATGTAATCAGACCAAGGCATAACGTCACACCATAATCGGCTGTAGGTGGCCTTAGACCAAAAAGTCCGGATATGTTAGATATAATTATAAATAAGAATAATGTTGAAATATAATTGACAAACTTATTGGCATTCTTACCCATAATTCCATCAACCATAGTTCCAAGCATCTCCACTATAATCTCTATAGCATTCTGGAACATTCCCGGTGTGTCGTCAGGCTTGACCTTATTAATCTTCACCCTGGCAACTATGGCCATAATGATTATGAAGACTGAAACCAGCAGCATAGCAACATGTGTCGTGTTAATACTGAAAGTATAATCAATGCCTGGAATATGGAATTCCTTAAGGCTTTGAATCATAAAACTCGAATCACACGCTACAAGTGTGTTAACATAAGAGCTTCCCACCTTCTCACCTTCCTTTTTTAGTTATTAATTTATCAGTGAACGGCTGTAGATAAGCCGCTACCTTCATAGAAAACATTCCAATAACCGCACAAAGCAGATCTCCAATATTAAGGAAATACAACAGTACGAATAATATAAGCATAACCAAAAGACGGATAAGATAACCAATAATCAGTGTTGCTCTTGACTCTGCGCCACCATATACTATCTTTCGTATTCTAAGGCTCATATGAAATGTTGCAAATACCGAATATATAACTCCTGCCAGAAAACCTATGGCACACTGCATTGTATTCGGAACCAATGCAATTATTATAATCTCTCCAAGTATAAGATATATTAAATCAACAATAATCATACCTGGAATTGAGGGATTAATATCAATAATTCTATCAAGGATACGTCTACTTATGAGTTTCATTATACTTTTCAACTTTCTCTGCAATTTCTTTATCCTGCCTGCGCTTCTTCGCCTGCTCATCCTGTCTTATAGAATTCATAGCAAGCACATAAGCATTTCTTGCGCCCGCAGCAATTCCAATAATAAGCAGAGGAATTGTAAAATATGTTCCAAACTTTCCGTCAAGCCATAAACCTATCGCAAGACAAAGGAACGTAGGAACCATTACGCATATACTAAGCTGGGATATTAATACTATATTCTTCATAGCATTTCCTCGTTCATATATTCTTCTTATAACCCACTCATTTCAATTATATATTCGATTATAACCTTTAATTGTTAAATTGTCTACAAATTTTCTTACCCAAATATGTCCAAAAAAAATTGAATTTCGCGCGTTTCCTTGATATAATTTTGATAATTAATATGTGAAGCTTTAATTATACAAATTTAATATTTTTAAGGAGAAATGCGTATGACAACTTTATTCCGCAAACGCCTGATACCTGATGAATGTGTCAGCCTTAAGGACGACATTATAATTCATCAGGATGACAGCCACATTATAACAAGCTGGAAAACTTTCCGGCCTAAGGCAGAATTCTCTCACGGAATATCTTATTACCTCATTAATGATGGTTTCAAGGTAAGTAAATTCTACAAAGAAGACAATTCACTTGCCTATATATACTGTGACATAATTGACACAGCTTATGACGCTGACACAGATACCTATGTCTTTACCGACCTTCTTGCTGATGTAATTATTGAGAATAACGGGTTTGTCCGTGTTGTAGACCTTGACGAGCTGGCTGATGCGGCAAGCACCAGGCTTATATCTGATACTATGCTTGTTAAAGCCCTCCACAAGCTTGATAAGCTTCTTAAGACAATATATGACGGAACATTTAACGAATATATTAATACCATTAACGAATATGAAGCAGGCATACACTAACAGTATGTCTGCTTCATATTAATTCTTATAACTCTATAGTTATCTCCCTGTTAGTATGCTCATAATGGTAATATCTTACGCCTGCCGCATTAAGCATTCTCTTAGAGGCAATAACTGAGGCTGTATCTGCATATTTATCGCTGTCATACACAACAGTCTTTATGCCTGCCTGAATAATCGCCTTGGCACATTCATTGCAGGGGAACAATGTGACATACATCTTTGCCCCGTCAAGCGTGCCGCCACGGTAGTTAAGTATGGCATTAAGTTCACTGTGAGTTGTGTAAAAATATTTATTATCCAGAGGGTCACCTTCCCTGCACCAGGGAAACTCATCATCTGAACAGCCTCTTGGAAGTCCATTATAACCCATAGAAAGTATTTTATTATCGCTGCTTACAATACACGCTCCTACCTGTGTATTAGGGTCTTTGGAACGAAGTGCTGAAAGCTTTGCAACACCCATAAAATACTCATCCCACGATATATAATCCTTTCTTTTATCGCTCATATATATTACTCCTCAAGCATTGATATTCTTCTTATATGTCTTTCATCATTGCTAAAGCTTGACTCTAAAAATGTATCTGCAATTCTGAAAGCAAGCTCTGGTCCTATAACTCTTGCACCAATACAAAGTACATTTGCATTGTTATGCTCTCTTGTTGCCTGTGCGCTGAAGCAGTCACTGCATAATGCAGCTCTTATTCCCTTAACCTTATTAGCAGCCATACTCATCCCAATTCCTGTTCCGCATAAAAGGATACCAAGCTCACACTCACCGCTTGTTATAAGGTCTGTAACCTTGTGTGCGTATACAGGATAATCACAAGACTCTGTAGTATAAGTTCCTACATCATTACACTCATAGCCTTTCTTCTTAAGGTGTTCTATTAACTGGTTCTTAAGGTCTATTGCTCCGTGGTCACATCCAATTGCTATCATAATTATAATCTCCTTGTGTATTTTATTAACTTCTATATAACTTTAATCAGCTTCATTCTTAGGTGCTGATATTACCTTCACAACTTTTTCAACATAGCTGTAGAGTTGTTCAAAACATTTGTTATACTCTTCCACGCCTTTGCCATATGGGTCTGGCACTTCAACATCACCCTCACCCGCAAGCTCACTTAACGTAAATACATTAATTGCCTTGTCAAAGGTATCATATATTTTCTGTTTCATTGATGAATTCATTGTAAGAACAAGTGTATCTATGCCAAAATCATCATTAACAACCTGAACCGATACATTACTTGGCATAATCATATCGTGTCTTGCCGCTACAGCTACAGCCTTGGGATTGTATGGCTCTGGAAATAACACAACCATTCCCCTTGATTCAACTCTTATATCAGGCATAAGCTTGGTCATTATAGTAGCCGCCATAGGGCTTCTGCATGTATTACCCATACATATAAATATAACTTTATTAAATCTGTTCATAATTTGACACCACCCAGTTAATGAATAATTAAGCTGGCATATGATTAACCATTAATCTCTAAACATTAATTATAGTATGTCCAGCCGCTTTTATCAATCGGTTCATAACTGCACGTCCAACATTATCTGTTTCAAAGCTCTCTGAAAATACGTAATCTACATTTTCATTATCAAACTCTCTTAATACTGCATACAGATGTCTTGCCGCACTCAGCTCATCATCTTTATGTCCCATCGAAACAATTATTCCCTTGTTGTAATTGTGCTTTCCTTCTTCTGTTGTCATTACAGCAACCTTGTAGCCCTGACTTATAAGTCTGTCCACATTATCGTTAATATATTCAACAACCTTGGCCTCATCACCCTCAACAATCTTAAGATCTGCATCAGGCGCATAATGCTTATATTTCATACCCGGTGCTTTAGGAACAACCCCTGCCTTAACACCTTCTGTTATCGCTGGGTCAATTCTTACCTCACCTATAACCTCTTCAAACATCTCCTTAGTTATATAACCAGGTCTTAATATTGTAGGAACTTCCTCGCTAAGGTCAATAATTGTAGACTCAACACCTATATCAACAGTATCATCTTCAATTATCATATCTATCTTCCCAGACAAATCCTTTATTACATGGTTTGCTCTTGTAGGGCTTGGCTTTCCTGATGTGTTAGCACTTGGAGCCGCTATATACACACCTGATGTTCTGATAAGCTCTGCGGCAACCTTATGGCTTGGCATTCTTATCGCAACTGTTCCAAGACCACCTGTTATTGAATTAGGAACTATGTCCGATTTCTTCAATATCATAGTTAATGGTCCGGGCCAGAATTTATCGGCAAGCTTTAATGCCTTGTCTGGCACTTCACTGGACAACTTATATAAAGCCTCTATATCTGCAATATGAACTATAAGCGGATTATCAGAAGGACGGCCTTTGGCAGCATATATCTTAGCTGATGCTTCCTCGTCAAGTGCATCTGCGCCAAGTCCGTATACTGTTTCTGTAGGAAATGCTACAAGCCCTCCCTCTCTTAAAATCTTTCCAGCCTGTTCATATATTTTCTTATCTGCAAGACTGTCATTAGTTATTTTCGCAACAATTGTATCCATTGTTACACACCTCTTTTTCCTAAAATGTTCTTAAATGAACTATATTCTGATGTAAATGGCAGATTTCAATTCTGGAACTTACGTCATAATCTTTAATTCTGCCCAAGATATTCCATTATTCCACAGTATATGCTGTACGCGGTCTTCTGCTGGTATTCCTCATTGTTAAGCTTATACGCTTCTTCCCTGTTAGACAGAAATCCACACTCAACAATAACCGTTGGCACCTGCGTATTGCGCAGCATATAATAAGCAGCATCGGGCTTTTCAACTCTCTTATTAGTATTATCAAGCTCTTTAATCATATTCTTCTGAATAATTCCAGCAAGCTTCTTTCCCTCCTCAGACTGCTTGTAATAAAATACCTGTGCACCCTTAGAGGACTCTCCTACATAACTGTTCTGATGTATGCTTACTGCAATATCTGCTTTGCTTCCATTAATAATACTACATCTTTTCTTCATATCGGCAGCCTTCTTATTGCTATCACTTTCCTGATACAAGCCGTTATCGTCTGCCCTAGTCATTATAACAGTAATTCCCGACTGTTCAAGTAATATTTTTAATTTTGAAGCAATTGCCAGATTGACATCTTTTTCAAGTATGCCATCAGCACTTATCTTGCCGGGGTCAATACCGCCGTGTCCGCTGTCTATTGCGACTGTCTTTGCCTCATAATCAATATTTTCCTCTGCCTCGCCGGAATATTCGCCGCTTATATATCTATTTGAATTTTCAGAACCTCTGCCACATTGCTCTAACGCTAAAGCTGCGGCTATAACAACAATAATCTCAACTGCTACCAGTACTATTTTTAATTCAGGACGCATAACTATCACACAACTACACATTTATTAAAATGTATGCGCCCTATGCCACAGCAATTCCTTAAATCTAATTAATACTATTCATTAATTATAAATACTTAAAGCAATGCAGACATACTATATTTATAATTAGTTACTAATATACTGGTTAATCACACTCCACACAGAAGCTTTCTCAAGTCCTAGCTTCCATACCGCAATTCCTGCCGTATTGTTATCAACTGCGACCTTCAGCTTCTCCTCTATTGATTTATCTTCCTCAAACCATATCTTCTTAGTCACTCCATTTTTATCATATGAGCATACATACTGTCCTGCATCATCATTCCATATGGCTGTCTGTCCGTCTTTGTTAAGCTCATCAATAGCTGCCTGCATACCAACAGCACTGCTTGTTGTCGAAGTCTGTGATACGCTCCATATTCTCGTAAAGAAAGGAATACCGACAACAACCTTATCAGCCGGTACTAATGCGGTCATATCTTTAACTGCTTCCTTAACAAATGGAAGTGAAGCAACTGAACCAGCCTCAGAACCTGCATAATGTTCATCATATGCCATAACAATTGCATAATCCACATAATCTGACTGCTCCTTAAGATTATAACAGCTGTTATATGCCTCTGGCTTGTAATTATCCGTTGACAATATAATATTATTCTTGTGGCACTCAACCGACAATTCTCTCACAAATTGCAGGAAATCCTTAGCATAATCACTCTTAACATTTTCCAAATCAAGATTAATTCCGTCATATCCATATGCCCCCGCATCTTTAATAAGCGTATCAATCATTGTCTTTCTTGCTGTCCTGCTTGAATATAACGCCTTAAAATCTACCGACTTATTAAAATCGTCCACTAAAGGCCACACCTGTAACCCTCTGTTGTGCATAGCATTAACCCACGAAGCCGATGAGTAGTTACTCATACTGCCATTTTCTGATGTAATGCTATACCAGGTTGGAGCGATAACATTTATATCAGACAGACCTGCAAGCTGTGTGTAGTTATCATTGCCAGCCGTACCAGCGACCTGAAACCAGCCAAGCTTAACCTTCCGGCTTATTGACAGCCCTGCATATTGTGACTCATATGTATTATCTGGAACTTCTGTATACACTTCGCTCACATCACTGCTCTTTACATAACCCGTGTACCCAGTAGCACTTATTACCTTTATCCAGTCGTCATAGCTTTCTACATAATATACGCTGTCACCTTTATTAATCTGCTCTAAAATGTCACTTTTAACGCCGCCTCTGTATCGTATATACATATCATTCTTAGCTGTAACCCTGCTGACCTCTCCGTTAATCATATTAACAGACAATCTTGAAGGCTTGCTTCCATAAGCATATGTGCAGTTCGTATAATCTGCCACATACTGAAATGCTATATACATTGTGCCATCTATCTCACACGCTATCTTATATTCACTATCATATGTATTGCCATCGCTGTCCTTATACCCTGCGCTGTCAGGCTCGTATATATATGTCCTGCTGTCATCTGTATACAAAACAGCGTTACTTTCTTTGTCATAATAAAATCTTACATTAATATAATCAGCCACGAAATCCACTGGAAGATACAGCTCATCATCTCTCATAACTCCAATATCACTGTAACTTTTATTATCAATTATAACCAATGTCTTATCAGTATTACTATCCACCTCAAAATATTTATAACCGTCCATCCATTCCTTAGACGGAGCATATCTTTTCACTAAAAATGTGCCTGCTGCCAGTGCGGCAAGAACAACCACTGCCACAACTGCTATCAGTCCGGTTCTATATCTGTGTTTCCTTCTGCTTCTCATTCTTATCTCCATTCCTGTCTATACTGTTGTTTATTACGCTTACGCTCTGACACTAAACAACTGACTTTATTGTATTTCTTCATTAAGTCTGCGAAGTGCCCGCTCTGACATTAAATATATGCCTTTATTGCATTAACAATAATATTTATTATTCTGACTATATACAGTATCTTTGCAGAAGTATTGTATCATTTAATACTGGCAGGGTCAAAATGTATTTAACCCCACCTTGTATATTGTATGGCGAAGGGACGCCTTTAACTTATATTAATGTATTTTCCTGTTATATTTATTAACATATTTTTCATTAATATATTTTGCGAATATATCTTTGATTAATCTATTTTGCGAATATATCTTTAATTAATCTATTATAAATAATATTTATTGATATACTCATTTTATTAAATTGTTCGTGATATTATTTTTGTGATATTATCTTATTTTCTCATTATAACCTTTATAAGAAGGCACTAACAGTTTCATAAACCAGTGGAGATTTTCTCCACTTATCATAAAAGGATTGCGCTCAATTGGTGTTAATTCCACCTTTACTCCATAATTTTGCAATAACTGCTCATTCTCTTTCGTGCCATTGGTCAATGTATACATAGTTAATCCCTTTATATGAAGAAATCTGTCCATTCTCTCAATCTTTTTAATACACTCCTTGAATTTCCACGGAAGCATTGACCCAATAAGCATTTTCTTGTCACACCCTGCCAGTGTAGCAGTCATTCGTGCAAATGTATCCCTGGCATCACCAAAATCTATATCCATTATTACTATGTCATAATTATCTTTTAATATATTGAAACTATTGTCATTCAGAACCCCGTAAAAATCTATCCCATTAATGCTGTAGGCGTGTCTTGATACCATTTTCTTACAACGTACTGTTCTTCCCGCACACATCTGCTCTTTCATAAGCACATATGTCTTGATGTCACCTGCAACAGCCGTCTTTTTCTTTAATACACTTGTAAAGAACACCGCCAGCATAATCGTCACATATGTTGCACCTGCGCTGTCACAAAGCCCTGCTACTCCTATAGTCCTCACATTATCAGATATTCTCACATTTTTATACTGATTTCGTAATTCCCTGCTCTTTCTTTTCTGCTTCAATCCCTTTATCTGTTTTAATTCTTTTACTTGTCTTAATCTTTTGCACGATAACCCATATTTTTTCATATAATATTTTATATAACTCCTTTTTTGTTCCTGCATCTATGTTCTCCCATAAAGCAGTAAGATTATCCTGCATAAAATCCTTCATAATTAAAGTCCACGCAGCGTTATTCCCGTACCATTCATATATGCACGGCACTCTATAACAGCTTTTCTTATCTGCTATAGTATTAGAATACCCATAAAACTGCTCTTCATTAACAAGATTTACAAATATTATGCTGTTATGGCATATTTTATCAATTTCATCTATGAGGCTGCTCTCACTTCTGACATCATACTTTCCGCCGGCAACACATATATTTATTATTTTTGAGTTATTATCATTTATTATCGCTTCATAGTCATAACTATCTATCATTACTCTTTCGTTACAACTGTCCATATGAATATTTTTTAATTCATCATCACAATCCTGAAATAATGAATTAACTCCGCTGTCAATAATTACAACGTCAAAATTATCCTGTATATCATAATTAACGCCCTGAGTTTCATCTCTTCCATATGACGGCATCAGCCATATTCCCTTGCAGATAAGAAGGCCTTCTGATGTAGAACATATACTATTATCTGCCAATGCCGCCTGTAATATATCCGTTCTTCCCGAAGCTTCTATTACCAGACATTTCAAGCCATAATCACTTAAGCAGTGTGCCATACTAAGCACAGTGTGGGTAACTCCAATTCCTCTCCTGCTTCCCGATACTTTAATTATATAAGAGTAATTCTTAATTCCATAAATGCTGTTTATTTTGTCATTTTCTAATACACTGCCTGACACATTTTCACTGCCATACACATATGTATTATTTAATGTTGTACTGCCGGTGTTATTTATCACATTCTTATTGATAAATTTTATCTTCTGGAAAAATCCTTTTTTCTCGGAAGATTTTATATCTAATAAAAGTTTCATTTTCTTAGAAAATGTAATATCAGACCATGCAGTTTGTTCCAGTTCCCGCCTTAATGCTTTAACATTTTTATAACGTCTGTACTGATTATGACGGGTACATTTATTAATTACTGGGTATAATTTATTATGGACTGCGCTATTGCTGTCAGCCATAAACTTAAGAACCATTCCAACACTGTAAATATCCGTCTGATAAGTAAGCTCCTTGCCACCGTACTGCTCAGGTGCGGCATAACCGGGACTTATCATATCAGCCTGCTGTAACCCAGTTTTATGAATTGAACTTCCAAAATCTATAAGTTTAACATTATTATGCTCATCAATTATGATATTATCAGGTTTAATATCAAGATGCATTATTTCATTATCGCAGTTATGCAGATACTCCAATATGTCACATAATTTAACTGCTATATCACAAATCTCATTTGTCTTTATATTGTCTGTATCATTAATATATGACCTTAAAGATTTACCAGATATATATTCTTCAATAATGCAGATACTTATATCATCTTCTTCAATATCGTAAATTACTGGAATGTGGGAATGTTTAAGATTCTTAATTAGACAGGCTTCTCTTAAGATAGTGTCACTATCCATATCAGCCTTTCTGATAACCTTGGCAACTCGCAATGTATCAAGTGCGATATGCCTTACTAAATATACATTAGAATGATTGGTCTTAGCCAATTGCTTTATTATCTCATACTTATCGCTAAATTCCTGTTATTCACCTCCATTGACTTATAGAATTAAATTACTCTGATTAGTTTATATCATACTTTTAATATATTATCAATACAATTTTTACAACTTCTTGTCGAAATTTTTAAAATTTAGAGATTTTTTATTTTATGAAACCGCCAGACTTCTTTACATATCTATGAAAAATGAGTATTATATTTTCATAGATATAATTAACTATGCACTTCGCAAGAAAGGAGATTGTTATGAAGATTGAAAGAGTTAATGAGAATCAGATACGTTGTACACTCAATCAGGCTGATCTTGCTTCTAGACAATTAAAGATAAGCGAACTTGCGTATGGCAGTGAAAAAGCAAAAGAACTTTTCAGGGATATGATGCAGCAGGCTTCCTATGAAGTTGGTTTTGAGGCTGATGATATTCCGCTTATGATTGAAGCAATTCCTATTTCATCTGATTGTATTGTTCTTATTATAACAAAGGTCGAGAACCCTGAAGAATTAGATACACGTTTCTCTAAGTTCTCTCCTTTAGATGATGGTGAGTATGATTATGACGATGATTATTCAGATATAGAAACTATTGATGATAATTCCTATAATGATACTTCTGTTCCGCCTACTGCAGGTGATGAGCTTGATGCAGATACCAAGACTACATCAGAAGGTGGAATTATCGGTGATGACCTTATGAATTTATTCAGCAAGGTAAGAGATTACCTCAACAATTCCAAAGAGAATACAGACAGGGCTGGAAGCAAGCATACTGCTCCTGACACCACTGATATCCCTGAGGAATTTGCCAACAGCGACAGAAGCAGTTCTGATAATAACACTGAACAGAAAGTTCCTGCTACGCCTGTTCCTAAGACAAGAATATACTCATTTGAGTCTATGGACGATTTTATTGATGCTTCCAAGGTCATTAATCCTATTTACAATGACCCAAGCTATCTTTACAAGAAGTCAGGCAGTGACAGATATTACCTCATTATGCAGAGAAGCTGCTGCTCATCTGTAGATTTTAATAAGGTATGTAACATTTTATCAGAATATGCCCTTAAAGAAACTTCAAGTGAAGCTTCATTTGCTTTCTTTAAAGAACATGGTGACTGCATTATAGCCAAGCACGCAATAAATGTTGCTGCTAACCTCTAATACAGCCGCTATCAGAGTTAATCATTACCATATGCAATAATAAAAAGATACCCTGCTGTCTTAACCAGCACCAGATATAATCTGAATGCAAGCGTTAATACAACAGGGTACCTTTTTATATCAGCCTGATAAAATATCAGCTTAATCAAATATCAGTCTAATCAAATATTAGCCTAATGACTGAAGATAGCTCTGGATTTCTTCTACGAGCATATCGCTGTCAATGCCGTGTACCATAGCAGCTTCTTCTAATGTCTCTCCTGCTGATGAAGGACATCCAACACAGTGCATACCTGCACCCATAAGAATTGGAATTACTCCTGCATCAATCTGTATAACTTCACCAATTGTTGTGTCCTTGGTAACTCTTGCCATACCTGTTTCCTCCATATATATTAATTCCTGTTATAATCAGGTTGTGTGGTCTATATTTCCGACACATACAACTACTATAATATTACCCAATAAAAATGTCAAGAATACCTCATTTGTGTTAATTTTTTTGTCTTGTATTTTTTGTTACTCTATCGTATAATATGGATACAATAAATCCAAGGAGGAATATTATTATGGCATATGTAATTAGTGATGATTGTATCAGTTGTGGTGCTTGTGCTGCTGGATGTCCAGTAGAAGCTATCAGCGAAGGTGCTGCTCATTATGAAATCAACGCAGATGTATGTGTAGATTGCGGTGCTTGTGCTGGTGTATGTCCAGTTGGTGCTCCAAACCCACAGTAGTTTGAAGATACATAACTAACAACAGCAGGTGTGGATTATCACACCTGCTGTTTTATTTTAACTGTTTTATTAACCGCTGTTTTTCTAATTGATATACTTTATCATTATCAATTCTATGAACCCATATTCTTTGCAAGGTCTGCAAATCTTGTCTGTTCTGGTATCCAAGCCATCTTAACAGTTCCTATAGGACCGTTTCTTTGCTTAGCTATGATAATCTCTGCAATACCCTTAAGTTCTGTGTCCTTATTGTAATAATCATCTCTATAAAGAAACATAACTACATCGGCATCCTGCTCTATCGCACCTGACTCTCGCAGATCCGATAACATAGGTCTGTGGTCTGGTCTTTGTTCTACCGCTCTTGAAAGCTGTGACAGTGTAACTACAGGCACATCAAGCTCTCTTGCAAGTGCCTTTAATGAACGCGATATATCTGATATTTCCTGCTGCCTTGACTCAGTCCTTCCATTACCGCTCATCAACTGGAGGTAATCGATTATTATTAAGCCAAGATTATTTTCCATTTTGTACTTTCTGCACTTCGACCTTAACTCTGATATTGTGATACCCGGTGTATCATCAATAATAAGCTTGGACTTTGCTATTCCATCTGCACCTTCAATAAGCTTGCCCCAGTCATTAGAGTCCAGACGGCCTTTTCTAAGCTTGTCGGCATCTACTGATGACTCAAGCGAAAGCATACGGTTGACAAGCTG
This sequence comes from Lachnospira sp., assembly GCA_050874785.1. Lineage (GTDB taxonomy): Bacteria > Bacillota > Clostridia > Lachnospirales > Lachnospiraceae > Lachnospira. The sequence goes on from JBNMLJ010000011.1 coordinate 72,061, forward strand.
TACATTTGACATTTCCAGACTGAATACGGCTGTTGTTATGCCCTGCTTAATAGCAACATTTTCCGCCACATTAAGGACAAACGCAGTCTTACCCATAGAAGGTCTTGCGGCAACAAGCACGAAATCTGATGGCTGTAAACCGGATAAATAGCTGTCCAGATCCTTAAAACCTGTAGGAACACCAGTTACGACACCTCTGTTCTTAGCCGCTGTCGATATCTTATCAAGTGCCTCAAGAACGACCTTATCAATAGGAGTATAATCACTCGCACCCTTATTTCTTACAAGCTCAAATATGCGCTTCTCTGTCTCTGCAAGTATATCCTCTGTGCTGTCTTTACCTGCATAACAGTCATTGGCTATCTTTTCATTAACCTTTATGATATTTCTTAAAATGGACTTGTCTTTAACTATCGTTGCATACTGTCTTATATTAGCAGAGGTTGGCACTGATGAAAGCAATTCCCTGACAAATTCAAGACTATACACCTCTGGAGGCACATCTTTTTCTTTAAGCTTCTCCTGTAAGGTAACAACGTCTACAGGCTTGCCTTCATTATTCATCTCCACCATAGCCTGAAACATAATTCCATACTGCTTATAATAGAAATCGTCCTGCATAAGCATTTCGCCCGCAGTAATAATAGCCTGCCTGTCCCATATCATAGAACCTATTACCGATTGCTCAGCTTCAAGACTATTAGGCATAGTTCTGGTAATATTTAATTCTTCCATAGTTCCTCACTTATACAAATGTATTATTTCTCCACTACTTTAACAGTCAATTTAGCTGTTACATCTTTATGAAGCTTAAGTGCAATTATATGTGTGCCTAAAGTCTTAATAGGCTCATCAAGCTTCATCTTCTTCTTATCAACTTCAAGTCCAAGCTGTTCCTTAACGGCTGCGGCTACTTCCTTAGTTGATATTGTTCCAAATGTTCTTCCGCCCTCACCTGTCTTCATATATACTGTAACTGATTTATCTTCGATAGTTGCGGCAAGCTCTTTAGCCATTGCAAGTTCTTCTGCCGCTTCTTTTTCTTCTCTCTTCTTCTGAAGCTTAAGGTCGTTAAGATTTTTAGGTGTAGCTTCTATACCAAGCTTCTTAGGTATAACATAATTTCTGGCATATCCATCATTTATCTTAACAATCTGTCCCTTTTTACCTAATGTTCTTACATCTTCTAATAAAATAACTTCCATAATTAACCTCTTTTCTGCACATTACCTGTGCTTAAGCTTATACTAAATCTCGCCCTCAGCAATCATATTGTCGAGAGTGAGTTTAATTGTATTAACTGCCTGCTGTATTGTACAATCTGTAAGCTGAGCGCCGGCAATACTCATATGTCCGCCACCGCCAAGCTTTTCCATAACGAGCTGCACATTTACCTCGTCTATGGATCTTGCACTTATATATAACTTATCTTCATATGGTGTAATAACAAATGAAGCTTTTATTCCTGATATGTCAAGAAGCTGGTTAGCAGCCTTTGCACCGCCTATAGTCGGGCTTTCAAGACCTTCTCCGTCAAATACAGTAATAGCAAATGCCGACTTGTATACCTCTGATTTGCTTACCGCCGAAGCTATCGCCTTATATTCATTCATATCATTTCTAAGCATTTTCCTTACTCTTGTAACATCTGCACCGTGTCTTCTTAAGAATGCTGCGGCCTCAAATGTACGAGGGCCTGACTTGCTGTTAAAGCCATCTGTATCTATTGATATTCCTGCATACAGCGCATCTGCCTCAAATGCTTTAAGCTTAATTCCATCATCAACATACTGTATCATCTCTGTGACCATTTCACAGGCTGATGATGCGTATGGGTCTACATAAGAAAGCACCGCACCAGTAATTGTATCGCTTGAACGTCTGTGGTGGTCAAATACAATTATAGTCTTGCATTTATCAAGAAGCTGCGGACACTCTGTTCTCTGCGGTCTGTTCACATCTACAACAATAACTACCGTTGATGATGTGAGATAACTCTCTGCTTCCTCTTTCTTAATAAACATATCATCAGGATATTCCTCTTTATCTATAAAACGGTTCATAAATGGTCTGACACTGCTTGAAATCTCACCAAATACAATATGAGCTTCCTTGCCGAACTTCTTGGCAATAATATATATACCAAGTGCCGAACCAAATGAATCTATATCGGGCAGACTGTGTCCCATAATAAGCACCTTGTCATTAGCCTCTAATATCTGTCTTAAAGCGTGGGCTTTTACACGGACCTTTACTCGTGTATTTTTCTCCATCTGCTGGCTCTTTCCACCATAATAGTATATCTTCTCACCATCTTTGATAACTGCCTGGTCACCGCCACGTCCAAGTGCCAGATCCATAGCCGCCTTGGCAATATCAAAATTCTTGGCATAATCAGCCGCACCAGTTCCTATGGCGATACTTAATGTAAGTGTCTTTTCATTACCGACTTTTACACTCTTTATATCTTCCACAAGGCTGAATTTGTCTGCAAGAAGCTTCTCAAGGAACTTATATCTGAATACAACAAGATATTTATCCTTCTCCATTTTTCTTATAATAGCCGCACCTGCTGAGAAATATTTATTAACTCTCTTATCTACAAGTCCGACAAATAAAGAACGGCGCACATCATCTACACTTTCAAGTGCATCTTCATAATTATCTATATATACAAGTCCGACTACAAATCTCTCATCTCTTATCTTCTGTATGTACTGGTTAATATCCGTTTCATCAAACATATACATAGCTACAAGCGAAGAATTATAATCTTTGGCAAGAATATTAACGCCCTGCGTAATTATATCAGCACTTATCCGCTTCATCTCAACACGATAATCCCTGTCATTAAGTGCAACCCTGATCTCCTTGAAGTCCTCAAAATTTCTGAATACATTGGCTGATAATTCAGGTATGATTGTTGAAATATTCTTATTAAAATCATTCTTTCTGTTAATGCTTGACTGCATAGAAGCATTCATCCATAAAATATTGCCTTTGTTATCCAAAAGGCAGTAAGGTATGCTTAACTCATACAGCAGTTGTCTTTGTACCTGTGAATAATTGGAAGAAAATTCCACTATCTCCTTTATTATTCTTGGACGAAAATAGCATATCATCATCGCACAGACAAAGGCATATATAACTATAAATACTGCAACAATTGCCGCTGCCACACTACTCACAAAACATAATAATATATCAAGTAATACAAGTAATATACCAAGACCTACAGGCCATAAAAATATAGAATTAAGCCTGCCAGATGGTTTGAATGACTTTGTTTGCTTATTATTCATATTAATTCCTCAATTCCTGCTCGCTTATATACAGCACACTACTATGCCCAAACGCATATGCAAATTATAACACAACTTTACCTGTCTTAAAAGCTATATTAAATAATTATCTATCCCAAAGCTCAATTACACAATTCTCTATCTTCAAAGCTTAATTACTCAATTATTCTTATCTTCCTAAAAATATAGGTTCTAAACCTTCCCCAAGTAAAGTTTGGAACCAAAAAGAATATGCAAAGCAATTATCGTACCGAGCTTGACCGCTTGCGATAAACTACAGCTTCGCACCAGTGCATATTATCAATATATTAAAAAGGCTTTCACAAACATATACGTCTGTGAAAGCCCTTTAAACCGCAGATTATACTAACCTGCAATTATAATTATTCTACTGTGTAAGGTAAAAGTGCTACGTGTCTAGCTCTCTTAACTGCAACTGTAAGCGCTCTCTGGTGCTTAGCACAGTTACCAGTAATTCTTCTAGGAAGAATCTTACCTCTTTCAGATACATACTTCTTTAATAAAGCAACATCCTTATAATCTAATGCCTTGTTTGCATCAGCACAAAATGCACATACTTTCTTTCTTCTGCGCATTGGTCTTCTTCTCATCTGACCCTCTGGTCTTTCAGCCTTCTTATCTGGCATATCAAGTTACCTCCTATCTTAATTGAAAGGTAAACCCTCGTCTTCAACGCCATCAGGAATATTCATAAATCCATCCCCAGCAGCAGCGCTTGGTTCTGGTCTTGATGGTGTATATGCTGCTGTCTCACCTGACGCAGCGGATTTACTTTCAGCAAATTCCTGTTCTTCAACAACAACATCAGTAGTGTAGACTCTCTGTCCATCCTTGTTAGTATAACTACCTGTCTGGATACGTCCTGTAACAACAATCTTAGTTCCCTGATGAAGATACTTTTCAGCAAATTCTCCAGATCTACCGAAAGCCACACAACTGATAAAATCAGCTGACTGCTCATCATTATTGTTTCTTGCACGTCTTCTGTCTACTGCTAATGTATATCTTGCTACTGCCATAGAGCCATCTGCATTCTGTGAATAGCGTACATCTGGTTCTCTTGTCAGTCTACCCATTAATATAACTTTGTTCATACTTATTCTCCTCTTCTATAAAGAGTTGTAAGCCTAAACGTCAATCAATTATTCTCCATCTTTAACGATTAAGAATCTAATAACGTTCTCCATAATACGAATTCTTGACTCAACTTCTGCTGGTGTAGTTGCATCAGCTTCAAACTTAATGAAGTTGTAGTATCCTTCGCTCATATGCTGGATTTCGTATGCAAGCTTCTTCTTCTCGCAAGTACCTGGATCAGTAATTGTACCGCCAAAACGAGTGATTAATTCCTTAACCTGCTCTACTGTAGCGTTTCTTACTTCATCCTCGACGTTTGCGCTAACAACTAATGCTAATTCATACTTATTCATTCTACGTCGCACCTCCTTCTGGTCTTTAGGTCCCTTTTATTAAAATATAAAAAGAACAAGGATTAATAATATCACGAGGATTGATTATAGCACATAATTATAACTCTTACAAGTCATTATTGGCTGATTTTTGTATTTTTTTTGTATTTTTTTCAACAAGCGAACGTTTTAAAATTATTTCGTGCATACAGCCACAGCATTTTAACTTAATATCCGCACCCACTTTAATAACTTCCCACTCGTCACTGCCACAAGGGTGCTTCTTCTTCATTTTAATAATGTCGCCACATTCTAATTTAATCATAGACCTATTCTCTTATAATAACTCCTAATACATTACAATCCTTATCTTCTAACTGTAAAACCCTGTTATTAAGCTCGTCCTCATCGTAAGTTTCCTTGTCAGCTATTATTGCCGCATATCCGCAAAATGCAGCGAGTGTTCCGTCCTCATCTGAGTCCACCACAATATAATCATATTCTTTAGAATACTTATCTATAAGTGACTTAAATATCATTATCTCATCATCTGTCACAACACCATCTTCATTGATACCTGTAAATATAAGGTTCAAATTCTTGTGATTAGTTACACAGACTATTTCTTCATTCTTCTCTGGTCTTTTAATATAATCAAGCACGCCCTTCGCACTCTTGCCAAGTTTGTACTTTCCAAGGAATACATCTGTCCTTATATCTCCGTCCACAAAAAGCACTTTGTTGCCTTTTTCCATAATATTATAGGCTATTTTAAATGTATCCACCTTACCGCCAAGCACTGCAAATGCTTTGTGATTTCCAAGTCCTTCTATTATATTATCTGTTATTTCCAAAAGACTTTCTGCCTGTGTTTCTGATGTCTTAACTAATTTGTCAACATTTACACTATACATACGACTTCACCCTTTTAACTACTTTCTTATTGTACCTAAAATTCTGAACTTTCTGCTTTCAGAATTAACCTCTTCGCTATCCTTCATATCTGCATTATTCTTCAAATCTGTATTATTGTCTGCATTATTAACCTGAGCCTTGTCAGCTTCTGCTTCAACAGATGAAACTGCTGTATCAGCCGCCTGTGATAACTGAGCTGCCTCATTATCTGGAACTTCCGCCTGTGTTGACTGTTCTGCCTCATTAGCTGGTACTTCCGTCTGTGTTGACTGACCTGCCTCATTAGCTGGTGCTTCCTCCTGTGTTGGCTGGCTTTCCTTGTTAGCTGGCTCTGCTACTTTAACTTCCTGCGCTGGCTGTTCTACTTCTACGGCACTAGCTGATTGTTCTGTGCTGGCTGATTGTCCCACGTTAGCCGTTGCTTCCACATTGGCTGATTGTTCTGCATTAGCTGGTGCTTCCACACTGGCAGACTGTTCTGTGCTGGCTGCATTATCCTCACTTATAGTAGCTGCCACTTCCGCCTGTGCCTCATAATCAGCCTCGTCTTCTGCTTCTTCTATTGTATCTGTATCTTTTAATATATCTTCGTCCTGAGCAGCTTCGCGAAGAATATCCTCGTCTAAATCTTCTTCGTCATCAGCTTCATAGGCTGACTTTTCATTTTCTATATTAATAAGAATATCTTCGTCTTTATTCTTCTTATTAGAATGTTTTGAAGCCTTTTCTTTCTTATCTTTAGATGTTTCAATTAAATCTGGCTTGTGGTCGATATATTCCACATTACCAAATCTTCTCTCATATTCAAATTCGTGATTAAAATCTTCATCCTTTGACTTAAATGCACTTATGCAAAGGCATACAATTATCTCTATAAAAAGACATACCGCACTTGCAACGGCTGTAATTATAATTGTATTTCTGTATAAATCCGGCTTAAATGCTACACCTGTAGATGTACCTTCTGATAATATCTGAATTGACTTAACAGGTATTATAGATGTTGTCTTAACTGCTGTTGTAGCTACCGCATCAACATATTTCTTTGCTGTGTTCTGGTCTGGATTGACACATTTAATCTCTACTATATTACTGTTAGCAGGAGAGGAAACTGTTAAATACTGCGCTATATCCTCTGATGTTCCTGCCACTTTCTGTGCCGCAGATATTACCACACTGCTCTTGAAAATAATAGTAAAATCTTCCTTCAATCCGCCATTATTGGCTCTTATTGAAGCTTCATTTTCTTCTCCTGGCACAACATATAACTGTGTTGTCGATTCATACATTGGATATATTGTCTTATTCTCATACATATATCCGCCTACTCCACTAAGAATTGCTACTAATATTAATATTAGCACACACCTTGAAAATCTCTTCATATCCTTCTCCTTCTTAAAATATTATCTTAATTTCCACTACTGCTGTGGATAATAGTACCACCTGATAGCTGTAATTATGCCATTGTTATCTATGTCAAATGCTATCTGCGCAAAATCATCATCTACTGATGCAGTTCCATTTTTATAGTCAGGCGCAAAATATGTAAATTCTATTATATAATTATCCGCTGTTTCATCACTGTCATAGCCATTAAAATTAATCAATCCATACGCAATCGCATCTTTGGTATTAACCTTGTCAAGCTCATCTAGTGTAAAGTTTCCATATAAATATTTACCAAGCACTGCTGTGCTGTCATCTGATGTATAATAGTTATTCTTATAGTCCTTATCCCTGTAATATACGCTTAATATTGAGTCAACGGACATACCGACCTTAAGTCCTCTTGAAAATACATCTTTATCACTTACTGAAGCCGCCGCTGTCAGCTTATATGTACCATTTTCATTCTTTCCAGCTGTTCTGCCGTCATCTGTGAACTTTACAAATATAAGCGTTAAATCATTATAAGAACATACCTTTTCCGAATATTCCGCATCGGCATTAGAGTCCTTCTCTGTAGACTCATATTCTGATACTGGTGTACCATATATATTCTTAACTGCCGCTTCTGTCATCATATATTTAAGCGAATTAATTGTTAAATCTGTATATTGGAACTTGGAAGCCTTGCTTTCTTCCACTGTAGCATATTCCTTATAGCTTGTTATGTCTTCATTATTATCTGTTATAACTGCTTCTGTTCTGTTACCACAGGCTGTCATTCCTGCCATTATTGATATAATAGCGGCAATCCCTGTAATCTTTCTTATAGTGCTGTTCTTTGTGAATTTAATTCTTGTAAACTTACCCGCAGTATTCTTAGTGAACTGCTTTAAAATGTTAGTTGTATTCATTATTCACCATTACCTCTGACTTATTTATAGTACCTACTTAGCGTATTATAACATATCAAAAATCTTTGTAAAATAATATATCCAAAATATCTTTCAAAATAAGGAATGTGTTTTATAACAAAAAAACCACCTCACATAATTGTGAGATGGTTAAAGAGGCGACAACCAGATTCGAACTGGTGATCAGGGTGTTGCAGACCCACGCCTTACCACTTGGCTATGTCGCCATAACATATTATATTCATAGTAAGAACAAAAAATGACTCCAAGGGGATTTGAACCCCTGATACCACCGTGAAAGGGTGGTGTCTTAACCGCTTGACCATGGAGCCTTAACACTGAACTAGAAGGACAACACGCCCAACTTACTAAACTATCATAATTATTCTTACAGCTCCCCGAGTAGGGCTCGAACCTACAACAACTCGGTTAACAGCCGAGTGCTCTACCATTGAGCTATCGAGGATTACACCTGAGTTCTTTAACTCATTATTTAAAGGATTGCTCCTTCAAAACTGCACATTAAATATATCTTATACATCCGTATTCTGTCAAGTACTTTCATACTCTTACCTTCAAGAATAACTCTCTTTGTTCTATCCAAACCTTAACCTCTTCGGTTAAGCCCTCGACCTATTAGTACAGATCAGCTCCATATGTCACCACACTTCCACCTTCTGCCTATCTACCTCGTCGTCTTCAAGGGGTCTTACTAGATTATC